>NZ_SCTC01000053.1 GCF_004299445.1 Phenylobacterium sp. | reverse complement strand
CTGATCTCGAAGAAGCGGAACAGGAACAGCGACAGCCATTTCTTGATGGTCGCCAGGTCGTAGGCGTTGCGCGCCTCGTCGGGGAAGTTCTCGGGCCACTGGCCGGTCTTCACGTCGCGCCAGGCGTGCCAGGCCAGGAAGGCCACCTTGGACGGCGCCAGCCCGAAGCGCGTGATGTGGAACAGGTTGAAGTCCTGGAGTTCGTAGGGCCCGACCTTGGCCTGGGTCGACTGGATCGCCCCGTCGGCGCCGGCCGGCACCAGCTCGGGCGAGATCTCGGTGCCCAGGATCGACAGCAGGGTCGCCTTGGCCTGTTCGTCCAGCGGCTGGGTCTTCACCACCCAGCGGATCAGGTGCTGGATCAGCGTCTTCGCCACCCCGCCGTTGACGTTGTAGTGGCTCATGTGGTCGCCGACGCCATAGGTGCACCAGCCCAGCGCCAGCTCGCTCAGGTCGCCGGTGCCCAGCACGAAGGCCGCCCGCTGGTTGGCCAGCCGGAACAGGTAGTCGGTGCGCAGCCCCGCCTGCACGTTCTCGAAGGCGATGTCGTAGACCGGCTCGCCGTTGGCGAACGGGTGGCCCATCTCCTCCAGCATCAACCGCGCCGTCGGCTTGATGTCGATCTCCTGCCCCGTGACCCCCAGGCTGTTCATCAGCGCCCAGGCATTGGACTTGGTGCCGTCGCTGGTGGCGAAGCCGGGCATCGTGAAGGCCAGGATGTTCTTGCGCGGCAGGCCCACGGCGTCGAAGGCGCGCACGGCCACCAGCAGCGCATGGGTCGAATCCAGCCCGCCCGAGACCCCGATCACCAGGTGCTTCGACTTCGTCGACTGGATGCGCTTCACCAGCCCGTGGACCTGGATGTTGAAGGCCTCGTAGCAGTCCTTGTCGAGGCGCGCCGGGTCGTCGGGCACGAACGGGAAGCGGTCCAGCGGCCGCACCAGCCCCACGTCGTCGAAGTGCGGCTGATGCTCGAAGCGGATACGGCGGAACGCCTTCTCCGGATGGCCGGCCGCGGCCGCTGCGTCGTTGAACGTGGGCGTGCGCAGGCGCTCCAGGCGCAGGCGGCCCACGTCGATGTCGGCGATCGCCATCTCGGACTTCGCCGGGAAGCGGTCGGTCTGCGCCAGCCTTCGGCCCAGCTCATGGATCGAGGCCTGGCCGTCCCAGGCCAGGTCGGTCGTGCTCTCCCCCGGCCCCGCGGCCGAGTAGAGATAGGCCGCCTGGCAGCGCATCGACTGGCTGGCGCACAGGGTCTCGCGGTCGTCGGCCTTGCCCACCACGATGTTCGACGCCGACAGGTTGCAGAGGATCAGCGCCCCGGCCATGGCCCCCGCCGTCGACGGCGGCTGCGGCGCCCAGAAGTCCTCGCAGATCTCCAGGTGGAAGACGAAGTCGGCCAGGTCCTGCGCCTCGAACACCAGGTCCGTGCCGAACGGGGCGTCCTGCCCCGCCAGCCGCATGGTCAGCCCGGTGACGCCGACGCCCGGCGCGAACCAGCGCTTCTCGTAATACTCCCGGTAGTTGGGCAGGAAGCTCTTCGGAACCACGCCCAGGATGCGGCCCCGCGAGATGGCGACGGCGCAGTTGTAGAGCCGCCCGTTATGAACCAGCGGCGCGCCCACGATCAGCACCGGCTTCAACCGCGCACTGGCGGCGACCAGCCCGGCGATCTCGGCCTCCACCCGCTTCTGCAGCGCGTCCTGCAGGAACAGGTCGTCGATGGCGTAGGCCGAGATCCCCAGTTCGGGGAACAGCACCAGATCGCAGGACTCGACATCGGCCTCCCGCGCCATGCGCAGGGTCTCGGCGGCATTGAAGCCGGGATCGCCCGGCAGCACCGACGGCGTGCACACCGCCGCACGGACGAAGCCGTGCGTATGGATCGAATGGAACGCCTGGGTCACCGATCGCTCCCGTCCCGGGTAATGCTCACTTTGAGCATATATAGGCTGACCGAGTGTGAACGGCAAAGCCGCCCCGACTCAGGCGTCGCCGCAGGTTGGCGAAGCCCAGCGGGCGACGCTACGGGTTTCCGGTGGCTCTGCGGCCTCAGTCGTCGCGGTGGACGCGCTCGCGGCGCTCGTGCCGCTCCTGGGCTTCCAGGCTCAGCGTCGCGATCGGGCGGGCTTCGAGACGCGCCAGGCCGATCGGCTCGCCAGTCTCTTCGCAGTAGCCGTACGAGTTCTCCTCGATCCGGCGCAAAGCCTCGTCGATCTTGGAGATCAGTTTCCGCTGACGATCGCGCGTGCGGAGCTCAAGAGCGCGGTCAGTCTCCGAGGACGCCCGGTCCGCAAGGTCCGGATGGTTCTCAGTTTCCTTCTGGAGGTGCGACAGCGTCTCGCGAGATTCGCGGAGGATGTCCTCTTTCCATGCGTTGAGCTTCTGCTTGAAATACTCAAGCTGACGCTCGTTCATGAACTCCTCGTCCTCGGAAGGACGGTAGCTCGCATCATCAGCCAGTACAGCGGCTGTCTTCATGAAAACCTCACGCCCCTGGACACCCTGAGACACGCGCGGGCTGTATAGGCATATCGCCCGCCGGATTCAACGTCGCCGATGAGCTGGGCGAACTTAGGTTCCACGGCTTGCCATTTCGAACTTGGCCAGTTCGACCGCGGCGCGGGTCTCGATCTCGTCCAGCACCGCTTCCAGCTTGGGATCGTCGGTGGCCGCACGCTGCTCGCGGACGGCGCGGGCCAGCTGGTCCAGCTGGGCGTGCGAGAGCTCGCCGCCCAGCAGCGCCACCTTGAGCTTGTCGAGCTCGTCCAGCATGCGGCCGGCCCGTCCGACGGACCGCCGCCGGCGCTCGGTGGGCGATTCGATGTCCTGCAGCGCCAGCAGGGCCTCCACGCCCATCACGCCCGAGACGTTCGAAACGGTGGAGACCTGGGTCGGGGCCGCGGGCGCGCTGACGCTGCTGATCTGGAAGCCGCCGCCGCTCGCCGCCCCGCGCGCCGGCTTGGCGCCCGACGTCTGCGACAGACCGCCTGTTCCGGTGACCTTCATGTTGGACGCGCTCGGCCTCACAAACTCACGACCGAGATTGACCGGCCAAACTTGCAGCATGGTTAACGGGTGGAGGAATCTGCCTAGTCGATCTTGCCGCCCACGGCGTCGGAAAGCTGATTTTCCACAACTTTTCGACTGGCACGGTTCTCGCGAGATGGCGGCGAACTCTGTGCCCGAAGGTCGCCGATGCGTCTCCTCTCCGCCCTGCTCCTCGCCGCCAGCCTGATCGCGGGCCCTGCGTTCGCCAAATCGCGGATCAAGGACATCGTCGAGTTCGAAGGCGTTCGCGAGAACCAGCTGATCGGCTACGGCATCGTCGTGGGCCTGAACGGCACGGGGGACGCGCTGCGCAACGCCCCCTTCACCAAGCAGAGCCTCGAGGCGATGCTGGAGCGGCTGGGCGTCAACGTCCGCGACGCCAACCTCAACACGAAGAACGTGGCCGCGGTGATGGTCACCGCCAAGCTGCCGGCCTTCGCCGCGCCGGGTTCGCAGATCGACGCGACAGTCTCGGCCATGGGCGACGCCAAGAGCCTGCTGGGCGGGACCCTGCTGGTCACGCCGCTGCTGGGCGCCGACGGCGAGGCCTATGCCGCGGCGCAAGGCACCGTGCAGACCGGCTCGATCAGCGCCGGCGGCGCCTCGGGTTCGACCGTGCTGAAGGGCGTGCCCACCGCGGGCCGCATCGCCGGCGGCGCGATCGTCGAGCGCGAGGTCCGCTTCCAGCTGGCCGCCATGGGCCAGATGCGCCTGACACTGCGCAATCCCGACTTCACCACGGCCCGCCGCGTCGCCGACGTCATCAACGAAGCGTTCCCGGGCACGGCCCGGGCGGAAAGCCCGACGATCGTCGCGGTCCGTCCGGCCGACGGCCAGAACATCGTGCAGTTCATGGCCCAGATCGAGAACCTGGCGGTCGAGCCGGACTCGCCGGCCAAGGTGGTGATCGACGAGGTCGCCGGCGTGATCGTGATGGGCGACGCGGTGCGCGTCTCCACCGTGGCGATCCAGCAGGGCAACCTGACCATCACCGTGCGCGAGCAGCCCGCCGTCAGCCAGCCCAACGCCTTCTCGCGCGGCGGAGAGACCGCGGTGATCCCGCAGTCCGACGTCTCGGTCGAGGAAGAGAAGGGCAAGCAGTTCCTCACCGTAAGGAGCGGGACCTCGCTGTCGAACCTGGTCGCCGGTCTCAACGCCCTGGGCGTCACGCCGCGCGACATGATCTCGATCCTCCAGACCATCAAGGCGGCGGGCGCGCTGCAGGCCGAAATCGAGGTGATGTGATGAGCGATCTGATCTCGCCGACCACCCTCTCGCCCACGCTGCTGCGGCCGGTTCCGACCACCGACCTATCGAAGATCCAGCCGACGGCGACCGACCCCGAAGCCGTGGAACGCATCCGCACCCGCGCCAAGGAAACGGCCGAGAAGTTCGAAGGCCAGTTCCTCTCGTTCATGTTCCAGCAGATGTTCGAAGGCGTGAAGACCGACGGGCCCTTCGGCGGCGGCCACGGCGAGGAGATGTTCCGCTCTCTGATGACCGACGCCATGGGCAAGCAGATGGCCAAGAAGGGCGGCATCGGCCTGGCGGACACCATCCAGCGCGAAATGCTCAAGATGCAGGGGCTCACCTGATGGCCATCGCCGCGAACGGCGCCGACGACCGCGTCGAACAGCTCGTCATCCTGACCGAGCGCCTGACCCAGCTGATCGCCGCCCAGGCCCAGGCCTTCGAAGACCGCCGGCCACAGGACGCCGCGAGCCTGCTGGAAGAGACCGCGCGCCTGGCCAACCTCTATCGCCACGAGAGCGCCCGGGTCCGGGCCGACACCCGCCTGGTCGAAGGCGCGCCACTCGCCTCGCGCACGCGGCTGATCCGCGCCACCGAGGCCTTCGACGCCGTGCTGGCCCGCCAGGGCCGCGCCATCGAGGCGGCCCGGACGGTCACCGAAGGCCTTGTGAAGTGCATCGCCGACGAGGTCGCCAGCCAGCGCACCAAGGCTGTCTCCTACGGCGCCGCCGGCACGCAGAACCCGTCGTCATCGACCGTGGCCACGGCGATCACCCTCAACCGGCGCGCCTAGCCCCCCACCGACGCGTCAGTGCATCGTCCCGGCGACGATCTCCAGCTTGTTGCCGTCGGGATCCAGGATCACGCATCCGTAGTAGTCGGGGGCGATATCAGGATGCGGGCCGGCGACGCGGATCGCGGTCGCGCCTTGGGCCATGGCCGAGGCATAGGCCGCATCGACCGCAGCCCGCGTCTCGGCCTTGAACGCCAGGTGCGCGCCCAGGCCCGCGACCCGCTCACCCTCGACCGAATACAGGTAGAGCAGCCCCGACGCACCCCCGGGCCCATAGGCGATCTCGCCGGGCTTCTCGGAGGCGATGCTGGCGCCCAGCGGGGCGAAGAAGGCGTTGTAGAACCGGCGCGCGGCGCCCAGGTCACGCACGCCAAGGGACAGGTGATCGAACATGCAAGGGCTCCGCCTGACTGGGCCTTGATGTGCGAGGGCGATGGCGCGGCGACAAGCGCCAATCGGGTGGCGATCTGCAGTCCATTCCAAGGAACCCGATCTCGATCGCCCGGCGAGGCTTGTTCAAACACTTGTTTGATGTCGCGACTTCGGCCTATGCTGGTTTTCGCTGCCGGACCGTCCGGCGGCCTACGTTCTCAGGGCGGGGTGTAACTCCCCACCGGCGGTAATGCCCTCCCCTCGCAAGAGAGAGGGACGAGCCCGCGGGCGCTTCGCTTCGGCGAAGGACGAGCAGAGCCGGTGCGATCCCGGAGCCGACGGTCATAGTCCGGTTATGAGAACGGCCAAGCTGCGTCAGGCGGAGCTCCGCCTTGCGTATGCGTGGCCTGCCCCCTGAGTCGTGGTCCTCGAAACTCCCAAGGGAGCCGAACCATGACCCAACTGAAGACCTCCGAACTCAAGACCCTGGAATTCCCCACCGCCAACGGCGCCTATCGGGCCGGGCGGATCGCGTTCGTGCACGCCCTCTGGCACGCCGAGATCGTCCGCGAGGCGTACACCGGCTTTGTCGACGAGATGGCCGGCCTGGGCATCCCGGCCGAGGCGATCGAGAAGTTCGAAACGCCCGGATCCTTCGAGATCCCGCTGCACGCCCAGACCCTCGCCCGCACGGGCCGGTACGCCGCCATCGTGGCCGCCGGATTCGTGGTGGACGGCGGCATCTATCGCCACGACTTCGTCGCTCAGACGGTGATCCAGGCGCTGATGCAGGTGCAGCTGGCGACCGAGACGCCGGTGTTCTCGGTGGTGCTGACCCCGCACCACTTCCATGAGCACGAGACCCACCAGGGTTTCTTCCAAGCCCACTTCCGCCAGAAGGGCGCCGAGGCCGCGCGCGCCTGCCACGGCACGCTGACCAGCCTGGCGCAGTTGGCGGGAGCGGTGTGATGGAGGCCCTCCTCGACGTCCCGGCGGGCTTCGAGCGTCACGGCCGCAAGAGTCCCGTCACCGATCCCTGGGAGCCGCTGTGGCGGCGGGTCTCGGGCGACACGGTCGTCTTGGGCCTGCGGGTCGGCACGCCGCACTGCAACGGTCGCGGCTTCGTCCACGGCGGGCTGATATCGGCGCTGGCCGACAACGCCATGGGACTGTCGTGCGTGCGCAAGCTGGGCGAGGTCTCCAGTCTGGTGACCGTGAACCTGACCGTCGACTTCCTGGCCTCGGCCCACACGGGACAATGGCTGGAGTTCGATACGGTGTTCGTGAAGCCGGGCGGCACGCTATGCTTCACGCAGGCCTTCGTCACCGCCGACGGCCAGCCGTGCGCCCGGGCCAATGCGGTGTTTCGCGTCGTCAGGAAGGCTGCCGCATGACCCACTACATCGTCGCCCGCATCGCGATCCACGACCGCGAGCGCTACGGTCAGTACGAGGCCGGCTTCATGCCGATCTTCGCCAAGTACGGCGGCCAGATCCTGGCCGTGAACGATGCCCCTGAGGTGCTGGAGGGTCCGCCCGACACGCGCCGGCTGGTGATCCTCGCGTTCCCGGACCGCGACGCCGCCCTCGCCTGGGCAGGCTCCGCGGAGTACCGGGAGATCGCCAAGCACCGCCTGGCTGCGTCGGAGGGCGAGATCGTCATCACGCCGGGCTTTCCCTCCCCGACCTGAGGGGCAGGACGATCTCCCGCTGGATACCTACGGCTTCGAGGAAGTCGCGGTCGTGGCTGACCACCAGCAAGGCGCCGTCGTAGCCCGCCAGGGCGGCTTCGACGGCGCCGATGCTGTCGAGATCCAGGTGGTTGGTGGGCTCATCCAGGATCAGGAGCTGCGGTGGCTCGTCGCCCAGCAGGACGCAGGCCAGCGCCGCGCGCAGCCGCTCGCCGCCCGAAAGCGCCGCCACCGGCTTCTCCGCGGCGGTGTTGCGGAACAGGAAGCGCGCGAGCGCGGCGCGGGCCGCGTTCTCGCTGGCCCGTGGATTGAGCCGCCGGAACGCCGCGACCAGGGTGGCGTCGTCGCCCAGCAGCGCGGTCTGCTGGTCGAGGAACGCCGCCTTCACGCCGCGAATGACCTTGCCGCCCGTGGGCATGAGTTCGCCCGCGATGAGCCGGATCAGCGTGGTCTTGCCGGACCCGTTTGGGCCGGATGCCGCCACGCGCTCCGGACCAACGATCCTGAGCGAAACGCCCTTCAGCACGGGCGCGCCGCCCGGCCAGGCAAAGGCGATGTCTTCCACTCCGGCCACCAGCTTGCCGGGCGCCAGTCCGGACGGCGGCAGGTCGAAGGTCAGGCGACGAACGCGCTCCACCCGGGCGTCGGCGTCCGCCAACGCCTCGGACGCCTCGGCGCGCAGGCGGTCCGCCACGTGGAGAGCCCGGGCCCCCGACGTCTCGGCCCGCTGCTGGCGGGCGTCGAGCAGGATCTTGGGCGCATCGTTCCTGGCCCGCGTGCGCTTGCCGGCGGCGTCCTTGCGCTGCTTGCGCTCGGCGGCGACCTGGACCTCGCGGGCGACACGAGCCACCTGCTTCTCGGCGTCGGCCAGCTCGCGGGCGGCGGCTCTCTCGGCCTCGGCCTTGCGCTGAACGTAGAGGTCGTAGTCGCCGCCGAACACCTGAGCGCCCAAACTGGAGAGTTCGACGATCCGGTCCATCTGCCGGAGCAGGGTCCGGTCGTGGCTGACCACGACCGCCCCGCCCTTCCACGTCCTCAGCACCTCAGCAATCAGGTCGCGGGCCGCGGCGTCGAGGTTGTTGGTCGGCTCGTCCAGCAGCAGCAGGTCAGGTTCGGCGGCCAACAGCCCCGCCAGCGAGGCCCGGGTCACCTGACCGCCGCTGAGCGAAGCCGCCGGGCGTTGGAGGTCGAGACCGGCGAGATCGACGCCGGCCAACGCCTGCTCAAGTCGGCCCTCCAGTGTCCAGTCGGCCTCGGCGAAGTCAGCCTCGGTCCCCTCGCCCGCCTCGACACGGCGCAGCCGCGAGAGCGCCGCGTCCACGCCCATCAGCGCCGCGACGGTAGCGCCAGGCGGCGGGATCAAGGCCTGGCGCAGCACGCCCAAGCGCCCGTGAACGCTGAGGGCTCCCGCGGTCGGCGGCAGCTCGCCCAGCACCACACGCAACAGCGTGGACTTGCCCACGCCATTGCGCCCCACGAGTCCGGTGCGTTCGGTCCCGAAGGCGAGTGTCAGGTTTTCAAAGAGGCTGCGGCCGTCAGGCGTTACGTAGCTGAGGCCGTCGAGCGTGATCAGAGAGGGCATGGCGCAGGGTCTTCGCGACGTGGACAGATCGGGTGGTCGGATTGTCCAGCGCGCGCCGCATCGGCCTGCTCCTCGGGGTGAAGGGGCGAAATCTAGGTGCGAACCGTGCGGCCCGCAATCCGGCGATGCTGGCGCCGACGCGAGGAACGTGTTCGGATCGCCGCCGGGGTTGGGGGGAGTCAGGTGATGTCCGTTCACGGCGGCGCGCTCGCGCGCAGGCGCTTTCTGCAGTTCGTGGGCGCCAGCCCCCTTTGGGCCGCACCCGCCATGGCCGACGGCGCGGCCGCCCCTTCGATCACCAGCGCCGCCCAGGCCCTCAACGTGTTCGAACTGCAGGAGGTGGCCGCCAGGAATATCCCGCCGGCGCACTACGGCTACCTGATGACCGGCGTCCACGACGACAGGACCGTGGCCGCCAACGCCGCCGGGTATTCCCGCTGGGGCCTGCGGGCGCGGCGGCTGGTCGATGTCAGCAGGATCGACATCGGCGTGACCCTGTTCGGGCAGACGTTCGCCTCGCCAGTGGCCTTGTGCCCCCTGTCGGCGCAGCGCGCCTTCCATCCCGACGGCGAGCTCGCGTCCGCGCGAGCGGCCAAGGCGCGCGGAGCGTTACAGATGCTGTCGACGGTCTCGTCCACCAGCATCGAGGAGGTCACCAAGGCCCGCGGCGCCCCCGTCTGGTTCCAGGTCTATCCCACCAGCGATATCGAGGTGGCCAAGGCGCTGGTCCGCCGCGCCGATGCGGCCGGGGCCGGGGCGATCGTGCTGACCCTCGACCTGCTGGGCGGCGGCATGCGGCGCGAGACCATGCAGCGCCTCGCCCGCCTGGACGACCGCCCGTGCGAGGCCTGCCACGGCACGCCCGCCGAGCGCGCCACCCAGAACCTGCGGCGACCAAACTACCAGGGCATCGACACCAGCCGGGTCCGCACCATCTCTGCGCCGGCCTTCACCTGGGACTATGTCTCGAACCTGCGCGCGGTCACGAAGTCGCCACTGCTGGTGAAGGGAATCATGACCGGCGAGGACGCGAAGATTGCGCTGCGCCGCGGAGCCGACGGCATCATCGTCTCCAACCACGGCGGCCGCGCGGAGGACAGTCTCATCGCGACGGTCGAGGCGCTGCCCGAGGTGGTCGCGGCAGTCGGCGGCAAGGCGCCGATCATCGTCGACGGCGGCATCCGGCGCGGGACCGACGTATTCAAGGCGATCGCGCTGGGCGCGGACGCCGTCGCGATCGGGCGGCCCTACATCTGGGGCCTGGGCGCGTTCGGCGAGGAGGGTGTCGCCGCCGCGATGCGCCTGATCGACGACGAGCTGCTGGAGGCCATGCGCCAGTGCGGCGTCACGCGCCTGGCCGACCTGGGCAAGGCCAACATCCAGCATCTGGTCTAGCGGCTTACGGACCTGGCGTCCGCATGGTGGGTTGAACGCGCCCTACGCCGGCGCGATGTCCCGGCCATGACCGACATCGACTGGACCGCCGTCGCGGCCGACCTGGACACTCACGGCTGCGCCCGCATCCCCGGACTGCTGGACCCCGCCGCCTGCGAGGCGATCGCCGCGCGCTACGACGGCGACGGCTATCGCTCGACGGTCGTGATGGCGCGTCACGGGTTCGGGCGTGGCGAGTACCGCTACTTCGCCTTCCCCTGCCCGATCCGGTTCAGGCCCTGCGCACCGCGCTCTGGCCGCCGTTGGCCGAGATCGCGAACCGCTGGAACACCACGCTGGGCGAAGCCGCTCGCTATCCCGCCGAACACGCCGAGTATCTGGCGCGCTGCCACGCCGCCGGCCAGACGCGGCCGACGCCGCTGGTGCTGCGCTATGGGCCGGGCGACTACAACTGCCTGCACCAGGACCTCTATGGCGAGCAGGTCTTCCCGCTGCAGGCGGCGATCCTGCTCAGCGAGCCTGGCCGCGACTTCGAAGGCGGCGAGTTCGTCCTCACCGAGCAGCGGCCGCGCATGCAGTCGCGCGTCGAAGTCGTGCCGCTGCGCCAGGGCGACGCGGTGGTCTTCCCTGTTCACCACCGCCCGATCCGCGGCGGCAAAGGCGTCTATCGGGTGAACATGCGCCACGGCGTCAGCCGCCTGCGCAAAGGCTGCCGGCACACGCTCGGTATCATCTTTCACGACGCCCTCTGAAGGGTCCGATCATTTCAAGTTAGTTAGACTCACACAAAACTGTTGCGAGCGGCGTTATTCGTGTTAGTAGCGCCCACATGAAAATTGACGCCGAGCTTTCAGACGAACGCCGCCCCTACCGGCAGACCGCCCGCGCGGCTGCGGCGGAGGCGACTGCACAGCGGATCGTCGATGCCTTCCGGGCTCGCCTGGAACGGCTCTGGTTCGAGGACATCCGCCTCGAGGACGTCGCCCAGGAGGCTGGCGTTACAGTGCAGACGATCATCCGCCGCTTCGGCGGCAAGGAAGGGTTGCTTGGACCAACCTCGGACGCCATCGAACGTGACGTACTGAGCACTCGTGAGGCGCCGCCTGGCGACGCCCCCGCGGCCGTCGCCGCCCTCGTGCGCGATTATGAGGTCAACGGCGAAGTCTATATGCGCGCTCTCGCGCAGGAAGACCGCTATCCGGCGCTGCGCCGCATGACCGACACCGGCCGCGCCAGCCACCGGGGCTGGGTCGAGCGCGTGTTCGCACCCGAACTCGCCGGGCAACCGGACGATATCGCACGCCGCCGCCTCGACGGCCTGGTCGTCGCCACCGATGTCTATGTGTGGAAGCTCATACGTCGGGACATGGGCCGCTCAATCTCCGAACTCGAGGATCACATGTTGCGGCTGATCCAGGCCGCGCTGTCCATCTCCAACGCCCTTCCTACGCAGGACATCCCCCGATGACCCAAGCCGAAGCCGCCCGCCGCTTTCGAATGAAGTCGTTCCTCTTCGCCACCTGGGAAGGTGGTGGAACTGTCGCCCCCATGCTCACCGTCGTGCGCAAGCTGCTCCACCATGGACACCGCGTGAGGGTGATGAGCGACGCCTGCAACCGCTTCGAATGCGAGGCGGCGGGCGCGACATTCGTCCCCTGGACCCGCGCGCCCAGCCGACCCGACCGCACCCCGGCGAGCGAGACGGTTAGCGATTGGGCGTACGAGGGGGCGGCGGGCCTGCAGCACGCGATCGACGTCGTCTGGGCCGGCCCCGCGCTTGCCTATGCACAGGACGTGATCGCCGAACTGGAGCGCGAACCGGCCGAGCTGGTGGTGACCAGCGAGATGTTGTTCGGCGTCGCCATCGCCTGCGAGGCTGTGGGCCAACCCTTCTGCTACCTGGCGGCCAATATCAGCCTGTTCCCGATCCCCGGCGTGCCGCCGATGGGCCCTGGCTTGGCGCCGCCGCGCACCGAGGCCGAGGTCGCCCTGCACGCCGAGATGCGCGACGGCGTCGTCGCCCTGTTCGACCATGGCCTGCCCGCCATCAATACGGCTCGCCTTCACCTGGGCCTGCCGCCCCTTGACCACGCAATCGACCAGGCCGAGGCGGCGCAGGCTGTGCTTTTGGCCACCGCCCGCGCGTTCGACTTCGCGCCAGAAACGCTGCCGGCGAAGGTCCGCTACGTCGGTCCCCAGTTGGACGAGCCGGCGTGGGCGCAGACCTGGGTCTCGCCATGGCCGCCGGGCGATGATCGGCCGCTGGTCCTGGTGGCGTTCTCCACAACGTTCCAGAACCACACCGTGGTGCTGCAGCGCGTTATTGACGCGGCCGGCGAGTTGCCGCTCCGCCTGCTCGTGACCCTGGGCGGCAGCATCGACGCCGACGCCCTGCGGCCGGCGGACAACTGCAGGCTCGCCGCGAACGCAGCCCACGACGCGGTGATGCGCGCGGCCGTGGCCGTGGTGACGCACGGCGGCCACGGCACGGTGACGCGCGCGCTGGCGCATCGCCGCCCCATGCTGGTCATTCCGCACGGTCGGGACCAGAACGACAACGCCGCGCGCGTCGCCGCTCGCGGGGCGGGGCTTCGGCTGGACCCAACCGCATCGACCTCGGAGATTCGTATGGCGCTGCGCCGACTCCTGAGCGATCCGACCATTGCGGAAGCGGCCCGGACCCTGGGCAATGCGGTCGCCATGGAGCGCGAGACCTCACCGGTCGTGGAGTTGCTCGAGGGATTGGTCCTGGCGAACGAGCGCACCGATCTCTGCCTCGCGGGCTGACAGCGCCTCGGCCGCGGTCGGGCTCGCGGCTTTCGGACATGTGTTGGCATCGCCACATTGGCCTGCGCGGCGCCGCGAACGATCTTCCGGGCAAAGGAGATCACCACATGTCTTTCGTCGTTTCCGCCCTTCCCGCCGCCCCCTTCCAGCCGCTGTTCGGACTGTCCGACGATGCGCTCGCGGCGCAGGGAATCCAGCGCCGGGTCGTCGAAGGGCCCGGCTCGCCCTGCCGGCTCACCCTGGAGGACGCCCGGCCGGGCGAGACCGTCCTGCTGATGAACTACGAACACCAGCCGGCCGACACGCCGTTCCGGTCGCGCCACGCCATCTTCGTCCGCGAAGGGGCGTCCGAGCGTCGCTTCGGGCCCGGTGAGATCCCGCCGGCCTTCTCGGCGCGCCAGTTCCTGTCGCTCAGGGCGTTCGACGCGGCCGGCATGATGATCGACGCCGACATCGTGGCGACCACCGAACTGACCCCAGCCATCGATCGCCTGCTGGCCGATCCGCAGGCGGCCTATCTCCACGCCCACTACGCCGGCGCCGGCTGCTACGCCGCGCGCATCGACCGCATCTGAGCATCCCAACGCGTCGCCTGAAGGAGACCCCACATGACCTACGCCGTGACTGGACTGCCGCTCGACGACTTCCGCCCCCTGTTCGCCCTCTCCGATGAGGCCCTGGCCGCCCGCGGCGTTATCCGCAAGACCGCCGACTACAGCCCGGGCTATCCCTGCCGCATCACACTGCAGGACGCCCAACCCGGCGAAAGCGTCCTGCTGCTCAACCACGAAAGCCACAGCGCACCGACGCCCTACCGCTCGGCCTACGCGATCTTCGTGCGCGAGGCGGCCGACGCCACCCTGCAGGTCCAGGACGGCCTGCCGCCTGTGCTGAAGGGGCGCCCGATCGCGCTTCGGATCTTCAACGATCAGGGGATGCTGATCGGGGCCGACCTTTCCCGCGACGCGCCTCTGGACGCCGCGATCCGCAACGCGTTCGAGAATCCTGCGACGGCCTACATCCACGCCCACAATGCGGCCCACGGCTGCTTTGTCGCGCGCATCGATCGGGCCTGAGCCCTGACGAAGCCATGAGGAGGAAACCAAAGTGATCTGAGGGGGTTCAGGGGGGCGGTTCCATACTGGAGGCCCATCGTGCACCGCCCGCTCAAGCTCATCCTGGCCGTGAGCTGCCTCACCGCAGCGCCGGCTTCCGCGCTTGCCCAGATCTGGCCCGCCAGCGTCGTGGCCGCCGCGCCGAGGATGGCGGCGACCACGGCGCAACCGCGCGCTCCGGCTCGCGCCGAGCGGACGCCCAAGTCATTGCGTCGGGTGAACCTCGCGGCGCCCAGCGCCAGCGCGGCCCTGCGCCTGTCCGCGGCCGAGGATATCCCGGAGGTCGATATCCGCCCCAAGGGGGAATGGTCTGACGACCAGGGCCTGCGGGTCAGTCCGACGCGAGTCGCCTTCAAGCGGCGCTTCTGATCCCATCGGCTGATGAAGCTTCGCCTTGCACTCGCGATCAGCGCTCTGGCGACCAGCGCCGCCGCGCAGGAAATGACCTGCCAGCCGACTCAGGCCGACGCCCGGCGCTACGCGCGCCTTGGCGAAGCCTGGAAGGCCGCCCGCCACGACGCCATCGCCGCCGGCCACGGGGATGACCTGCGCCGCCTGGGGCCCGTGGCGGACCCGCGCACGAACCTGAACCGTCCCCAGCCCACGCCGGGCCGCTACCAGTGCCGCACGATCAAGCTGGGCTCGGCAGGCGAAGGCATGCTGCCGTACATCGCCTACGGCTGGTTCCGCTGCATGGTGACGCTGACGCCCGGCGGCGACCTGATCCTCAAGAAGACCACCGGCTCGCAACGTCCCGTCGGCCTGATCTGCCCGGGCGGCCGGCGCACGGCGAAGTTCGTCGGCGTGCTTGAACTCGGAAACGAGGTCCGCGCGCCGCGCTACGGGTCGGAGGCCGATCGCGACATGATCGGCGAGGTGCGCCGCATGGGCGACGAGCGCTGGCGCGTCGCGTTTCCATGGCCGGCCTACGAGTCCAAACTGGACCTGTTGGAAATGCGCCGCGTGCGATGACTTGAGCCCATGCGCTTCGCGGGGTCTAACCGCGGAAGCGAGTTCGGGGGACAGCGCGTGACGACAGCGACGGGGGCCGAGGCCCGGCGGGTGGAGCTTACGGTCCGGGGCGTGCTCCTGGGCATCCTGATCTGCCTCGTGTTCACGGCGGCGAACGTCTACCTGGGCCTTCGGGTCGGCCTCACGGTCGCGACGTCGATCCCGGCGGCGATCATCTCGATGGCCCTGCTGAGCGCCTTCAAGGACTCCACCATCTGGGAGAACAACATCGTCCAGACCGTCGCCTCGGCGGCGGGGGCGATGGCGTCAGTGATCTTCGTGCTGCCGGGCCTGGTGATCGTGGGCGCCTGGACCGGCTTTCCCTTCTGGACGACGTTCGGGCTCTGCGCGATCGGGGGCGTGTTGGGCGTGATGTATACCGTGCCCCTACGCCGCGCCCTGGTGTCCAACTCGCCGCTCCCCTACCCCGAAGGCGTCGCCGCGGCCGAGGTGCTCAAGGTGGGCTCTGGCGTGCGCGACGGCAGCGCCGAGCAGGCGGCGGACGGCAAGCGCGGCCTGACCGCCATCATCCTCGGCAGCGCCGCCTCGGCGCTCTACGCGCTGCTGGTCGGCACGCGGGTGTTCGCAGGCGAGGTCGCGGGCTTCTTCCGGGTCGGCGCCGGCGCGACCGGGATCGGCGCGTCGATGTCGCTGGCCCTGCTGGGCGCCGGTCACCTGATGGGAATCGCGGTCGGCATGGCGATGCTGACGGGGCTCCTGATCGCCTGGGTCGTGGCAGTGCCGATCCTCACCGCGCTCTATCCCGACGCCGCGGCCTCGGCGGCCGATGCGGCCGGAGCGGTCTGGACGACCAAGGTGCGCTTCATCGGGGCGGGCGCCATCGCCATCTCCGCGATCTGGACCCTGGCCAAGCTGGCCGTACCGGTGTGGAACGGCCTGGTCGGGGCGCTGGCCGCGCAGGCCCGACGGGGCGCGCCCGGCGCCCGGGCCCTGACGCGGGCGGAACAGGACATTCCGATCGGCATCGTCGCCGTTGTCTCGGCCCTCTGCCTGATCCCAATGGGCGTGCTGATCTTCAACTTCCTCCAGGGCGGACCGCTCGCGGGCCTGGCGATCCCGCTGACGCTGGCGGCGCTGGCCTATATCGCCATCGCGGGGTTCCTGGTCGCCGGCGTGTGCGGCTACATGGCCGGCCTGATCGGGTCATCCAACAGCCCGGTGTCTGGCCTGGCGATCCTGGCGGTGCTGGGCGCCTCGCTGATCGTGGCCACGATCGGCGCGAGCGCCATGCTGCGTGATCCGATGCCGCTCGTCGCCTTCGCCCTGCTGGTGACCGGCGTGCTGCTGGCCGTGGCGGTCGCGGCCAACGACAATCTGCAGGACCTGAAGACCGGCCAACTGGTCGACGCCACCCCGTGGCGGCAACAGGCGGTGCTGGTGATCGGTGTGATCGCCGGATCAGCAGTGATCCCGCCGGTGCTCGAGCTTCTGAACCGCTCGAACGGCTTCGCCGGCTCGCCGATGGCCGGCATCTCGGACCAGCCCCTGCCCGCCCCGCAGGCGACCCTGATCTCCACCATCGCCAAGGGGGTCATCAGCCACGACCTGGACTGGGGCCTGATCGGCGTGGGCGTGCTGGTCGGCGTGGGGCTGATCGTCATCGACGAGTTGCTGCGGCGGACCAAGCGCTACAGCCTGCCGCCCCTGGGCGTGGGCATGGCCATCTACTTGCCGGCGACCCTCACCCTGCCGGTGGTGATCGGCGCGGTGGCCGGCTGGCTGTACGACCGTCGCGTCGCCGACCGGCCCGATGGCGAGTCCGCCAAGCGACTTGGGGTCCTGGTGGTCTCGGGCCTGATCGTCGGCGAGAGCCTGTTCAACGTGGCGCTGGCCGGCCTGATCGTCGTCACCAGTTCAGGTTCGCCCTTGGGCCTTGTTCCCGAGGGTTTCGGCCCCGCGCCTCTTCTGGCGTTGATCGGCTACGCGGGCGCCATGGCGCTGCTGTACGGCTGGGCAGGTCGCAAGCGCGCGTGATCGAGGTGTGTTCCTACTGCCACCGTGGTGTCAGCAGCCCCGGCGTAGGCGATGCCGCCGGGTCTATGTTCGCTTTGCGTTCCTGTGTTATGCCCGAGTCCCGTCACCTACATTAGGCGGTCTCGCGGATGGCCCTTTCCGCGGGCTCTCCGCGCTTTCCGGGACCTTATGGCTGACCAGCACAATCTGATCCGCGTTCGCGGCGCCCGCGAACACAATCTCAAGGACGTCAACGTCGACATCCCGCGCGGGGAACTCGTGGTGATCACCGGGCTGTCGGGGTCGGGCAAGAGCTCGCTCGCCTTCGACACCATCTACGCCGAGGGCCAGCGCCGGTATGTCGAGAGCCTCAGCGCCTATGCGCGCCAGTTCCTGGAGCTGATGAGCAAGCCCGACGTGGACCTCATCGAGGGTCTGTCGCCGGCCATCTCCATCGAGCAGAAGACGACCAGCCGCAATCCGCGCTCGACGGTCGGCACGGTCACCGAGATCCACGACTACATGCGCCTGCTTTGGGCGCGCGTGGGCGTGCCCTACTCGCCGGCCACCGGCCTGCCCATCGAGAGCCAGACCATCTCGATGATGGTCGACAAGCTGGTCGCCCTGCCAGACGGAACGCGCCTGAACCTGCTGGCGCCCGTCGTGCGCGGCCGCAAGGGCGAGTACCGCAAGGAGTTCGCCGAGTGGCAGAAGGCCGGTTTCCAGCGGGTCAAGGTCAACGGCGAACTGATGCTGATCGAGGACGCCCCGATCCTCGACAAGAAGTTCAAGCACGACATCGACATCGTCGTGGACCGCATCGTCACCAAGTCCGGCCAGGAGCAACGCTACGCCGACAGCTTGGCCACCGCGCTGAAGCTGGCCGACGGGATCGCCGTCGCCGAGTGGGCCGACCTCGCCGAAGGTGAGACGACGCCGAAGCAGCTGCTGTTCTCCGAGAAGTTCGCCTGCCCGGTCTCAGGCTTCACGATCAGCGAGATCGAGCCTCGGCTGTTCTCGTTCAACAATCCGTACGGCGCCTGCCCGGTGTGCGACGGTCTGGGAGCCAAGCTGGCCTTCGACGCCGACATGGTCGTGCCCGACAAGGACAAGAGCCTCCACAAGGGCGCCATCGCCCCCTGGGCGAAGGGCCCCTCGCCGCTCTACACGCAGACGCTGCAGGCGCTGAGCCGACACTACGATTTCTCGATGGACGAGCCGTTCTGGAAGCTGCCTGAGCCGGCCAAGAACGTGATCCTCTACGGCTCGGGCGCGGAGAAGATCCGCTTCATCTACGACGACAACGCGCGCAAGTACGAGGTCAACAAGACCTTCGAGGGCGTGCTGCCCAACCTCGAGCGCCGCTGGCGCGAGACCGACAGCTCGTGGGTGCGCGAGGAGTTGGGCCGCTACCAGTCCGAGACCCCGTGCCTCGCGTGTGAGGGCTATCGCCTGAAACCGGAGTCGCTGGCGGTGAAGATCGCCGGCCAGCACATCGGCCAGGTCTCCCGGCTGGCGATCCGCAGCGCCCAGCAGTGGTTCGAGGCGCTGGAAGGCCAGCTCACCGCCAAACAGATGGAGATCGGCCGGCGGATCCTGAAAGAGATCAACGACCGCCTGCGGTTCCTGGTTAACGTGGGGCTGGACTACCTGAACCTGTCCCGCGCCTCCGGCACCCTGTCGGGCGGCGAGAGCCAGCGCATCCGCCTGGCCAGCCAGATCGGTTCCGGCCTGACCGGCGTGCTCTACGTTCTGGACGAGCCGTCCATCGGCCTGCACCAGCGCGACAACACCCGCCTGCTGGAGTCGCTGCGCGGCCTGCGCGACCTGGGCAATTCGGTGCTGGTGGTCGAGCATGACGAGGAGGCGATCATGACTGCCGACCACGTCATCGACATGGGTCCGGCCGCCGGCGTCCACGGCGGCCACGTGATCGCCGAGGGAAAGCCGGCCGACATCATGGCCAACCCCGACAGCATCACGGGCCAGTACCTGGTGGGCACGCGCGAGATCGCCGTGCCCGAGGATCGCCGCCCAATCTCGAAGAAGAAGGTGATCCGCGTCGTCGGAGCCAGCGGCAACAACCTGAAGAACGTCACCGCCGAGATCCCAGTGGGCACGTTCACCTGCATCACCGGCGTCAGCGGCGGCGGCAAGTCCACCTTCACCATCGAGACGCTCTACAAGGCCGCCGCACGACGGCTGCACAACGCGTCGGACGCGCCGGCCGCCCATGAACGGATCGAGGGGCTGGAGCACTTCGACAAGGTCATCGACATCGACCAGTCGCCGATCGGGCGCACGCCCCGGTCGAACCCGGCGACCTATACCGGCGCCTTCCAGCCCATCCGCGACTGGTTCGCGGGCCTGCCGGAGTCGAAGGCCCGCGGCTACGGCCCGGGGCGGTTCTCGTTCAACGTGAAGGGTGGCCGCTGCGAAGCCTGCCAGGGCGACGGCCTGATCAAGATCGAGATGCACTTCCTGCCGGACGTCTACGTCACCTGCGACGTCTGCCACGGCAAGCGCTACAACCGCGAGACGCTGGAGGTCCTGTTCAAGGGCAAGAGCATCTCGGACGTCCTGGACATGACGGTCGAGGAGGCCGCCGAGTTCTTCAAGGCCGTGCCTGTGCTGCGCGAGAAGATGCTGACGCTGAAGCGCGTGGGCCTGGGCTACGTGAAGGTGGGCCAGTCCTCCACCACCCTGTCGGGCGGCGAGGCGCAGCGGGTGAAGCTGTCCAAGGAGCTGTCGCGCCGGGCCACCGGCAAGACCCTCTACATCCTGGACGAACCCACCACCGGCCTGCACTTCGAGGACACCAAGAAGCTCCTGGAGGTGCTCCATGAGCTGGCCGACCAGGGCAACACCGTGGTGGTCATTGAGCACAACCTCGACGTCGTGAAGACCGCCGACTGGATCGTTGATTTCGGCCCCGAGGGCGGCGACGGCGGCGGCGAGATCGTGGCCCAGGGCAGTCCCGAGGACGTGGCGGCCAACCCCAAGAGCTGGACCGGCCGCTACCTGCACGACCTCCTGGAGCGCCATCGCCAGCGCAAGGGCGAGCGGAAGAAGAGGCTGGTCGGGGCGTAGGGGCAATTCGCCTCGCGGGCGAGAAAACGCCGTTCTCCCGGCCGCAACTCAACGCCAGGTGCTGAACAGTTCTGCTCTCCTTGACCTCCCGCAGAGCTGTACGGACGGTGCTGCTCATGTCGGGGAGGTAACCATGAAGAACAAGGTCTTGGCCGGGGTCGTAATGGCCGCCGGTATCGCGGTCAGCAGTGCGGCGTCCGCAGCCGTCGTGACATTCGATTCACTGCGGTCGGCGAACAACTACAGCCTGGGTTACGGCTTCACCTATGTCGAACAGGGGCTCGGGTTCCGGGCCTACGGGACCGACGGCCGCGACGAGCACATGTTCATCTGGGGCTTCGCGACGAACCCCAATCGCCAGGCTGATCCCGTCGGCGCCTCGCCTTGGGTGAACTCGATCAACGCGTTCCTGCGGATCGAGAAGGTCGGGGGCGGGACCTTCTCGCTCAATTCGCTGGACCTCGCGGACTACACGAACATGCAGGCGCCGCTGGGCTCCTTTGCCATGAGCTACAGCTATGTCGACGGGTCGGGCTCGCACTCTGGCGTGTTCAACCTGGACAAGACAGCGGGGCTGCAGACGTTCACCGTCAACCTGGCGAACATCAGCCGGATGGACCTGTTCACGGGCGATAATTCCGGTCCGGGCGTCCAGATCGACAACGTCCGCTTCAACGAAGCGATCACAGCGCCCGTGCCGGAGCCGTCGGCCTGGGCGCTGATGCTGCTGGGCTTCGGAAGTCTCGGCGCGGCGCTCCGCAAGCGCCGACGCCTCATGGCCTAACCGCGGGACGCAGCTAAGGAAGCGGCCAGTTGGGCGACCCTGAAGATCAGGGCGAAGCGCAGCTCGGCGGCGTCGGAGAAGGCGGGGGCGAAATCGAGCTCGCCATCGCCCACCATGACAAAGCCCTCGGGCTGGGCGCTGGCCAGCAGGCGCTTCACCTGAGCGCGAGAGACACCGCTCGCCCGCGCGAGCGAGAGTTGACTGAAGCGCACCGCCTCGAGAAGGCGGGCGCGTTCGCTCCGTTGCCGGACGATCAGTTCGTCCAGGATGCGCAGAGCCCCATCGTGCTCCATGAACTGGCGGATCCCGACCGGCAGCACCGACAGTACCGCAGGGTCGGTGGTCGGGAGCGCCGCCATGGCGGCCAACAAGCCCTGCAAGCGCTGTTCTCCATTGGCCGTTTCCGGAGCTTCCGGCTCTAGTAGGTCCACGGCGGCCAGCAGGTTTCGCGCCGTGTCCTCGACTTGGCCGCATAGGGCGGGGCTGACCTGGACTGGGCGGTCGGTCCAGTAGCCGTCGCCCGCCGAAATGCTGAGCAGGCCGCGCAGTTGGGCGCCGTCGAGGTAGGCCAGTACGCGACCGCGGCTGCACAGACCCAGTGTGCGCGCGGACTCCAGCAGCGCATTGGCCGTCAGGCCCTCCGGGCGACGGTGAAGGACGACGGTCGCGCGTGACAGCGTCGAGCGCCCCAGGTCGGTCGTAGCCCATCTCAGGGCGGCATCCAGTCGCCGGAATTGCTCGACCCGGCTCCGAGCGTACTGCTCGACAGCGTCGCGGAAGCGTGGGTGCTCGCGAATGCTCGTGAGCGCGGCCACGCCAAACGGTCCGTCCATCCCCCTCCCCCCCCGGGTTCGTGCGCGGAACGACAAGGTCGAAGAGAGTCGCGTGACCGTCGACTATCTGACAGTTGCATTCCGACGCGCGTCGATAAGGGTGGTCATCGAGGCTTGATAGACATCAGTGGCGCGTATGCGGGCATCCCTGGAGAGGCGATGGTCCCGCAACCTTGCCCATCCGCTCGGTGTTCTGCTCCCGCATTCAAGAGGAGAGACACCGATGGGCATCTTCGGCTCGATCATGGACAAGGTCTTCCACCGCAAGCCAAGGCCTGCAGCTCCGGCAGCGGCCGCCGCTACGCCCGCCGCGGCTTCGGCGAGGGCGCCGGCCACAACGCAGGCCGCGCTGGCTGCCGCACCCCCTCCGGCTCCTGCCGATGTTGAGGCGATCCTCACCGAGATCGCCGCCGAAAAGGGCGGTGGCGGCAACTGGCGCACCTCGATCGTCGACCTTCTCAAGATGCTGGATCTCGACTCCAGCCTGGACGCCCGCAAGGCGCTAGCGGCCGACCTGAACGTCAACGCTGGGACCCATGGCAGCGCCGAGCAGAACATCGCGCTCTCTAAAGCTGTCTGGGCCGCGCTGGCGAAGAACGGTGGCAACGTGCCCGCGTCGCTCCGCGACTAGCGTTGGCGCTAAACGTCCGTTTGAAATAGCCTCCCCTTCAACTTCGAAGGGGAGGAACATCATGAAGCTCTATGGCGCGCCGATGCCGGCGCCGAATCCGCGGCGGGTGCGGATTTTCCTGGCCGAGAAGGGCGTCGACCTGCCTGAGACGCCGGTCGACATGATGAAGCGCGAGCACAAGAGCGACGAGCACAAGGCGCGCAACTCGCTGGGCCAGGTGCCGACGCTGGAGCTGGATGACGGGAGCTGCATCTCGGAAACGGTCGCCATCTGCCGCTACTTCGACGAGGTCCAACCCGACCCGCCCCTGTTCGGCCGGACGCCGTTCGAGAAGGCCAACGTCGACATGTGGGTGCGCCGTGTCGAGTTCCAGGTGATGAGCCCGGTCGGCATGTACTGGCGCCATGCCCACCCCTTCACGGCGCGGCTACTGACCCAGTTCAAGGACTTCGGTGAGTCCAACAAGGCGCTCTACGCGGGGGCCCAGAAGTGGCTGGACGCCGAACTGGCCGACAAGCCTTTCGTGGCCGGCGAGACGTACACGATGGCCGACATCTGCCTGCTTTCGACCGTCGACTTCGCCACCTGGATCGGCCTGCCGATGGAGGCCGAGTTCGCCAACCTGAAGGCGTGGCACGACCGGGTCACTGCCCGGCCCAGTTCGCAAGCTTGAAACCGGCCGGCGCTCAGATGGCGGCGGCGGGGGCGTCGTTCTGGAGGCCCTCGCCCCCCGTCAGGCCCCGATAGGCCCAGGCGCCCGGCGCGGCGATGACGGCGTAGTAGATGGCCGTGAACACGCTGCCGACCATCATGTAGGCGATCATGAACGGGTTCAGATAGCTGGAGAGCTTGGTCTCGTCCGGCTGGAAGATCCCGGACAGGTCGGCCAGCGTGCCGCCCGTCGCGAGGACCGCCAGTCCGGCCAGCATGCTGAACAGCATGATCGCCAACAGCGACACCACCACGACGCAGCAGATCGCAAGAACGTAGGCGCCCAGCAGCCGCCAGAATTGTCCCTTCGTGAGCGCCCATGAATCGAGGATCGCGAGCCTGCCACGGTCGAAGGTGATCACCGGCGCCAGCGACATCCGGATCGCGATGTAGAAGAACATGCCGATGGCGAAGAGTTCGGCGGCCGAGAACACGAACGCCATCACCCCCTGCCCCAGAAACGAGGCGATGAAGACCACGATGCCGATGCAGAGCTGCGCAACCGCCAGCAGCATCACGCCCAGGACGACGTAGATCAGGGTCAGCGCCATCAGCCGCAGCTCATCCTTGCCGAGGCGCAGGTAGCTGAACCGCTCGTCCGCCGGCTTCAGGATGATCCGATACACGGCCGCGGCCATCACGCACTGGACCGCCAGCCCGAACGCCAGGATGGGCGAAAGCACCATCAGCGCCGACGTCAGGGCGTCCATGTCCGGCGGCTGGCTTGGATCGGTCTGCAGCGACGCCATAGCGTCGCGCGCCTCCTTGGGCATGTTGACCGAAATCAGGACGCTGGCGACGTTCACGAGGAAGCAGAACACCGTCCACGCCAGCAGCGCCTTCGGCCGTTCGCGAGTAATCCGAAACCCTTCGAGCGCGGCGTCCGTCGCCGAAAACCCAGTCATCCTCGTCCCTTCGCCCCCGCATGCCGGGGGACTCCTTATTGCCGCGCGCCGCCTTGACCGTGCAAGGGCTCGCAAGGCCTCGCTCGCGATCCCGCGAGATCGTTGCTAGGACGTCACGCATGTCCCTCACCCCTACGACATCAACGCCGATCCATGTCGTCGGCGGCGGTCTGGCCGGATCCGAGGCCGCCTGGCAGATCGCGAGCGCCGGCGTCCCCGTCGTCCTGCACGAGATGCGACCCGTCCGCGGCACAGACGCCCACCAGACCGACCACCTGGCCGAGCTGGTCTGCTCCAACTCGTTCCGCGCCGACGACTGGACCGGCAACGCCGTGGGCCTGCTGCACGCCGAGATGCGCGCGCTGAATTCGATCATCATGGCGTGCGGGGACGCCCACCAAGTGCCGGCCGGCGGCGCGCTCGCGGTCGACCGCGACGGCTTCGCCCAGGCGGTGACGGCCAGGCTGGAGGCTCATCCGCTGGTCACCATCGCCCGGGAAGAGGTCGCCGGCCTGCCGCCGGCCGAGTGGGACAGCGTGATCGTGGCCACGGGCCCCCTCACCTCGCCCGCCCTGGCCCAGGCGATCCTGGACCTGACCGGCGAAGGCCAGCTGGCCTTCTTCGACGCCATCGCGCCGATCGTGAACTTCGACTCGATCAACATGGACATCGCGTGGCGGCAGTCGCGCTACGACAAGGTGGGCCCCGGCGGCGACGCGGCCGCCTACATCAACTGCCCCATGACCAAGGACCAGTACGAGGCCTTCATCGACGCCATCCTCGAAGGGCCGAAGTCGGAGTTCAAGGACTGGGAGAACGTGCCCTACTTCGACGGCTGCCTGCCGATCGAGGTGATGGCCGAGCGCGGCCGCGAGACCCTGCGCCACGGACCGATGAAGCCGGTGGGCCTGACCAACCCCCGAGACCCGCTGGTGAAGGCCCACGCCATCGTCCAGCTGCGCCAGGACAATGCGCTGGGCACGCTTTGGAACATGGTGGGCTTCCAGACCAAGTTGAAGCACGGCGCCCAGACCGAGATCTTCCGGATGATCCCAGCACTGGAGAAAGCCGTGTTCGCCCGCCTGGGCGGGCTGCATCGCAACACCTTCATCAACTCGCCGCGGCTGCTGGATACGAACCTGCGCCTCAAGGCCGATCCGCGCCTGCGGTTCGCCGGCCAGGTGACGGGGGTCGAGGGCTATGTGGAAAGCGCCGCGGTGGGCCTGCTGGCCGGCCGCTTCGCCGCCGCCGAGCGCCTGGGCAAGCCGATCGAGCCGCCGCCCGAGACCACAGCGCTGGGCGGCCTGGTCGGCCACATCACCGGCGGGCACCTGGAAGGCGGCAAGGGCAGCTTCCAGCCGATGAACATCAACTACGGCCTGCTGCCGCCCATGGCCCCGCCCAAGCGCGACGCCGAGGGCAACCGGCTGGGCTCGAAAGAGAAGACCAGGCTGAAGAAGCGGCTAATGGGGGAACGGGCGTTGTCCGACCTCAAGGCCTGGGCCGAGGGTGAGAAGGCGCTGGAACCGGCGGAATAAGTTATGCTGTGGGGCGTGAAATCGCACGCCACCACCCTTCTCGGTTCCGCCATGTTCCTGGTGTTCGCGCCGGGGACGATCGCCGGTCTGATCCCGTGGCTGATCGTGCAGTGGCCGGCGCCAGCAGACGCGCGATGGGCAGCCGTCGGCCTGATCTTCCTGATTCCCGGGGCGATCCTGCTACTCGACTGCTTTCGGCGCTTCGCCGTGCAGGGGCTAGGCACCCCAGCCCCGATAGCGCCGCCGGAGCGCCTGGTCGTCATCGGCGCCTATCGCCACGTGCGCAACCCCATGTACGTGGCCGTGGTCAGCCTGATCCTGGGCCAGGCGGCGCTCTTTGCGAGCCTGCCGCTGCTGATCTACGGCGTCGTCATGTGGGCCGGCTTCCACGCCTTCGTGCTGGGCTACGAGGAACCGACGCTCCGGCGGCAGTTTCCTGAGGACTACGTCGTGTATTTCGATGCGGTTCCGCGATGGGTCCCACGATTCACGCCGTGGGACGGTACGTGGCTTACGCGCTGGGAACGCGAGGACCCAGACTCTGGCGGCGGCTAGATCCGACCCCGCGCCACGGCCCAGATCAACCTCAGCTGCTTCTCAAACAGGGTCGGCCGTCGCCCGGTCGCGTAGTGAGGCGCCAGCGTCGCGTGGGCAACAGCAGGAAACGCTTCATGCGAGACGTCGCGTCGCTCGACGGTCCTGGCCTCGGCCATGCTCAGACTCACCTCGGCCAGCGCCTCGCTCACTGCGGATGAAGCCAGGCGTCCGTCAGCCATCAAGCGCGAGAGGGCCCACATCGCCGACCAGCCGCTGGCAAAGCTGCCCTCGACTGCACCGCCCAGGACCTGGATTGCGAGGACGGCAGCGGAGTTGGCCGTGCCGAACGCCAGCGCCATTGCGTCAGCCTTGCTCATCGGCGTCGCGTCCAGTTCGCGGTAGCGGGCGTCGATCATCGCCTCCAGCGGCTCGCGCGGCAGGTCGTGGCGGCGGATCACGTCGGCCAGCGCCTGGGCGGTTGGGTGATGGCGCACGTGGCGGCCTTCGTAGGCCTCGTCCAGCATCTCGCGCCACCACGTCAGCCGGATCTCGCCCAGCAGCGGGTTCGAGGCCACCTTCGGCGCGCGGGCCAGTTCGTGGTCGTAGGCGTAGATCGCGATCACGTCGGCGCGCCGGCCCGCATCCCCGATGAACCGGCTGGAGAGCCAGCGGTCGGGGTCCACGCGGCGGATCAGGTCGTCGAGGTCGTCGCTCATGGCCAAAGGCGGCTGGGGTCCAACGAAAAAGGCCCGCCACCCCCTTGCTGCTGGGGCGGCGGGCCTCTCCGTAACCTGTCTTCGTGGGTTAGGCGAAGATCGTCTGGCTCATGGTCATGGTGACCAGCATCGGCACCGACAGCAGCGTGTTGGTCCGCGAGAAGAGCATCGCCTTCTTGCCGGCCGCCGCCTTGGCGTCGGCGTCGCCTTCGACGATGCCCAGGGCGATCTTCTGGGCCGGCCAGATGAACACCCAGACGTTGAAGAACATGATCGTGGCCAGCCACATGCCCAGGCCGATGAAGGTGACCTGCGGATTGGCGAAGCCCTGCAGCGCGCCGAGCGTGAACGCATCGACCAGGTAGCCGCGCGAGAAGGCCAGGATCACACCCATGATCCAGGTGGCCAGCGCCGCGTAGCGGAACCAGAACAGCGCCTCGGGGGCGATGTACTTGGAGACCGCCGGCTTCAGCTCGGCGGGGATTTCCGGCATTTTCCGGATCTGGACGAAGTTGAAGTAGTAGAGCAGCCCGATCCACAGGATGCCGAAGAAGGTGTGCAGCCAGCGGAAGACGGCCTGCCAGAAGGTGGCGTCCATCGAGCCGTGGTGGACCTGGTAGCCCGCGACGATGACCAGGGCCAGCAGGAAGCTGACGATCATCGTGTTGCGGAAATTGGCGAGTAGTCCGGCCATGTAACTTGCCCTCGTTAATCCTGCCCTGGCCGGAGGTATAGGGCGTTTCGCGGCGGGCTGGAAGCGACGCCGCAGATGCCCCCGCGGCAGGATCAGACGGCGATCAGGGCGGCGGCCAGCCGGCGGCCCTCGGAGGTCAGCAGGTTGTAGAGCTTGGCCGCCGCAGCAGTGTCCATGAACTCGAGCCCCATGCCCGCCGCGCGCAGGCCTTCGCGGATCTCTCGCGATGGGAGCGCATTGCGGGCCCCGGTGCCCAACAGGACGAACTCGACGTCCGCCGCGCCGGCTTCGATGACGGGCGCGAAATCGGCCAGGGAAAGGTCGGCCATGGCCTTCACGCCCCAGCTGTGCGGCTCATCCCTCACGATCAGCACCGAGCCGTCATGCCTGGCCCCGGCGAGGCGGAAGCCGCCATCGCCATAGGCGTCGATCGTGGGCGCGTTGCGGGCCATGGCCTAGGGCCGGGCGTCGACCGGCTTCAGCACCTCGGCGTCCTCGCCGCGCTTAACGCCCAGCCACAGCAGGACCACGGCGGCGACGAAGAACGACGAGTAGGTGCCGACCACAATCCCGAAGATCATCGCGATCGAGAACCCGAAGAGCGACTCCCCGCCGAACGCGGCCAGCACGCCCAGGGCCATCAGGCCCGTGACGCCCGTGATCGCCGTGCGCGACAAGGTCTCGTTGATCGACAGGTCGATGACGTCCGAAAGCGGCATGCGCTTGTACTTGCGCAGGTTCTCGCGAACCCGGTCCAGCACGACAACGGTGTCGTTCACCGAGTAGCCGATGATGGTCAGGATGGCCGCCACGGTGTTCAGCGAGAACTCCATGCCGGTGACGGCGAAGAGCCCGAAGGTCAGCAGCACGTCGTGCAGCAGGGCTGCGGCCGCGCCAACGCCGAACGTCAGGCCGAACCGGAACCAGATGTAGGTCATCATCATGCCGATGCCGAGCGCCAGGGCGAGCACGCCGTTCCGGAACAGCTCGCCCGACACCTTGGGTCCGACCACCTCGGTTCGCTTGAACTCGACGGGGCCCAGAACGCCGATCAGCGCCTTCTTGGCGCCCTCGACGACCACCGCCGGGTTTTGACCCTCGGGGGTCTCGAAGCGGACCATCACGTCCATCGGACTGCCGAACGCCTGCACCTGCACGTCGCCCAGTTGGTGGGCGCCCAGGGTCTCGCGGATCTTGGACAGGTCAGCGGGGGTCTTGGTCGTCAGCTCCAGCAGCGTGCCGCCCCGGAAGTCGACGCCGCAGTTCAGCCCGCCGCAGGGCGGGGTCAGAGGATAGAGCGTCAGGACCACCGCCGCGATCGTCGCGATCAGCGAGACCGCGCCGTAGACCTTGGCGAACCGCATGAAGCGGAAGTTGGTCTTGGACGGCAGCAGCTTGATGAGCGGCCACCAGCGAGATTCGGATTTGCTCATGCGGGCGCTCGTTCGATAGGCAGGGTCTTGGGCCGCGCGACCTTCAGCCAGAAGGCCAGTAGCACCTGGGTGACCAGCACGGCGGTGAACACCGAGGTGAACACTCCGATGGCCAGGGTCCAGGCGAAGCCCTTCACCGGGCCCGCCCCCAGGCTGAACATGATCGTCGCCGCGCCCAGGTGGGTGATGTTGGCATCGAAGATGGTCAGCATGGCGCGGTTGAAGCCGGCGTCCATGGCGGTGATCAGCGAGCGGCCGTTGCGGTACTCTTCGCGCATGCGCTCGTAGATCAGCACGTTGGCGTCGACCGCGACCGCAAGGGTCAGGATCAGGCCGGCGATGCCGGGCAGTGTGAGCGTGGCCTGGGTCATGGACATGGCGCCCACGATCAGGAGGCCATTGACGATCAGCGCGATGATCGAGACGCCGCCGAACAGCCACCCGTAGGCGACGACCATGAAGATCAGCACCAGGATGAAGGCGCCGATGGCCGAGATCTGGCCGGCGGCGATGGCGTCGGCCCCCAGCTCGGCGCCGACGGTGCGCTGCTCCTCCACGTTCAGCCGGGTCGGCAGGGCGCCGGCGCGCAGCACCAGCGCCAGGTCGTTGGCCGACTCGGTCGTGAAGTTGCCGCTGATCTGGCCGCTGCCACCCGTGATCGGCTCGTTGATGACGGGGGCGGAGATGTACTTGTTGTCGAGAACGATCGCGAAACGCTTCTTCACGTTGGCGGTCGTCGCCTCGCCGAAACGGCGGGTGCCCAGGCCGTTGAAGCGGAAGTTCACGTTCGGCTGACCGTTCAGCTGGTCGAAGCCGGCCTGGGCGTCGGTCAGCATCTCGCCCGTGACCAGCGAGCGGCGCTCGACGACGATCGGCGGATCGCCGGCGGACCCGCCCTGAACCAGCATGCGGCCCGGCGGAATCCGGCCGGCCATGATCTCCTCGGGCGAGACCCCCTCGTCGACCAGGTGGAAGGTCAGCTTCGCGGTCTGGCCCAGCACGGCCTTGAGGCGTTCAGGATCGCTCTCGCCCGCCGCGGCCACCACGATGCGGTTCGTGCCCTGGCGCTGGATCGTGGGCTCGCGGGTGCCCAGCTCGTCGATCCGCCGGCGAATGATCTCCTGCGACTGCTCGACGGCGCGCGCGGCTTCCGCCTTCAGCGCGTCCGGCACGAAGGTCAGCCGCAGCTGCCCTCCCGGCTGGCTCTGGACGGTGATATCCCGGCCTCCCGTGGAGCCGGCCATCGGCGCCCCGATAGAGTCCCGCAGCAGCTTGGTCGCGGCCTCGATCTTGGTCGGATCGGTGATGCGGACGTTTACGCCGCCATTCACCACGCCCAGATCGCTGAACAGGATCTGTTCTTCGCGCAGGCTGGTCCGGACATCCTCGACCATGTTGGTCAGGCGCTCGACCCGGAGCGCTTCGGTGTCCACCTCGAGCAGGAGGTAGGAGCCGCCCTGGAGGTCGAGACCCAGGTTCATGACTTTCTTGGGCATGAAGCCCGGCAGGCTCTCCCGCACGTCCTGCGGCAGCGCGTTCGGCAGCGCGAAGAGCACCCCGAACACCAGCGACAGGACGACGAGGATGATCCTCCAGCGGGAGATACTGACCATCGTCGGAGTTCTTTAGGCCTTGGAGTCGTTGGCAGGCGCAGGCGCGCCCTTGGCGTCGACGTTGGCGATCATCGACTTGACCACCTTCACAGTCACGCCTGTGGCGATTTCGAGGCCGACCTCGGCGTCTTCCACACGGACGACCTTGCCTTTGACGCCCGACGAGAGCGTGACGGTGTCGCCGCGCTTCAGGGCCGCCAGCATGGCTTGGTGCTGCTTCATCCGGCGCTGCTGCGGCCGGATCATCAGGAAATAGAAGAGCACCACCAGGGCGACGAGCGGCAGGAACTGCATGAGCAGCGCCTCGGGGCCCGCGGCGGCGGCGCCGGCGGCTTGGGCGTAGGCAGGGGTGGCGAACATGGCCTCTCCGAAAATGCACGACGGGCGCCGGTTTCATATGGGCGCCCGCGAAAGTCGGCGGAAGCTATGCGCAGAGCCCTGCTTTTGCAATGGAACCAGGGCGTGTGATAGGCGCCACGGTATGGAGCGAGACGTCATACCCCTGCTGACCCGCATCGCCGAGGCGCTGGAACGGCTCGCGCCGCCTCCGCGCGCGGCCGCCGACTTCACCGTCGCCCGGCTCTTTCGGCACGATCCGGCCACCGGCGCCTTCCATCCGGCGCCCGACTATCCGTTAGCGCTCGACAGCCTGGTGGGGGTCGAGCGCCAGAAGTCGCGTTTCGTGGAAAACCTGGGCCGCTTTGCTCGGGGCCTGCCCTGCAACCACGCGCTGCTGTGGGGCGTGCGCGGCACGGGCAAGAGCTCGCTAGCCAAGGCGGCCTTCATGGCTGTCGCCGGCGATGACCTCAAGTTGGTGGAGGTCGACCGAGACCAGGTCACCGCCCTGCCCGCGCTCTTCGATGAACTGCGGGTTCGGCCCGAACGCTTCGTCGTGCTTTGCGACGACCTCTCGTTCGAGGAGGGGGCGGCCGCAGCCAAGGCGCTGAAATCCGCTCTGGAGGGAGGCGTTTCGGGCCCGCCGGCCAATGTCCTGTTCGTCGCCACCTCGAACCGGCGCCACCTGATGCCACGCGGCCATCAGGAGGATCGCGGCCTGGTGGCCGCGGCCGAGGACGCCGAAGAGGAAGTCAGCGTTTCCGACCGCTTCGGACTCTGGATCGGCTTCCCGCCGATGGACCAGGCCAACTACCTGGCGGCCGTGAACGCCTATGCGGGCCGGTTCGGCCTGCAGGTGGCGGACCTGGACCGCCGTGCCCTGCAGTGGTCGCAGTTGCGGGGGGCCCGGTCTGGCCGCGTCGCCTGGCAGTTTATCCGCGATCTGGCGGGGGAACTGGGGAAGAGCCTGCCGCTCTAGCCAAAAGCGCAACGAAAAAGGCCGGCGCAAGCGCCGGCCTCGTCCGTGTGTCAGCCGATGTGGCTTAGGCGCTTTGCAGCTGGCCCGCCGACATCTTGCCGCTGCGCTTGTCGCGCTCGAGTTCGAAGGAAACCTTCTGGCCTTCGTTCAGGCCGTTCATGCCGGCGCGCTCAACCGCCGAGATATGCACGAACACGTCCGCGCCGCCGTCGTCGGGTTGAATGAAGCCGAAGCCCTTGGTTCCGTTGAACCACTTCACAGTACCGGTAGCCATTTTTGTTCCCTTTCCGGGTGCAAATAATTTCCGCCGCAGAGCGGCGTTCGCATCAAAATCTCGGAGAGGGTCGTGGGTATATCTGCCTAGGAAACTTCAGGAAGTTCCGTGGAGAAATTTCGCGAGCCAGTGCGATATTCGATGCCTCGAACTTACGAGATTTCGACACCTCTCGCAAGAACATGCGGAATACCGCTTAACGCGAGGGACTCTGTGACGCTTTGACTATAGATTGGCGCGCCGCGTCGAACGCCTGCCAGGCGCTCCGCGGCAAGCTGGAGCTGACCGCATGAGAAACGCACCCGAACGCGCCGTCTTCACCGTGGTGCGCCACCCGGGCGGCTGGGCGGTCGAATATCTGGGCGAAATCACCGACGCCAGCCCTGACAAGGAAGTGGCCAAGGCCGCCGCCAACCGCAAAGCCCGTGTCGCGCAGGACGCCGGTCAGCCTTGCCTCGTGCGCGTCTTCGGCGAGCACGGCTTCTTCAACGCGGCGTAGTTCGATGGCTCGCGAACCCGCACGCCGCGGCCCGGCGTCCGCACACTTCCGCAAACAGATCGAAGCGGCCGAGGCCGACGGCGTCCAGCGTGACGACATGCTGCTGCGTCTGACGCTCAGCGACGTCAGCCACCTCAAGCGCGACCGTGACCTGGCGGTCACCGACATCAGCTTCAAGGACGGCGTGATGCGCTACCTGGGCGTGCGCGTCGAACAGGGCGGCGTCACCGACAGCGCCCTCGACCTGACCTCCAAGGCCTAGACCTAACGGGGCAGCACCAGCGCCGGGTCCACGGGCCGGGCGCGCTCCTGCGGGGTCGGCGCATAGCGGACCTCGAAGTGCAACTGCGGCTCGGACACCCCGCCGGTGGTCCCGGCCTGCCCGATCGGCTGGCCCTGAGTGACCTTTTGCTGCATCCGCACGTCGATGCGGCTCAGGTGGCCATAGGCCGTGACCCAGCCATCGGCGTGCTTGATCAGCACCAGATTGCCGAAGCCCGGCACCTGGTCGCCCGCATAGACCACCTCGCCAGAGGCCGCCGAGCGGACGGCGTCGCCGACATTGGCGCGGATATTGAGGCCGTCGTTGCGCGGCCCCTGCCCTCGCCCGCCGAAGCCCGAGATCACCTGCCCCTGGATCGGCCAGACGAAGAGGCCCCGGCCCATTTCGCTGATCTGGGCGTCGGATACCGGCGGCGAGGCCACCGGCGCGCCAGCGACCGGTCCCGTCCGCGGGAACGGGGTCTGGCCCGGGGCGGGGCCAGGCGGCGGGCGATAGGGCTGCGCCGATCCGGGCGTAACGCCCGGCGACGGCCGGTACGGCTGCGGCTGGTCTGGCAGCACACTTTGCGAGGGTCGCGGCGCCGGCGTCGAGGGGCGAGGCGCCGGCGTCTCGAAGGTCGAGGGCGGCGCGGTGCGCGCAGCCGGCTCGGGTATGCGCACGGTGGTGGTGATCGGGCCGCGATCGCGGTAGCCGGCCGGCAACCGCAGGCGGCGGCCCGGCGCGACGCTGGCCCCACGGCGCAGGCCATTGGCGCTGCGCAGCTCAGCTTCGGTCACGCTGAAGCGCCGCGCGATCTCCCCGATTGTGTCGCCACGGCCCACCACATAGGCCTTGGCCGAAGCGCCCGGGCCCCGGATCGTCTGGCCCGGTTGCAGCCGATAAGGCTTCTTCAGCTTGTTGAGGCGGGCCAGTTCGGCGACGTCGCTGTCCAGCCGGTTGGCCACCCGCTCCAACGTATCGCCCTTCTTCACCCTGTAGGCCTTGCCGGGTACGTCGATGGAGACCACCCGGCCCGTCACCTGGCGCTCGGTCGAGACCCGCTCGCCGGTGGCCTCGGACGCGGACGGAGCACGCGGCTCGTTGCGGGGCGTGGCGGCGTTGGCCATGCGCTCGGCCAGCTCGGCGTCTTCCTCCGGCGCCTCGGCCACGGGCTCGTCGGCGCCGCCCGGCAGCTTCAGCTTGCGGCCGGGGACCAGCGCGGTGCTGCGTCCCATTCCGTTGGCGGCGCGCAGGGCGTCCACAGTCGTGCCGTTGCGCTGGGCGATGGCGAACAGGGTGTCGCCGGACTTCACTGTATAGGTCCCCCCTGACGCGCCGGGTTCGGACCTGGGCTTACGGGCCGGGGCCGCCTGGGCGGCCTTGGGGTTCTTCAGTTTCTGTCCGGGCTGGAGCCGGTAGGGTTTCTTCAGCCCATTGGCCTTGGCCACCGCCTCGATCGTGACGTTCATCCGGTCGGCGATCTCAGCCAGGGTGTCGCCCTTGCGAACCGTATAGGTCGACGACGACCCACGCGACCTGGCCCGGGCGGCCGCGTCCTCGCCGGTCACGGCGACCGCGCCGTCGGCGGCCGGCGCGATGACCAGCAGAGGCGCCGGCGCGGCATCGGCCGCGGGCGCCTGGGCATGGGCCGACGCCGCGGTCAGCGCCGTGGTGGCCAGGAGGATCAGGGCCGTGCGTTCGAACAGTTTAGGCATCGCCGCTCCGGGTAGCTCACAGAATCAAGCGGGGCGTGAGGGGGGATAGTGGCCGCGTGCCGGCGCCCCCGCCAACCCGCAACCCGTCGCAACGCGAACACGAAAAGGTCAGAGTTCCTTCGCCACGCCGTCCAGCAGCGGCACGAAACGCACGTCGATCAGGTCTTCCACAGTGAACCCGCCCTGTCCGTCGCCGGTGTAACGGCGCAGAACCTGAACCGGCCCCTTCCCGATCGGCGCCACCAGAACCCCAGTCGGTTTCAGCTGCGAAAGCAAAGCCTTCGGCTCTCCTGGCGCCGCCGCCGTGACCATAATGCGGTCAAAAGGCGCCTGCTCGGGCCAACCCTCCCCGCCGTCGCCGAAGCGGGTGATGATGTTTGTGAGGGCCAGCGTCTTGAAGCGGCTCTCGGCCTCCTTCATCAGCGTCCGGTACCGTTCGACCGTGTAGACCAGCCGGGCCATCTTCGAGAGGATCGTCGTCTGATAGCCACTGCCGGTGCCGATCTCGAGCACGCGGTCGCGCCGGTCGATCTTCAGCGCCTGGGTCATCAGGCCCACCACGAACGGCTGGCTGATGGTCTGGCCACAGGCGATGGGCAGGGCCGAATCCTCGAACGCGCGGTCCTTGAACAGGTCCTGGGTGAACAGCGGCCGGGGCGTCGTCTCGATGGCCGTCAGCACCTTGGGCTCGGTCACGCCCTGGCTGCGCAGCGCCAGGATCAGGCGCGCCATCTGGGTTTCGGGGCTGTCTTCAGGTTCCGCCATTTCAGACCTTCGGCGGGACGCCGCCCAGCTTGCCCTTCAGGTCGTGGACCGTGGCGGCGTGGGTGAGGTCGATGTGGAGCGGGGTCACCGAGATGCGGCCGTCGTACAGCGCGCGCAGGTCCGTGCCCTCGGCCGGATTGGAGCGCAGCGGCTGGAAACCCACCCAATAGTAGTCGCGGCCGCGCAGATCGGTGCGCTTCTCGTTGTGGCGAATCTGGAAGTCGCGGAAGCCCTGCCGGGTGACCTCGACCGCCTTGATGTTCTCGATCGGCCCGTTCGGGAAATTGACGTTCAGGACGACGTCCTTGGGCCAGCCGATCTCGACCAGTCGCTTGATGATCCCGGGGCCGAACGTCTCCGCGGGGGCGAAGCTGGTCCCCTCCTCGTAGAAGCCCATCTGCGACAGCGCGATCGACGGCACGCCCAGGGCCATGCCCTCGATAGCGCCGGCCACCGTGCCCGACATGGTGACGTCCTCGGCCAGGTTCGCGCCCCTGTTCACGCCCGACAGCACCAGGTCCGGCTTCGGTCCCGGAATCAGGTCGTTGACCCCCAACATGACGCAGTCGGTGGGAGTGCCGGTCGTGGCGAAGCGACGTTCGGACAGCTGGCGAACGCGGATGGGGTCGGCCAGCGTAAGCGCCCGGCTGGCGCCCGACTGCTCGTACTCCGGGGCCACGACCCAGACGTCGTCCGAGAGCTTGGCGGCGATCCGCTCGAGCGCCTCCAGCCCGTCGGCGTGAATGCCGTCGTCGTTGGTGAGGAGGATCCTCAACCCTCACCCCCGATGTGCGTCAGCCCGGGCAGATACCGATGCAGCGCCTGCGGGATCGCGATGCGACCGCCCTCATCCTGGTAGTTCTCCATGATCGCGACCAGGGTGCGACCCACGGCGAGGCCCGAGCCGTTCAGCGTGTGGACGAAGCGGGTGCCCTTCTCGCCGGCCTTCTTGGTGCGCGCATCCATGCGCCGGGCCTGGAAGTCGCCGCAGTTTGAGCACGAGCTGATCTCGCGGTACTTGCCCTGGCTGGGCAGCCAGACTTCGAGGTCGTAGGTCTTGCGCGCGCCGAAGCCCATGTCGCCGGTGCACAGCAGCATGGTGCGGAACGGCAGTTCCAGGCGCTTCAGCACCGCCTCGGCGCAACCTACCATCCGCTCGTGCTCCTCCTCGGATTTCTCCGGGGCCACGATCGAGACCAGCTCCACCTTGTTGAACTGGTGCTGGCGGATCATCCCCCGCGTGTCGCGCCCCGAGGCGCCGGCCTCGGACCGGAAACAGGGCGTCAGCGCGGTGAAGCGCAGCGGCAGGTCTTCCTCGGCCACGATCTGGTCCATGACCAGGCTGGTCAGCGGCACTTCGGCGGTCGGGATCAGCCAGCGGCCGTCGGTGGTCTGGAACAGATCCTCGGCGAACTTCGGCAGCTTGTCGGTGCCGTAGGCCGCGGCATCGTTGACCAGAAGCGGCGGGGCCACCTCGAGATAGCCGTGCTCCTGGGTCTGGAGATCCAGCATGAACTGGCCGATGGCGCGCTCCAGGCGAGCCAACTGGCCCTTCAGGACGGTGAAACGCGCGCCCGACATGCGGCTGGCCGCCTCGAAGTCCAGCAGGCCCAGACCCTCGCCCAGATCGACGTGATCCTTCGGATTCGAGATCGCGAAGGGCTCGCCCCAGCGGCGGACCTCGACGTTGTCGTGCTCATCGGCGCCGACGGGCACGTCGGGGAACGGGATGTTCGGCAGCGAGGCCAGGATGCCGCGCAGTTCCTCAGCCGTGACGCGCTCGGTCTCAGCGTGCTCGGCCTGGCCGGCCTTCAGCGCCTCGACCTGCGCCATCAGAGCTTGAGCCTCGGCCTCGTTCTTCTGGGCCTTGGCCTGGCCGATCTTCTTCGAGGCCTCGTTGCGTTCGGCCTGGGCTGCCTGACCGGCCGTCTGGGCGGCGCGCAACCTCGCGTCCAGCGCCAGGATCTCGGCCACCTTCCCGGACGAGCCCTTCACCGCCCAGGCTTTCTCGTAAAGCTCGGGGGTTTCGCGAATGGCTCGGATGTCGTGCATGGGCGCCGCTGGGGATGAGGGAAGCGGTTTCTCTAGAGCGCGTCGGGAACCGGGCCAACCCCCCACCCCGCTTCCAACGGGATCGGGGCTGTCCCAGCTCAGGTGGTGGCGACGTCGGTTCCGGCCGCTTCGTCTTCCTTCTTCCGGCGCAGCTCGATGAGCTTCACGCAGCCGATAGAGATGAAATAGAGCAGCACAATGGGGGTCGCGAGCAGCAGCTGGCTGATCGGATCAGGCGGGGTCACGATGGCCGCCACGACCACGACGGCGAACACCGCGTAGCGCCAGCCCTTCCAAAGCATCGCCGAGTTCACGATGCCCGCCAGGCCCAGCAGGGTCAGCACCACCGGCAGCTGGAAACAGAGCCCGAAGGCGAGCAGCAGCGTCGTCACCAGCGTCAGATAGTCCGACACCTTGGGCAGCAACTGCACCGCGATGCCCTCGGTCATGATCTGCTGGCTCAGCGAGAACCACAGCACAAAGGGCAGGATGATGAAGTAGACCAGCGCCGCGCCCATCGAGAACAGCACCGGCGCGGCCACCAGGAACGGCAGGAAGGCGTGACGCTCGCGCTTGTAGAGGCCCGGCGCCACGAAGGCGTAGACCTGCCAGGCCAGCACCGGGAACGTGAGGATCACCGCGCCGAAGCCGGCCAGCTTCAGCTTCGTGAAAAAGAACTCCAGCGGCGCCGTGAACATCAGTTCCAGCGTGCCCGTGGCCGCCGGCGCCGCCTTCAGGCCGATGAGCACGAATAGCAGATCGAACGGGCCGGCCCCGCCATGCCCCTTGCCTGTGGCCGCATACATCTGCGCGGCCATTTTGAACGGGTGCAGCAGCACCGTGTAGATCTGCTGAGAGAAGGCGAAGCAGATCGCGAAGCCCAGGATGATCGCAGCCACACAGATGATCAGCCGCTTCCGCAGCTCGATCAGGTGGTCCAGCAGCGGGGCCCGCGAGGCCTCGATTTCAGAGTCGTCGTAGTCGCTCACGCGCCGCCCTCGACAGTCTTGGGCGCCCGCTTGCGCGACTTGGGAGCCTCGACAGTGGGTGTTGCGGCCTTGGCCGCGCGCTTCGGCTTCTCGACCGTTGCGCCCTCGGCGACGTTCACAGCCTTCTTCGCCCGCGGCGTCTTTGGCTTCGGCTCGGGCGCCGGCGCTTCCGAAATCTCCAGCGGCGGCGCGGTCGATGAGTCGTACTGGTAGCTCATCGGCGGGTGCAGCTGGACGCCCACGTCGGCCATCGACTGCTCGATCTCGCTGACAGTGGAATTCATGTCGGCGCCGAAGTCCGTGCTGCCGAACTGGCCGCGCCGCATGGCCTCGACCTCCTTGCGAAGATCGTCCAGTTCCGACTGCCTGGCCATTTCATCAAAGCTGGCGCGGAACTCGTTGGCCATGCCGCGCAGCTTGGCCATGTACTGGCCCATCCGCCGCATCATCACCGGCAGGTCCTTCGGACCGATCACGACCAGCGCCACGATCGCGATGACGAGCCATTCCAGTCCGCCGATTTCGGGAAGCATCAGGGACGCCTAATGAGAAGCGCCGGCCGCGGCAAGGCAGCCGGCGCAATTACCTGTGCCGCGCGGCCGATCAGGCGCGCGTGCTGTCCTTCTCGTCGGACGGAAGGGTCTTCTTGGCCTCTTCCGACCCTTCGTCGCCCTTCAGGCCGTCGCGAAACGCGCGGATGCCCTTGGCCGTGTCGCCCATCAGGCTGGAAATCTTGCCCCGGCCACCGAACAGGACCGCGGCGACGACGACGATAAGGGCGATGTGCCAAATGCTGAGGGCGCCCATGCGCTGAACTCTCCTTGGACCCCACCCCAACGGCGCGGGTCCGTAATCTCAGGGGCTATATAGTCGCTCCCGGGCGGGCAAGCCAACGTCCCTGCCCATCAGGGAACAGAATCCTCGCTCAGAAAATCGACATGGAATTCCGGCGCGTCGGCGTCCAGCGGGTCCTCGTCGGTGATCGGGGCGTCCGGATTCGGCACCACGAAGTCGGGCGGCAGGTCCAGCGACAGCAGGCCCGCCGCCTTCATCTCGGCCATCCCGGGCAGGTCGCTCAGGGTCGCCAGACCGTAATGCTCGAGGAAGGCGTCGGTGGTGCCGTAGGTCACCGGGCGACCCGGGGTGCGCCGGCGGCCCCGCATCCGCACCAGGCCCAGCTCCAGCAGCACATCCAGCGTGCCCTTGCTGGCCTGAACGCCGCGCACCGACTCGATCTCGGCGCGGGTTACGGGCTGGTGGTAGGCGATGATCGCAAGGGTCTCCTGGGCGGCTTTCGAGAGGCGGCGCGGCTCGTCGCGCTCCTCGGTCATCAGCCAGGCCAGGTCCTCGGCGGTCTGGAAGCGCCAGCCGCCGGCTACATTGGCCAGCACCACCCCGTGGCCTTCATACCGCCGCGCCAGCAGGGCCAGCCCGCCGACAACGTCGGCGCCCTCGGTCAGGCGCTTGGCGAGGTCGGCCTCGGTCAGCGGCCCCGCAGCGGCGAACAGCAGCGCCTCGATCTCGCGGGCGGTCTCCAGGGCGTCGCTCACGTCGTCGCCTCCCCCTTCCTGGCGCGCAGATAGATGTCGGCGAAGGCTTCGATCTGCCGGGCCTCGAGCGCGCCTTCCTTCACCAGTTCCAGGCTGGCCGACAGCGTCGAGGCCACATACGACGCGCGGGTCGGCCCGGCCGTCGGCGTGCCCATCGGCGCGACGCCCGTCAGCGGCGTCCAGCGATCCAGGTCAGGCAGCAGGCGGCGCAGGCGGTCTCGGGCGTCCTCCAGCGGATAGGCTTGGGGGACGGCGGGCTTGTAGCTGCGCTGCGCCTCCTTCTGGCGCTGGCCGATGTAGGCGCTCATCAGGCTGTAGAGGTCTCCCTCGATCCGGCCCGAGGGGACGATGCGGATGGCCTCGGGGTCGCCACGGCCAAACACATCCCGGCCCAGCTGCGGCGCCGTGCGCAGTAGCTCGGCGGCGTTACGCATGGCTTCCAGCTTGGCGAGGCGGAAGGCCAGGCGGGCGGCCATCTCCTCGGCGGGCGCATCTTCGGCCTTGGGCTGCTCGGGCTTGGGCAGCAGCAGCCGCGACTTCAGGTAGGCCAGCCAGGCCGCCATCACGAGATAGTCGGCCGCCAGGCTGAAGCGGCGCCGGCGCGCCTCCTGAACGAACACCAGGTACTGTTCGGCCAGCTTGGTGATCGAAAGCTTGAGCAGGTCGACCTTCTGCGTGCGGGCCAGCGCCAGCAGGACGTGCAAAGGGCCTTCATAGCCCTCGACGTCGATGATCAGCGCCTCGCCGTCCTCGGCGGCGGTGGCCGCGGCCGCGAAGTCGAGGGATGGCTGGAATCCGCCGCTCATGCCGCGAACCTTCCCTCAAACGCGGAGTCGAAGCGAGCGCGGCCTGCCGCCGCATCGAAGGGCTCCACAGCTTTCGGCCGCCTGGCCAGCGCCGCCTGCGCCCGCCGGGCCGGGAGGCCGCGCAACCGCCCCGCCCCCTCTGCCACCGCGGCCATCTCGGCCAGATCCCCGTTGCAGTGCAGGACCACGTCGCAGCCCGCGGCCCGCGCATCGGCCGCCCGCTCGCGGAAACCACCTTGCAGCGCCTTCATCGAAAGATCGTCGGACATCACCAGCCCGCTGAAGCCGATCGCGCCGCGCACCGCTGTACGCATGACGCTGCCCGAGGTCGTGGCCGGGCGCTTGCGGTCGATGGCGGCGTAGATGACGTGGGCGGTCATCGCCAACGGCATGTCCGAGAGCGCCCGGAATGGCGCGAAGTCGCGAGCGTCCAGTTCTTCCCAGCCGGCCTCGATCACCGGCAGGTCCAGGTGGCTGTCAGCCTGTGCCCGGCCATGCCCGGGGATGTGCTTGATCACCGGGAGCACACCGCCGGCCAGCAGGCCCTCGGCCATCGCGCGGCCCAGCAGCGCCACCTCGTCGGGCTCGTCGCCATAGGCGCGGTCCCCGATCACCTGGTGGGCGCCGGGGGTCGGCACGTCCAGCACGGGCAGGCAGTCCACGTTGATTCCCACGGTGGCGAGGTCGTGCGCCAACAGTCGGCCGCCCAGCCGTGCGATCTCTCGGCGATACAGGGGGTCGACGCCCTTCAGCGCCCCGTAGTCACGGCCGGGCGGGTAGCGGCCCCAATGCGGCGGCCCCAGGCGCTGCACGCGTCCGCCCTCCTGGTCGATCAGGATGGGGGCGTCGGTCCGCCCCACCGTCTCGCGCAGGGAAGCCGTCAGCGTCCGAAGCTGGCCGGGGCTCTCGACGTTGCGAGCGAAGAGGATGAACCCCCACGGCCGCACCTCAGCGAAAAGCGCCCGCTCCGGCGAGGTCAGGACAGGTCCTGAGCACCCCAGGATGCAGGCGCCCGAGCTCACCGGACGAAGCAGCTCTTTCCGGCGGCCTGGAGCCTGGCGCAGAACGCCTGAGCGTCACCGCGCGAGGCGAAACCCGTGACAAACGTGCGGTAGAGCGTGCCCCCCTCGATCTTCTCCACGGCCTTGCCCTTGCCGGCGCCGAGACCGGGCGCGGCGGCGACGGCGTCGCTCCAGGCCTTGTCGGCCAGCGCCGTCGACGACACGGCGCCCACCTGCACCCGTGCACCGCCAGCGGATGCGGCGACCTTGGGCTCAGGAGCCTTCTTCTCGGGCGGTGGGGGCGCGGCCTTCGGCGGCGGCGCTGGCGCCGTGGCGACCTTCTGCGGCGGCGGCGGCGGGGCCTTCGCAGGCGGCGTGGCGGGAATGGCGGGTTTCAACGCCGCCTGAGTCGCAGCCGGCGGCGGAGTGACCTTGGCGGGGGCAGTCTGCACCGGCGGCGCCTGGGTGACCACGATCGGCGTCGTGGGCCGCGCCTGGGGCGTTTCGGGCGGCGGGGTGAACTTGGGCTCGGCCGGCAGGGTCTGCAGCTGGCCCGCGGTCTCGTCCGAGCGGTAGATTTGCAGGCCGGCGGCGGGATCCTGCGGCTGGGCGTCGGCCTTGGCGGCTTCCTTGATGCCGGCCACCGGGGCGCCTACCGTCTGCGGCGCCTCGCCCGCCTGGCGCACGCCCGACTGGTAGAACCACAGGATCGCCGCCACCAGCGCCGCCAGCACCAGCACCGAGAGGATCAGGGTCAACGGAATCGGCCGGGCGCCGCGCACCGGCTGGCGCGGATCGAAGCTCAGCGGAGCGTCGGCGTGCGGCGGCGTGTAGGCGCCGCGCTCATGGTCGGACATCGCGAGGGCTCCGGGGCGAATCAAGTGCGCAGAGATTGGAGTTTATTCCCTCCCTTGCCGGGGAGGGACAGGCCGCGAAACGGCCCGGTGAGGATGTGGTGGATAATCGCGGCAGGATGGAGACGAACCCTACCGCCGCCCGAGTTCCTCGATCTCGCTGGTGTCCATGCCGTAGCGGTGGAAGAGAGCCCGGAACTCACGCTGCTCGTCCTGGGAGACCTTCCCGGGCCGAAGCTGGATATGCAGGTTGTGGCCGCGCGTCTGCACGCCGTTGACCGCCCGGATGCGCCGTAGCCAGCCCGCGAAGGCCGCCTCGTCCCCGGGGGAATGGTACATGGGGGCCCTTACCACCAGCACGTCCACGGGCGGTCAGTTCCAGACGTCGAGGTGGAACAGCTTCTTGTGTTCCTCGATGGCGAAGCGGTCGGTCATGCCGGCGATGTAGTCGCAGACCACCCTCGCCCGCCCCGCCTCGTCACGCGCCTGAGCGCGGGCGAACCACTCGGCCGGCAGCACGTCGGGCTCGGCCATGAACAGCTGGAACATCTCGGCCAGGATCCGGCGCGCCTGGCTGCGGGTGCGGTTGACCTTCCAGTGGCGGTACATCCGCTCCATCAGGAACCGGCGCAGGACCGCCAGGTCCTCGACCATGTCGCGCGAGAACGACACCAGGGCGTGGCCCAGCATCCGCACGTCCTCGGCCGTCCCCACCTGCCCGGCCTCGGCCCGGCGGCGGGTCTCGGCCATCACGTCGTCGACCATGGCTCCAATCATCCGGCGCACGGCCTCCAGCCGCACGATGCCGGGTTCGCACGCGGGATAGTCGGCCCAGGTGCTGCGGATATGCGGCCCGATCAGCGGCACCTCAGCCAGCTCATCAAGGTTGAACAGGCCGGCCAAGACGCCGTCGTCGACGTCGTGATTGTTGTAGGCGATGTCGTCCGACAGGGCCGCGACCTGGGCCTCGGCCGACGCCCAGGTGTCGAGGCGCAGGCCGTACTGCCCATCGAACTCCGAGATCGCGCTCCAGGATGGCTTGCTCAGCTGGTCGATCACCGGACCGTTGTGCTTGATCACCCCTTCCAGGGTTTCCCAGGTCAGGTTCAGCCCGTCGAACCGGGGATAGCGCCGCTCCAGCTTGGTCACGACCCGGAACGTCTGCACGTTGTGGTCGAAGCCGCCGTAGCCCTGCATCTGAACCTGCAGCTCGTCCTCGCCGGCGTGGCCGAACGGCGGGTGGCCCAGATCGTGCGCCAGGGCGATGGTCTCGGCCAGGTCGGCGTCCAGGCCCAGCGCCGTCGCGAGCGACCGGGCGATCTGCGCCACCTCCAGGCTGTGGGTCAGCCGCGTGCGGAAATGGTCGCCTTCGTGCGCCACGAAGACCTGGGTCTTTTCCTTCAGCCTCCGGAAAGCCGTCGAGTGGATGATGCGGTCGCGGTCGCGGGCGAAGTCGGTCCGCGTACGGCTCGCCGCCTCAGGGACCTTGCGGCCCCGCGACTGGCCGGGCTGTTCAGCGTATACGACACGAGGTGGGAGCGTTGAGGCCATCAAACCGTTCTGAGCGCATGGCCTCTTGGTCGAAGCCGCTTGCGCCCTCATATAGTCCAGGGCAGTCGTTCGTCTAACGGAAGCATGAACACCATCGACGTCACCCTCTCGCCCGCCGCGGCGAAACGCATCCAGGCCATCGGCGCCACCGAGGGCCGCCCGGTCATGCTTCGCGTGGCGGTGGAGGGCGGCGGCTGCTCTGGCTTCCAGTACCAGTTCGACCTGGTGGACGAAGCGCAGCCGGATGACCTGAAGGTCGAGCGCGATGGCGCGGCCGCCTTGGTGGACGTCATATCGCTGGCTCTGCTGAAGGGCTCGGAGATCGACTTCGTCGACGAACTGGCCGGCGCGGAATTCCGGATTCGCAATCCCAACGCCAAGTCCAGCTGCGGCTGCGGCGTCAGCTTCTCGATCTAGGGCTTCGGCGGCGGCGCGGTCGGTGCGGCCGGCCTGTTGAGCGGGCCCGCTTCCGTGATCTTCATGTCCTTGGATGGCGCGAACAGTCCGGGACGATCGGTCAGATCGTTTCGGAACTCGTCATAGCGCATCATGAACACACCCTTGCCCGCCCGGGAGTACGCCACCAGCAAGGGCGCCTGCCGCCGCTCCGTCAGCAACAGGCTCAGCATGTGCTCGCCCACCGTCACCTGGTGAACCGTCGCCTTGCCCTCGCCCCAGGGGACCACCTGTATCGGCGACTCCGCGCCGTTGCGCCTCAGGAACTCGAGCTCGCAGCCGTACTCCAGCGACCGGAACTGCGGCGGCGTCTCGGCCGTCATCGGCAGCACGGGGGCGCGGACGACGAACTCCGGCCCCGGATCGACCTGATGCTGGCCTGTCCGCGTCGAGAGGTTGACCATCCAGATGTCGGGTTCGGCGACGATGACCACCGGCTGGCCGCGCGAAGGATCGGGGCTCTCCTCGCTGCGCATGTACAGCGCGCCCTGGCGATACAACGTTCGTGGCTGGGCCGCCGGCGCGGCGGCCGGCAGGCCGGGAGAGATGTTGCGGACCACCATGCGCGTCAGCTTTTCAGGCGCGCACAGCGGTTCGCCCGACAGCGTGGTGGTGGGTGGCGCCGGCTTGGGTAGGTCCAGCTGCGGCGGAGGAACAGGCTGAGCCCAGGCTGGCGTGGCTAGCAGCGCTGAAAATGCGATGGCGGCTCTTCGCAATGGCTCCTCCTTGCCCCCCAGGCAGGCCATGGCCGGGCGGCAAGGTCAAGCCGGCGCGGCATTGGCAAACCGGCATTGAGCAACGCAGCCCTCGCCACTAGCTTCACGCCCGAAACGGGAGCCCTGGATGCGTATCGCCACCTGGAACGTCAACTCTGTGAACGCGCGGCTGGAAACCGTCGTGCGGTGGTTCGAGGAGGCCAATCCCGACGTCGCCTGCCTGCAGGAAATCAAGTGCATCGACGAGAAGTTTCCGACCGAAGCCTTTGAACGTCTTGGCTATAATGTCGCAGTGCATGGCCAGAAGACCTACAACGGCGTGGCCCTGCTCTCGAAGACGCCGCTGGAGGATGTCCGCCGCGGACTGCCGGGTGACGACGGCGACGAACAGGCCCGCTACGTCGAGGCGGTCGTCTCGGGCCCCGAGCCGGTGCGCGTCGCCTCGATCTACCTGCCGAACGGCAACCCGGTGAGCACCGAAAAGTTCGGATACAAGCTGGCCTGGATGGAGCGGCTCAGCGCGCATGCCCGCGACCTGTTGGTGCTTGAGGAGCCCTTCTGTCTGATGGGCGACTACAACGTGATCCCCGAGCCGCGCGACGCGGCGCATCCCGAGAACTGGACTGACGACGCCCTCTTCCAGCCGCAGACCCGCGGCGCATTCCGGGCGCTGAAGAACCTGGGTCTGACCGAGGCCTATCTGCAGGCCGATGGCGCGCCCGGGGCCTTCACGTTCTGGGACTATCAGGCCGGCGCCTGGCAGCGGAACAACGGCATCCGGATCGATCACGCCCTTCTCTCGCCCCAGGCGGCCGACAAGCTCACCGGGGTCGCGATCCACAAGCACGTGCGCGGTTGGGACAAGCCGTCCGACCACGTGCCCCTCATGGTCGAACTGGATCTTTAGCCCATGCTTTCCGAAGGCTTCCACGACGTGCCGGCGGGCGCGGCCGCTGCGATCGTGACCTCGCTGGAGATGTTCGAGCGCCCCGCGCCGCGACCCGAGGTGGAGAACCCGGGCTGGACCCTGCGGCGGATGCCCAGCCCCACGATCGAGGAATACCGCGCGCTCTACACGGCGGTGGGCCGCGACTGGCTGTGGTTCATGCGCCTGCGGATGCCCGACGCCGAACTGGCGGCGCTGCTGGCCGACCCCGTGGTCGAGGTCTACCGGCTGGAGGCGCCCGGCGGCGAGCTTGGCATCCTGGAGCTCGACTTCCTCGAGCCTGACACCTGCGAGCTGGCCTTCTTCGGGGTCACCAAAGGGCTGGTCGGCGGCGGCGCCGCGCGCTGGATGATGAACCGGGCGATCGAGCTGGCATGGTCGCGCCCAATCAAGCGCTTCTGGGTGCACACCTGCACCTTCGACCATCCCAACGCGCCGCAGTTCTACATGCGCTCGGGCTTCAAGCCCTTCCGGCGCGAGGTGGAGATCATCGAGGACCCGCGGCTGGCCGGTCTGGCGCCCCTGGACTCGGCCCCGCACATCCCGGTCATCCGCCCGGCTTAGGCGACTCACAGATCGAGCGTAACGTCGGTCCATGGACGAGATCGCGAGGCTGCTGACCTTGCTCGCGCTGGCCGGCGGCGCGATCTCGCTGCTGGGCGCGGCGGTGGTCTGGTTCATGGAGGAAGGCCGACGCATCCGGCGCACCCTCACCGAAGCCCTGGGCGCTCCGCCCCAGCCGCTGCTGATCGCCCGCGGGCGGGGCGCCGGCATCGGCTTCGACCTGGCGCAATCCAAGGTCTGCATCGCCTGGGACCGCGGCGCCTGGCGGCTGGACTACGGCCTGGACGAACTGTTGGGCGTCGAGCTGATCGTCGACCGACAGGTGGCGGCGAGGGCCTTCCGCGGCGAGCCGCGCCGCGCCCTGGATCAGCTGGCCCAGCCTCAGGAGCGCGTGCGACTGCGGTTCATCTTCGACGATCCAAACCATCCAGACTTCGAGCTCGATCTCTGGCGACCCGAGGATGTCGGGCGCCGCGGTCGCCTGGAGCCCGACGAAGCCTTGGCCGAAGCCAACCGCTGGATGGCGCGCATGGAGTCGGTGCTGCGTCGGCCGATCACGCCGCGGGCGGTCGCGCCGGCGTCGGTTCAGGCTCCCGCCCCGTCGCCGGTCCGCGCCGCCGCGGCCGCCCCCATCGCCGCGCCGGCCGGCCCGCTTTTCGACGACCTCGACGACGAGCCGATTGAAGACGACCCCGAAGATGTTATAAATTGACGACGTAAATCAAAAGAGCGAGGGCCTCATGTCGAACCTGATCGCCGCCGCCGCCTTCTTCGTCCTGCTGCATCTGCTCGTTTCGGGCACCCGGCTCCGTGACGCACTTACCGGCCGGATCGGCCAGGGCCCCTATATGGGCCTCTTCTCGCTGGCGTCCGTGGCAGGCCTCGCCTGGCTCGGGTTCGCCTTCGCCCAGGCTCGCAGCGAGCCGGCCACCCCCCTCTGGACGGTGGGCGAGGCCTCACGCCACGTGCAGGTGGGCCTGCAGTTGCTCGCCATGCTGCTGATCGTGCCGGGGCTCACTACGCCCAACCCGACCAGCGTACGCCAGGAAGACGTGCTGGAGCGGCCCGATGCGGTGAAGGGGATGGTGCGGATCACCCGCCACCCGTTCCTGTGGGGCGTCGCTGTCTGGGCGTTCGGCCATCTGGTGGTGAACGGCGAGCCGGCGGCCCTGGTGCTGTTCGGCGCGATGCTGGCGCTGGCGCTGTTCGGGACGGCCAGCATCGACGCCAAGCGGCGCCGCACCCTGGGGCCCGCCTACGACGCCTTCACCAGCCAGACCTCGAACGTGCCGTTCGCCGCGATCCTCTCAGGCCGCCAGACGCTGAATTTGGGCGAGATCGGGGCCTGGCGCCTCTTGGCTGCGGTGGCGGTCTGGGCGGCGCTGGCCCTGGGTCACCCTTATCTGTTCGGGGTCGCCGCCCTGCCCTGAGGATCAACCCAGCGCGAAATCCACCGCCGCCTCGCAGTGGACCAGCGCGGTGTCGACCACCGGCACGCCGACATCCTCGGGCCTCAGCAGCAAGCCCACCTCGGTGCAACCGAAGATGACCCCGTCGGCGCCGGCGGCCAGTCCACGCTCGACCATCATCATCCCGGCCGCCGTCGAGGTGGGCTTCACGACGCCCTGGCACAGCTCGTCGTAGATGATCGCCTGCAGGCGATCCCGGTCGGCCGGATCGGGGACCAGGGGATCGAGGCCGGCGGCGATCAGCCGGTCCTTGTAGAACGCCTTCTCCATGGTGAAGCGCGTGGCCAGCAGAAGCGGCCGCTTGACGCCCCTCGCTGTCAGCGCCGCCGCGGTAGCATCGCCGATATGCAGGAACGGCACGCTGATCGCCGCACGGATCGCCTCGGCGTTCAGGTGCATGGTGTTGGTGGCCAGGATGATCGCCTCAGCCCCCGCCCCTTCCAGCCGTCGCGCCGCCTCCGCCAGCAGCGCACCGGTGGCCGCCCAGTCGTCCCGCGCCTGCAGCTCGGCGATCGGTGCGAAGTCCACCGAGCGGATCAACAGTTCGGCCGAATGCAGTCCGCCAAGGCGCTCGCGCACCAGCCGGTTCAGCTCGCGATAGTAGAGCGCGGTGGACTCCGCGCTCATCCCGCCCAGGACGCCGATCGTCTTCACGGCGTCAAAGGTCGGCGAAGACGTGCGTCTCGGCCGCAGCTCCAGGGTGGGTCGTGGCGCCCAGGTGCACCGGGCCCACCATCTGGGCGAACTTCCAGATCGCGCCGGTCTGGTAATTGGTCTTGCGCGGCTTCCAGTCGGCCTTGCGGCGTTCCAGCTCGGCCGCATCGACCTCCAGCTCGATCGAGCCGGTCTCGGCGTCGATGCTGATGATGTCGCCATCCTTCACTAGGCCGATAGGGCCGCCCGCCTGCGCTTCCGGACCCACGTGGCCGACGCACAGGCCCCGGGTCGCGCCGGAGAAACGGCCGTCGGTGATCAGTGCGATGTTCTCCACGCCCTGGCCGTACAGCGCCGCGGTGGTCGACAGCATCTCGCGCATGCCGGGGCCACCCTTGGCGCCCTCGTAGCGGATGACCAGCACGTCGCCTTCCTTGTAGTCGCGCGCCTCCACCGCAGCGAAGCAGGCTTCCTCGCCGTCGAACACCCGGGCCGGACCGCGGTGCTTGATGTGCTTCAGGCCGGCCACCTTCACGATCGCGCCGTCGGGGGCCAGATTGCCCCACAGGCCCACCACGCCGCCGGTGGGCGACAGCGGGTTGGAGACGGGGCGGATCACCTCCTGGTCGTCGCGCCACTTCACGTCGGCCACGTTCTCGGCCAGCGTCTTGCCGGTCACAGTCATGCAGTCGCCGTGCAGGTAGCCGCCCTCCAGCAGCGTCTTGATCAGCATGGGCGCGCCGCCCGCCTCGCCCATGTCCTTGGCCACGAAACGACCGCCGGGTTTCAGGTCGGCGATGTAGGGGGTGCGGGCGCAGATCTCGGCAAAGTCGCGTAGCGTGAACTCGATCCCGCACTCGTGCGCCATGGCCGGCAGGTGCAGGCCGCCGTTGGTCGAACCGCCGGTGGCCGCCACCACGACCGCGGCGTTCTCGAACGCCTTACGGGTGCAGATGTCACGCGGGCGGATGTTCTGCTCGATCAGGCGCACCACCGCGGCCCCTGAGGCGCGGGCATAGTCGTCGCGGCTCAGATAGGTCGCCGGCAACGACGAACTCAGCGGCAAGGCCAGGCCTATGGCCTCGGACACCAGCGCCATAGTGTTGGCGGTGAACTGGCCGCCGCAGGCGCCGTCGCCCGGGCAGGCGTGCTGCTCCACCTGGCAGAGCCGCTCCTCGCTGATGGTCCCCGCGGAGAACTGGCCCACGGCCTCGAACACGTCCTGGACGGTCAGGTCCTGGCCGTCCAGGCGGCCGGGCAGGATCGAGCCGCCGTAAAGAAACACACTCGGCACGTTCAGGCGCAGCATGGCCATCATCATGCCGGGCAGGCTCTTGTCGCAGCCGGCGATGCCCACCAGCGCGTCATAGGCGTGGCCGCGGACGCTGAGCTCGACCGAGTCGGCGATGACCTCGCGGCTGACCAGCGATGAGCGCATCCCCTCGTGGCCCATGGCGATGCCGTCGGTGACCGTGATGGTCGAGAACTCACGCGGCGTCGCGCCGGCGGCCTTCACGCCCTCGGCCGCGGCGTGGGCCTGGCGCTCGAGCGCGGTGTTGCAGGGGGCTGACTGGTTGCCGCAATGCGCCACGCCGACGAACGGCTGCGCAATGTCGCGGCTGCCGAGGCCCATGGCGTAGTAGTACGACCGGTGCGGAGCCTTGGACGGGCCGATCGTCGTGTGTCGGCTGGGCAGCCTGGATTTGTCCCAGGATCCGTCCGGGTTGCGATGCATGGGCTGAGCCTCCGACTTGAGACACACTCTCTAAGGGCGACCCGCCCCAGACGAAAGAGCGCGCCGAATTGCGGCCGCCCGATCAACCCCAAGCTGTATCACCGGCCCGCTGACGTAACATGTTGCACTGCGCATAACGATGGTACGTGGGGCGGCGCGATCCGTTATTTCGTAAGGTTTCGGTTTATTTCGCATTCGCGAAATAGACGTCCAGCATGGCCAATTTGAGGCCCGCTCAAAACAAATAGGGCGCGCTTTCGCGCGCCCTCAGGTTGTTGTTGGGATGAACAAAGTCAGAAACCGTAAGAGGATCACCCAAAACTGTGCCGCTTACAAGCAGATAAGAAGGCACGACTTCCCTCCAGCTTAGGCGGTAACTTAGGCCTATTAACTTAACGCTGTTCACAAGTCGGAATGTGCGTTGACGGCTTCCCGGACCTGCTTCAGCTTGCCTTCTAAGCGCAGAGAATAGCGCTGACATCAAAAGCTGCGGGGAGGCAGTCCAGATGGGTTTCAGGCCATATCTGTTGGCGTCCAGTGCTATGCTGGCCGCCTTCGTCGGCGCATCCGCTCACGCTCAGAGCAGCGCAAACACCAACACCATCGCCGAGTTGGTCGTTACGGCTGAGAAGCGCGAGCAGAGTCTTCAGGACGTGCCGGTCGCCATTTCGGCGTTCACATCCGAACAGCGCGACATCGTCGGCATTCAGTCCATTCAGGACATGACCAACTTCACGCCGGGTCTGCAGTATTCGACCGCCACCGACCGGGTGTCTTTGCGCGGCCTGGGTCGCCTAACCAACGTGCTGTCGGCCGATGCTTCGGTCGCGAACTACGCCGACGGGGTCTACGAGACCTTCGCGGTGCGCGCCGGGTCCTCGACGCTGTTCCTCGACCGGGTCGAGGTGCTGCGGGGGCCGCAGGGCACGCTGTACGGACGCAACTCCATCGCCGGCGCGATCAACATCCTCTCTCGACGGCCGACAGACACGCCGTACGCCGAGGCGCGCGCCACCTACGGCAACTACAACCGCTCGGTGCTGGAAGCGGCGGCCTCAGGCCCAATCAGCGACCAGGTCAAGTTTCGTGTCGCCGCCAACTGGGAGCGCCAGAGCAAGGGGTGGGCCAAGAACATCGTTCCGGGCATGCCCTCGGAAGGCAACGTTCTCGACACCTTCTACGGCGAGGTTCAGTTCGACGTGAAGTTCTCCGAGCGCGTCGAGATGTGGACCAAGCTCGGTTACACCAACTGGCGCAACGGCGCGGGCGGTCCGGGCGCCTCTTCAGGCGGGTGGTCGCCCAACATCTACGATCTGAACGGCACGATTCTGCCCGATGTCAGCGCCACCAATCGTAACGGCGGCAACGGCTGGGACATCAGCCAGTATTACGACGCGGCGAGCCACTTCAATCCCGGCTTCGGCTGTAGCGGACTTGCCGTCAACGTGGTCGGCGCGGGGCCAAATCCTTGCGTCAACGCCTCGCATGAGAGCCCGTGGCTCTTCAATCGACCCCAGAGCTATACGGTCCGGGTGCCCAACGCGTACACGGTGGCCAGCCACTGGACGTACCACGCCGACAAGTTCGACATTAAGTACATCGTCGGCGGCACACGCTATTGGTACCACCTGAACGGGTCGACCCCCAACGGCACGCGCGACCCCTCGATCCTGCAATACAGCCTGAACTCGGCGGTCGGCGGCGCGCCGCTGATCGTCTATCCGCAAGAGCGGTTCGACTATCAGGAGCGGAACGGCTTCATCTCCAACGAGCTGAACCTGGTCTCCACCACGGAAGGCCCCTTCCAGTGGATCGCCGGCGCCTACTACTACCACCAGGCCTACAAGCAGCCGGTCTCGACCACCGAGGACCCGCGGCAAGTGCAGTGGCGCTCGACGCCGCCCGCCGTCTGCGCGTCCGGCGGCCAGACGTCGCTGCCGGTGGCTGCGCCCTGCGCACCAGGCAACGGGCGTCGCTTCGATAACCGCCCGGATGTGAAGAACACCTCCTACGCCTTCTACGGCCAAGCCAGCTACGAGGTCTCGCCGACGCTCACTCTGACCGGTGGCATTCGGTACTCGCATGACCGCAAGTACGGCACCGAGTCGACACGCATCCTATGCTTCGGCCTGCCGGCCTGCGTCGGCTTCCCGCCGGAAGTCTTCCCGCTCCTGATCGACCTCACGGGTCCGGGCGCGGGCGTCGTCGCCAACGGACAGGGCGGCGCCGGCATTAGCCGCGTCGACAGAGGTGTCGTGGGGCGCACGACCTACGATCCTGCCACCGGCTTCGCGAGCCGCGAGTACGATGCGAAATGGTCGGCCGTTACCGGGACCGCGAAGGCGGAGTGGACGCCGGACGACGACACGCTGGTCTATGCCAGCTACGCGCGCGGCTACCGGTCGGGCGGCTTCAACATCGGCATCTTCACGGTGATCAGCCAGTTGCCCTACTCGGACAAGGAGTCGGTCGACTCGTTCGAGCTGGGCATGAAGCGCACCTGGGGCTCCTCGCTCCAGACGAACCTCGCCGTGTACAACTACGACTACCAGAACCTGCAGATTCCGATCACCCGGATCGCCGGCACGGCCATCGGCTCGACGACGACGGCGTTCTACAACGTACCGAAGGCGCGCTCGCGCGGCTTCGAAGCCGAGATCCTGTGGCAGCCGATCGAGAACCTGCAGATCATCGGCACCTACGCCTACATTGACGCCAATATCCGCAAAGGCGCCGCGGTCGACGGCGTCGACCGGACGGCGATCCAGCCGGGCGCGCAGCCGCTTCTGACCTTCGCCCAGTGTGTCAACAACTCGGCCTGCGCTGTCGACGACTTCACGGCAGGCCTGCCGAACAACGGGTTTATTCGCGAGCAGAGCCTGAAGGGGGGCGACCTCCCCAATGCGCCGCGGCACAAGTTCGCGATCGCGGCCAACTACACCTGGGACTTTGAACCCGGCTCGCTGACCGCCAACATCTCGTACGCCTGGCGTGACAAGTCCTATGGCGGCCTCTTCAAGCGCTGGTACTACGAGGCCCCGTCCTGGGATCAGGTGGACGCCCGCCTGCTCTGGAAGTCGGCCGACGACAAGTACGAGTTCATCGGCTACGTGAAGAACATCTTCGACACGATCGGCTACGATCAGGGGGCCACGGCCGAGCGTCTGCACGGCGGCTATTCCAGCGTCTACGGCGCACAGCCGGTCGCCGGCCTGACGTGTTCTCCGGTCGCTGGCGCGGCCGGGACGCGCAACTGCGTCCAGGGCATCCGCAAGACGTTCTACGTCACGCCGCCGCGGACCTACGGGGTCGAGCTTCGCTACAAGTTCTTCTGAGTTTTCAGTGTAGGGGGAACGCCGGCGCATGAACCGGCGACCCCCGAACGCGTCGCCAGAACGGGCGGCCCAACCGCCCACATGATGCTGCGGGGAGGCAGCCCAATGAGGTTCAGACACCACTTGCTGGCGTCCAGCACACTGCTGGTCGCAACTCTGGTCGGCGCCGCCGCCCAGGCCCAAAGCGTCAACACGATCGAAGAGCTGGTAGTCACGGCCGAGAAGCGGGAAGCGAGCCTGCAGGACGTGCCGGTGGCGATCTCGGCGTTCACCGCCGAGAAGCGCGATCTGGTCGGGATCAACACCGTCCAGGACATGACGAACTTCACGCCGGGCCTGCAGTACTCGACCCAGACCGACCGCATCTCGCTGCGCGGGGTCGGCCGTCTGAACAACTCGCACGCCGCCGACTCGTCGGTGGCCGTGTATTCGGACGGCATCTATTCCACGTCCACGGTCCAGGCTGGCGAAACCCCTATCTTCATCGAACGTCTGGAAGTGCTGCGCGGTCCCCAGGGCACGCTGTACGGACGCAATTCCATTGGCGGCGCAATCAACATCGTCTCCCGCCGGCCGACCGAGGAGTGGTACGGCGAGGTGCGCGGGACCTACCAGAACTACAACCGCCGCCTGCTCGAAGGCGCCATCTCGGGCCCGATTACCGACTGGATGCAGTTCCGTCTGGTCGGCAACTGGGACAAGCAGACCAAGGGCTGGTTCGAGAACATCAGCACCGACCCGGACGCCCGCGACGAAGGCGGCGTGATCGACACGACCTTCTTCGAAGGCCAGTTGGCGATCCAGTTCAGCGACCGCCTCGAGACCTGGCTCAAGGTCAGCCTGATCCATTGGGACAATGGCGGCGGGGGCCCGGGCTCGCGCTCCAGCTGGGCGCCCTTCCCCTACAACACCGCTCAGCAGTCGCAGGCCAACAACCTGGTCCCGAATGCCGGCTTCGCCTACTCGGGCCTGGCCACGAACGTCGACGCTGGAGGCTGCCCCGCGACGAACGTGGCGATCGGGAACTCGCGGAAGATCTGCGTGAACACGCCCGGAACGGTGCGGCTGACCAACACCATCATCGTCGCCAACCACTGGACCTACCATGCCGACGACTTCGACCTGAAGTATGTGACCGGCGGCACCAAGTATCACTACTTCCTGACCGGCGATCAGGACGGCACGGGCGTGCAATCCTACTCGACCTGCCACACGCTGCCGGCGGCCTCCATCCCGGCGTGCCTTGCCGCGGGCACGGGCCGCCAGACCTATCCCACGCGCTACGAGTTCGACTACCAGGAGAAGGAAGAGTGGTGGAGCCACGAGATCAACCTGATCTCAACCGGCGACGGGCCGCTGCAGTACGTCTTCGGCGCGTTCCTCTACCATGAGACCTACGACCAGCCGGTCTTCACCCAGCTGCCGGACGAAACGCGGCTCGACGGCATCGTCGCCAGCGCAGTTGGCGGCCTCGCGCCGTCGGCTCCGTTGCGTCGGATCTACGATGACCGCCCGCACTTCAACCTGCACTCCAAGGCGATCTTCACCCAGATCGACTGGGAGTTCGCACCGAAGTGGAAGACCACGGTCGGCCTGCGCTACGGCACCGACCATAAGCACGGCTACGAGCGGGTCCGGATCGTCTTTGCCCCCGGCACCCTGAACGCCGGCCTTCCCGTCGACGTGACGCCCGTTCTCGGCCTGGCCGGCGGTGAGGGCGTCGTCTCGACGACCTACGACCCGGTCAGCGGCTTCAAGACCCGTCTCTACGACGACAAATGGAGCGCCGTGACCGGCACGCTCGGCTTCCAGTACACGCCCACCGAAGACACGATGGGCTATGCCAAGTACAGCCGCGGCTACAAGGCCGGCGGCTTCCGCATCGGCATCGATACGTCCCTGGGCGCCGACCCGCGGACCGAGAAGGAGACTCTGGACAGCTTCGAAATGGGCCTGAAGACCAACATCGGGCCCACGCTGCAGGTCAACGCCGGCCTCTTCTACTACCGCTACAAGAACGCCCAGGTGCCGCTGTCCCAGCCCTCCGCCACGGCGGGCGGCACGGCTAACTCGGTGCTGTTCAACGTGCCGAAGGCCGAGTCCAAAGGCCTCGAGCTGGAGACCATCTGGCAGCCGATCAACAACCTGCAGATCCTGGCGAACTACTCGTTCCTCGACACCGAGATCAAAGAGGGTCTCGCCATCGACGGCGCCGACAGCTGCGCCCAGGCGCCGAATGCGCGGCGGACGCGGGCGACCACGGTCGTCGACGCCTTCTGCGCCGGTCCGCAGTTCCTGCAGGACCTCGAGGGCTACGCGCTGCCCAATTCGGCGAAGCACCGCTTCACGATCAACGGCAACTACACGTGGGAGTTCGACGCCGGCAGCCTGACGGGTTCGGCGACGTGGGTTTGGCGGGGGGCCCAGTACGGCTCGATCTTCAACCGTAGCTACTACAAGTCGCCGGACTTCGATCAGGTCGACCTGCGGCTCGTCTGGCGTGACAAGGAAGATCGCTTCACGATCATCGGCTACGCCAAGAACGTCCTGAACGACGAGGGCTATGCGAACGGGGCCACCGCCGGCCGGCGCGCCGGCACGACGCCCACCTTCGCCAATCCGACCGCCGACCGCACCGGCGTGTTCGGGCAGAACAGCACGTTCGAGCTGAACCCGCCGCGCACGTACGGCGTGGAGGTGCAGTACCGCTTCTTCTGATCTGGAGGGCCCGGCGACGGGTTGGGGCGTCCGGCCGCAAGGCCGGGCGCCCTTCTCATTGGGTGATCGAGGTCACGCGCGCGATCTGGGTGTTCCAGGCCTCTTCCTCGGCCGCGGTCCAGTCGGACCCCAGCAGGTCGCGGCAGGTCTCCTTCACGATCTGGAAGAAGCTGTCGAACTCGTGGTTGGGCGTGCCGTACCCGTCGTGGTTCACCCGCTCCGACTTCACCAGGTTCACCTGATAGGGCCCGGCGGGATCCATCAGGCAGCCGAACACCATGCTCAGCATCTCGCCCTTGATGTCTCCCGTCACGTCGCGGGCGAAGCGCGCCTCGGCCTGCGGGAGCCGCGCGAAGAGCCGCTGGTAGACCTGGGGCGTCGGGTCCCCTACCCGCTCGGCCAGCCGCTCGAGGCTCCGGGTCACGATGTCGGTTGTGGTGTCGCCCACGAGTGCTCCCTTCGCGCCTTCGCGTCACCCTGCCTATAGTCGCCGAAAAGCACAAAGGGAGGGGCGTGATGACGTTCGAGGAGATCATCTACGGCGTCGAGGCGGGGGTCGGTGTGATCACGCTCAATCGCCCGCGCTATCGCAACGCCCAGAGCTGGAAGATGCTGGATGAGATCGACGGCGCCTTCGACCTGGCGCGAGACGACCCCGATGTGCGGATCGTGCTGGTCCGCGGCGCGGGCGGCGTCTTCTCCACCGGCCACGATCTGGGCACGCCCGAGGGCGCCGCGTACCGCCAGGCCAAGATCGGCGCGGGGGGCATCCAGCACTACGACGCCTTCAAGAAGTACAACCTCGACCTGCTGCTCAAGTGGCGCAATTTCGAGAAGCCGACGATCGCCATGGTCGAGGGCTATTGCATCTACGCCGGGTGGATGCTGGCCGCGGCCATGGACGTGGTCTTCGCCGCGGACGACGCGCAGTTCCTCCCGGGCTTTGTCGAGTACATGTCGATCCCGTGGGACATCGGCATCCGCCGCGCCAAGGAGCTGTGCTTCGAGAGCCGCTTCATCACCGCCCAGGAGGCCGCGGACGACGGCTTCGTGAACCGTGTGCTGCCCTCCGCCAACCTCGAGCGCGAGACCTTCGCCTGGGCGCGGCGCGTGGCCGAGAACGACCCCGGCTACCTGCGCTTCGCCAAGCTGCAGATGAACAAGGCCCAGGACGCACAAGGCTTCAGCCGGGCCGTCGAGGACTCGCTGGGCGACTATGTCGCGATGATGTGGATGCCCGGCAACCAGATGCGCATGGACGGCGAACGTCGCCTGCTCACCGTCGATCTCGCCGTGAAGGGTCGCAAAGGCGACCGTCACGGCCTCACCCCTGTTTCAGCGAGCGAAAAATGACCGACAGCTTCCGCGCCCTGCGCCTGCACAAGACCGACGGCGCGCCCGAGGCCCGCTTCGAGAACCTGACCGACGCCGACCTAATGGACGGCGACGTCACCGTCCGGGTCGAACACTCCACGATCAACTTCAAGGACGGGCTGGCGCTGACCGGCCGATCGCCGGTGGTGCGGGTCTGGCCACTGATCCCGGGGATCGACTTCGCCGGCGTCGTCGAGACGTCGAGCCATTCAGGCTTCAAGGCCGGCGATCGCGTGGTGCTGAACGGCTGGGGCGTGGGCGAGACCCATCATGGCGGCTATGCCCAGCGGGCGCGGGTCAAGGGCGACTGGCTGGTGAAGCTGCCGCAGGGCCTGACCTCGGCCCAGGCGATGGCCATAGGCACCGCCGGCTACACCGCCATGCTCAGCGTCATCGGGCTCGAGCGCCAGGGCGTGACGCCCGACGCCGGCGAGATCCTGGTGACCGGCGCGGCCGGGGGCGTGGGCAGCGTGGCCATCGCCCTCCTGGCCAGGCTGGGCTACCGCGTCGTGGCCTCGTCGCGACGCAAGGACAGCGAGGGCGCCTACCTGACCGACCTGGGCGCAGCCGAAGTCATCGACGCCGCCGAGTTCCAGGGACCGGCCCGACCGATCGGCAAGGAGCGCTGGGCCGGCGCGGTGGACTCGGTAGGCAGCCACACGCTGGCCAATGTGCTCTCCCAGACACGCTATGGCGGCGCGGTCACCGCGTGCGGTCTGGCTCAGGGCCTGGACCTCCCAGGCTCGGTGGCGCCGTTCATCCTGCGGGGCGTGACCCTGGTGGGGATCGACAGCGTCATGCGCCCTGCCCCGGACCGCGTCGAAGCCTGGGGTCGCCTCGCCCGCGATCTCGACCTCGGAAAGCTGGCGGCGATGACCTCGACGGCCACGCTCTCGGATCTGCCCCGCCTGGGGACCGAGATCCTGGACGGCAAGGTGCGGGGCCGGGTGGTGATCGACGTAAACGGCTAGGCTCGCGCCCTCCTCCTCCGTTGGGGAGGAGGGCTCGTCCAGACCGCCTTAGAGCGCCGCCTCGATGGCGGCGACCAGGGCCGGATCCTGGGGTTCGGTGCGCGGGCCGAAGGCCTGCAGGGCCTCGCCGTTCTTGCCCAGCAGGATCTTGTGGAAGTTCCAGACCGGCACGGCCGGCTCGCCCAGTTGCTGCTCGGCCCACTTGTAGAGCGGGTGCGCGCCCGCCTCCTTGACGTCCACCTTGGCGGTCATCGGGAAGTCGATCCCATAGGTGGTCCGGCAGAAGGTCTGAATCTCCGCCTCGGACCCCGGCTCCTGGCCCATGAACTGGTTGCAGGGCACGCCCAGCACCACCAAGCCCTTGTCCTTGTAGTCTGTGTAGAGCTTCTCCAGCCCGTCATACTGGGGCGTGAGCCCGCACTTGGACGCCACGTTCACCAGCAGCACCACCTTGTCCTTGAAGGTGGCCATCGGCAGCGGGCCGCCGGCGATGGCGTCGAAGCTGTAGTCGTGAGCGCTGGACATGGGGGCCTCCGGAATGGGTCGGGCCGGACGCTAGCGCTGTTACCCCGCGTCTTCCAATGCCTGTTCTACCGCGATCGCCAGATCGAGCGCGGCCATGGCCTCCTCGGCCGTCACCACCGGCCGCGGCGCCAGGCCTCGGACGGCCTGCAGGAAGCCCTCGACGCTGGCCCCCAGGGGATCGGACGCAGCCGGGGTGTTGGCGAAGTCGGCGTTCAGTTCGAACGGCGTGGTGTTGCGGAAGGTCCGGGCCACGAAGTCGATCTCGACCTCGCCCGAGGGGTAGACGATCCGCATCGTCCGCTTGCGCGCGGCGGCCTGGCGCGAGACGTCCAGGATCGCCGTGAAACCGCTCTCGAAGCTGGCCTCGGCCCGAACCACGTCCCAGACACCGTCGGACCCTCGCGCGCCCTCGGCCTCGGCGGTCACCGGGTTCGAGGCGGCGATCGCCAGGGCCAGGTCGATGTCGTGCACCATCAGATCCAGCACGGCCGAGACGTCGCGGCTGCGGTCCGACGGCGGGCCGTGGCGCAGCGCCTCCAGCAGCAGGGGCTGCTCTGGCACGTCCAGCAGGCCCATGGCCTGGAACACCACCCGCTCCTGATGGCCGCAGGCGACGACCACGCCGGCCTTCGCCGCCGCGGCCCGCACCCGCTCGGCGTCGGCCACGCTGATCGCGATGGGCTTCTCGATGTAGACATGCTTGCCAGCCGCGATGACCGCCAGCGCCTGCTCGGCGTGATGGGTCGCGGGCGAGGCCACCGTCACCACGTCCACGCACGCCAGGAAGGCCTCCAGCTCGGAGAAGGCCCGCCCGCCCAGAGGCATCGCCACCGTGGCCGCGCGCTCGGGATCGATGTCGTAGACGCCCTGGAAGGTCACCCCAGGCAGACGCGCATACTGGCGGGCATGATACCCGCCGAAGACGCCCGCCCCGATCACGCCTGCGCGCAAGGTCTCGCTCATGGGGCGGGCTGCTAGCACGCTGCGCAGCCTCGACGCCACCCGCCGAAGGTCATACACCTGTTTGAACGAACAAACCTGGAAGGAAGCCGCCATGACCGCCGTCCGTGAGATCCGCCTCAAGAGCCGGCCCAACGGCATGCCGACCGCCGACAACTTCGAGCTCGCCACCGTCGAGCTCCCCGCGCCCGCCGCGGGCGAGGTGCAGGTGAAGAACCTCTGGATGACGGTCGATCCCTACATGCGCGGCCGCATGAACGACGTGCAGAGCTACACCCCGCCCTTCGCCTTGGGCAAAGCCATGGACGGCGGCGCGGTCGGCGAAGTGACCGCCTCGAGCGATCCGGCGTTCAAGCCCGGCGACCTGGTGCAGTCGGGCTTCGGCTGGCGCGAGGGCTTCAACGCCCCGGCCGCCCAGGTGCAGAAGCTGGACCCCATGGGCCTGCCGATCCAGGCGTTCCTGGGCGCCGCGGGCATGCCTGGCCTCACCGCCTACGCCGGCCTGCTGAAGATCGCGGCGCTGAAGGACGGCGACGTGGTGTTCGTCTCGGGCGCGGCCGGCGCGGTGGGCTCGATGGTCGCCCAGATCGCCAAGGCCAAGGGCCACACCGTCATCGGCTCGGCCGGCGGCCCCGACAAGGTGGCCTTCCTGAAGTCGATCGGCGTCGACCACGCCATCGACTACAAGGCCGAGAAGGACCTGACGGCGGCGCTGCTCAAGGCCGCGCCGAACGGCATCGACGTCTACTTCGACAACGTCGGCGGCGAGCACCTCGAGGCGGCCCTGACCGCCGCCCGCCCCTTCGCCCGCTTCGCCCTGTGCGGCGCGATCTCGATGTACAACGCCACCGAGATGCCGCCCGGGCCCCGGAACCTGGTCCTGATGGTGGGCAAGCAGCTGCGGATGGAAGGCTTCATCGTCTCCAGCTCGTGGGACATGATGCCGGCCTTCCTGCGCGACCTCTCCCAGTGGGTGAAGGAGGGCAAGGTCACCTGGAAGGAGACCGTCTTCGAAGGCATCGAGAAGGCCCCCGACGCCTTCCTCGGTCTCTTCAAGGGCGAAAACCTGGGCAAGATGCTGGTGAAGCTGGGCTGACGCAGCGGCGCTCACGCGCCGCTCCGCGCTCACCGATAGCCCTGCCCTTCGGCGAAGGGATGTCGTACAAGCCTGCCATTCCTGTTTTCTCAGTATCTGGAGCCCGGCCTTGCCGCGCCTGTTCAGCGCCTACGTGATCGTCGACTGGAGCGCGGCGGCCAAGCCGACCACCGGCGCGGATTCCATCTGGATCGGCGTGCTCAAGCGCGACATCCGCTTCCGCATGGCGTTCGAGAGCTTCAACCCGGCCACCCGCGCCGAGGCCGAGGTGCGGCTGACCGCGATCCTGGACGACCTGAAGAAGCGGGGCGAGCGCGCGCTGGTGGGCTTTGACTTCCCGCTGGGATTCCCGCGCGGGCTGGCCGCGGCGCTGAACCTGCCGGGCGACGAGCCGTGGCGCGCGACGTGGGACCAGCTGAACAAGATGGTCAAGGACAAGGCCGACAACACCAACAACCGCTTCGGCGTCGGCTCCGAGATCAACCGGCGGATCACCGGCGGTCCGTTCCCGTTCTGGGGCTGCCCGCCCAAGGACACCCTGACGACCCTCCAGCCCAAGCGCAGCCGCGAGCACGGACCGGACGACCTGCCCGAGTTTCGCCACGCAGACCTGGCGGCCAAGGGCGCCTCGTCGATCTGGAAGCTCTACTACAACGGTTCGGTGGGCGGTCAGGCGATCCTGGGCATCCCATTCGTGCGCCGACTGAAGGCCGCCCGCGGCGAAGGCGTGAAGGCTTGGCCGTTCGAGACCGGTTTCAAGGCGCTGACCGAGGCTGACCTCCAGGGCGTCGAGGCCGTGGTGGCCGAGGTGTACCCGTCGCTGCTGAAGCCCACCGTGGCCCCCGGCGAGGTGAAGGACCTGGCCCAGGTGCGCGCCACGGCCGAACACTTCGCCCGGCTGGACGAAGCCAACAAGCTGGGCCCCCTCTTCGGTCCCCCGAAGGGCACGGCCGCCGATGTGGTGTTGGACGCCGAACGCGAGGAAGGCTGGATCCTGGGGGCCGGGGCGTAACTTCCCTCCCCGCGGGGGGGAAACGGCTCAGCGGTCCCGCCGGCTCAGCATCCAGAAGCGCGCCAGCAGGAGACCACCCGACAGGAAGCTGGCGATGATCACGGCCCAGACGATGCCGTTGACGCCCATCTTCAGCGGGATGGCCAGCCACCAGGCCAGCGGCATCATCACCAGGACATAGCTGGTGAGGTGCGTGTAGGTGGGTAGCCAGATGTCGCCACGGGCGCGCAGCGCCTGGGCCGCCACCACCTGCAGGCAGTCGGGGAAGAAGAACAGGCACGACAGCACCAGCGCCGGAGCCGCCAGCGCGATGGTCGCCGCGTCGGTCGTGTAGCCGCTGACGATCAGGTGCGCGGTGGGCCAGATGGCCAGCGAGACCACCAGACCGAACGACGCGGCCACCGCGAACGACACGGCGCCGGCGCGGTTGACCCCCGCGACGTCGCGCGCGCCATAGGCGCTGCCCACAAGCACGGCGGCCCCTGTGGCCAGGCCCAGCGGGACCATGAAGACGATGGCGGCCACGTTCAGCACGATGGCCCAGGCGGCCACGGCCAGGCCCGAGATCCAGCCGGCGAAGATGTTCATGCTGGCGAAGGCCGAGACCTCCAGGAAGTTGGAGGCGCCGGCGCCGTAGCCGATCCGCCGCTGCTCGGCCTCGGCGGCGCGGTCGCGCTCGGGCTTCGTGAACACGCCCAGGGCGCGGGCCTCGGGCATCAGGGCGATGTAGCCCAGCATGGCCACGGCCAGGAACGTGCGCGCGCCCGTGGTGGCCCAGGCGGCGCCCACCGCGCCCAGGGCCGGCAGGCCGAATGTGCCCGGCACCAGCAACAGGACGAGGCCCAGGTTCACGACGTTCGCGACCCACATGGCCCAGGCAGCAGGGCCCGGACGTGAGAGTCCCTCCAGCCAGAAGCTGGCGGTGACGCTCATGGCGTAGCCGGTCAGCGACAGCGAGAAGACCAGCAGCGCGCGGGTGGCGCCGTCGGCCAGGTCCCTCTCCAGCCCGATGACGTGCATGAAGGGCGGCCCGACCAGCGCCAGGAAGACGGTCGAGGCCAGGCCGATCCAGATGGCGTAGGCCAGCCCGCGCCGCAGGACCGCGCCGGCCTTGTCGCGCCGCCCCTCCCCGATCGCCCGCGCCGTCATCACCTGCACGCCGGTCAGCAGGCCCACCACCATGGTCAGCACCACGCTGGTCGGGGCCCAGCCCAGGGCGTGATAGCCCAGCTCGGTCGCCGAATAGCGGCCCACGACCACAGCGTCGGTCAGCCCCATCGCCATGATGCCCAGGCGCGACATCACCACCGGCCCCGACAGCTTGAGCAGGGTCGCGAGGTCTTGGCGGACAGGCGAAGGCGCGTGGGCCGCTGGGCGGTCCATGACGAAGGGTCCCGGGGTTTTCAAAGAGGCGCGGAGACTGGCGCCCGCGTCAAAACCTGGCAAGGCCGGCTTGGCCGTCGTCAGCGGACTGTGCCGTGGCGTGGCCCTGGGGGCACAGCCGCGCCCCGGAGCCAGCCCGACGAACAGACCGGCGCCGCCCGGCATGCCTTGACCGGAGCGACGCGTTGCGCTGGCTTGTGGGCCGAAAAGCCCCGGAACCCTGCCCTCGCCTAGTTGGCGGCCCGATAGATCACTTCGCGCACATCGTCCGCGAGGCGGATCGCGCCAACCTCGTCGGGGACGACCTGGGTGAAGACGAGGCCGGCCAGGTCGCGCGCGGGATCGACCCAGAAGGCCGTACTGGCCCAGCCGCTCCACCCGTATTCGCCCACGCTTCCGGGCGGGCTGCGCTGGTCGCGCGCAACGACCACGAAGCCACAGAAGCCGAATCCGACCCCGGGCGCGCGGCCAGCCGAGACCAGAGGCTGTTCCCCCAGCTCCGGTGGCAATTGGTTCGACATCATCATGTCGACGCTCTTTTCGGACAGGATGCGGGCGCCCTTGTGGGTGCCGCGGGCCAGCAACATGTGCGCGAAGCTCATGTAGTCGTCCGCCGTGCCCACAAGCCCCGCTCCGCCATATTCGAGCTTCGGCTGTTCGAGGTAGCTGCCGCCGAACTGGGCCGCGTCCTGCGCGTTCTGCAGCGGAGCCGCGCCGGCCTTGGTGTAGAGTTGCGCCAGCCGGTGGGCCTTCTCCGCGGGCACGAAGAAGTCGGTGTCCGTCATCCCCAGGGGATCCAGGACGTTGGCCTTCAGGTAGGTCCGGTAGGACTGGCCGCTCACGACCTCGACGAGCCGACCAAGGACGCCCATGGACTCGCCATAGTTCCACCCCTCGCCAGGCTGGAGGGCCAGGGGCAGCGCGGAGAGACGCCTGACGTGGGCCTCGAGTGTCTCGGTGGTGCGGTTGCGGATCGCGAAGACGTCGGCGCGGCGATAGTCGTCGGATACCGGCCCCGGCAGGATCTCGTATGAGAGCCCGGACGTGTGGGTCATGAGGTGGCGCACGGTGATGTCGCGCTTGGCGGCGACCAGCCCCGAAGTCGTGCGCACCCGCATCTCCCGGAACTCCGGGAGGTACCGGCTGATCGGCGCGTCGAGGTCGATGCGCCCGGCGTCGTAGAGCGTCATCACAGCCGCGCAGGTGATCGGCTTGGTCATCGAGTAGAAGCGGAAGATCGTGTCGGGGGCCACCGGGATTCGCCGCTCAAGATCGGCGTAGCCCTGAGCCTGCCTGTAGCTGGACCGCCCGCGCTCGGAGATATGCACCAAAGCCCCGGGAATTGACCCGTCGTCGATGCGCTTCTGCACCGCCCCGGCAATGGGTTCGAGCGAGAGGACGGCGCTCGACGACGAGCCGGTCGAGCCGCCGCCGGAGGCTGCCCCCTCGACGCTGGCGCAACCGCTGAGAGCGGCGAAGCCCGCAGCGATGATCAGTTGGGAATGGGGCAAGGACTTGAGCGAACGCACGTTGACACCTCGTGGGAAAGGAACGGGCGCTCGCGAAGAGCGCCCGCTAAGGGTCAGAACCGATAGGCGGCGCGGAGGAAGACTTCCCGCCCACGGGTGATGGCCGCGCTTTCGTCCCCGAAGCGCGCGGTCGGAGTTCCGCTTCCGGATCCTGTCAGGGTGACCGGCCCACTGGCGGCGAAGATGTATTCGTTGGTCAGGTTGCGGGCGAGCAGCGCCAGCTCCCACTTGCGGTCGGGACCGAACAGACGGACGCCGGCGTTGATCTTGGTGTAGGCGTCCTGCAGATCCTGCGGCGACTGGCGCAGGTTGGCGAAGTAGGCGCTGGAGTATTCCGCGTCGAGCGTGAGCTCCAGGCCGAGGCCCTGCGTGAGGTCGCGGGTATAGAGGAAGCCACCGAACACCACGACTTCCGGGGCGTTGTTCATGCGCCGGCCAGCCATGTCCTGCTCCAGGAACGCCCCGGTGGCCGGGTTGAGGGTCTTGTTGCACCCCAGAGCCGGCGTCTGGCCCAGGTAACAGCCCGAAAGGAAGTCCTTGAACTTGGCGTCGTTATAGGCCGCCGAACCCCTGAGGCTCAGTCCATCGACCGGCGTCTGCCAATCCACCTCGAGTTCGATGCCCTGCACCTCGGCGGCCGCGGCGTTCAGCACCTTGAAGGAGATCGACGCCGCATCGAACGCGCCGACCTGAAGGTCGGTGTAGTCGTAGGCGTAGGCCGTGACACCGAACGTCAGCCGCCGGGCGAAATTGCCCTTCACACCCCCTTCGAAGCCCGAAACGTGCTCCTCGGCGAAGGTGTTGTTGAAGGCGCCCGGCCGGGCGCGGCCAATGGCCCCGTTGGTGAAGCCGGCGTCAAAGCCGCCGGACTTGAACCCCTCCTTGTAGGACCCGAAGACCATCAGTTCCTGGGTGAGATCATACGAGACGGTCAGTTCCGGCGAGACGTTGCTGAACTTCAGCTCGTCGGTGGCCAGATTGGCGGTCACATCTACGCCGCGATGGAAGAACCTCAGGTCCTTCCGCTCATGCGAATACCGAAGCCCGCCGGAAACCTCGAGCCGGTCGGTCGGCGTCCAGATCAGCTGGCCGAAGAGCGAGTAGGCGTCCTGGCTCTGGTGGGTCCGCTCGGTGCCGATCGCGAACGGGGCGGCCCCCGTCAGGATGACAGCGTCCTGCGCGCCATCGGCCGTTCTGGATTCGTAGAAGGCTCCGAGGGTCACGTTCAGCGGACCTTCGAAGCTGGAGGCCAGACGCAGCTCCTGGGTGAACTGCTTCATCTCGAACGGCAGGTAGGGCACGAGCAGCGTCGCCCGGGGCCCGATCGAGGCGTTGTGGGCGTTTATCTCGTCGAACCAGTAGTAGCCCGTGACGGACGTCGCCGTGAGATTCGGCGTGATCTTGTAGTCGGCCTGAACGGTGGCGAGGATCTGCTCGTTGTTGCGCAGACCGAGGCCATCGAGGGTCGGCGAGCCGGGCACCAGCTGGGCGACGACCGCGGGGGCGCCGCCGCGATAGATGTCACGGTCGCCGACGCAGGGGAACGCCGGCTGGAGTTGCGGGGCGCCGTTCGGGCAGCTGATACGCTGCAGGGTGGTGATCGACCCGCCTTCGACCTCTGACTTGTTGTAGGTGAACTTGCTGTTGATCTTCAGGTTGTCGGTGGGTTCGACGACCAGGGTGCCGCGGAAGAAGAGTTCCTCGCCGACGGGGTACTGGTCCACGTGGGCCGGGATGACGAGGGGGTCGCCGTTGGCCGGCACGGTCTTCACGTTGAAGTACCCGTTCATCTTGGAGTAGCGACCCACGAGCCGCAGCCCGACCTGGTCGCTCAGCGGCGCGGAGTACAGCGCCTGCACGTAGTAATCCTGCGACACGGCCTCGAGGCCGGCGCTGACCTCGATCTCCTCGCGGTTCCCCGGGTCTGCCGTCTTCAGCGAGATCACGCCGCCCGGACTGTTCTTGCCGAAGAACAGCGCCTGCGGTCCGCGCAGCACCTCGATCTGGGCCAGATCGATCTGGGCCGTCTTGCGGATGTTCAGGGTGCCGACCTGCATCCCGTCGACGTTGATCGAGACGGCCTGGTCGCCGAGGTAGTTGGTCGAGCCGCTGCCGACGCCACGCAGCGAGATCGAGCCGCCGGAGGACACCGACGACTCGGCGGTCTGAAGGCCCGGCGTCAGACGCGTCAGTTCATCAACGCTGTTGAGCCCATAGCGGGCGATGTCGTTCTTGCCGAAGGCGGTGATGGCCGCGGGGACATCCTCCAGGAGCTCCTCACGCTTGCGCGCGGTCACCACGATGGCTTCGACAGTCGTGTCGTCGGCCCCGGCCCGCGCGATCGCCGCGGCGGGCGCCGCCTGGGACTGTGCCATAGCCGGCAGGCCCAGCGCGGTCAGCAGCCCGGTGCAGGCGAGCAGTTGCATGCGTCTCATCGTTCACTCCCCGAAGAAGGCCAAAAGGCCGCGCCGTCGATTTTCGACGTTTGTGTATGTGGACGTGTGTCAGCGTCGGCGATCCGGGTCAACCGATTTCGACGTTGATGTATGTTGACATGCGTCGACGTCCGACGCTGACTGCCTGACAGGAAGGATCATCCGCTGCCACGCCTTGTGTTGGCGTCGCGCAGGGCCCTAGGTTCGCGGCGGCATCGCCGGCTCTGAGGAATTCTGTTCGTGACGATTGAGAAGGCCGAGAGCGCGGGGCGGACCAGGACCGCGCGGACGCGCCGGCGCGACGTTGAGCCCAAGGTCTCCAAACAGGAGCAGATTCTTGCGGCCGCCGCGCAGCTGTTCAATGCCCACGGGGTGGGCGCCGTGGGCCTTGCGGATCTCTCCAAGGCGCTCGGCCTCAGCCGGGCGACGGTCTACCACTACGTCGCCGACCGCGAGGACCTGGTGTTCCGCTGCTACCAGCGCAGCTGTGCGGCCGAGACCGAGTGGCTGGACCGCGCGGAGGCGGCTGCGCCAGGCCTTCCGCGGGTGCTCCGCTATCTGGAGGAAAGTCTCGGCGAAGAGGCCAAGCGAACGGCGGTCATCACCGACATCGGCCTGCTGTCCCCGGGCCCTCGTGAGATCATCACCCGTGACGTTCGCCGCAACTACGAGCGGCTGGCCGCCATGATCGGCGAGGGCATCCGACTGGGCAACATCCGCCCGTGCGACGAGCAGCTGATCGCCCGGGTGCTGCCTTCGATGGTGGCCTTCTATCGCGTCTCCGGGCAGTGGGTCGAAGCCGAGCGCGACATCGAGAACGTCGCTGCGATCCTGGACTTCGTCGCGTGGGGCTCGGCCACGGACCGCGACACGCCATTCGCGCTCCATCAGAGCGCCGACATGTTTTCCCCGCTGCAGGTGCGTGGATTGGACGCCCTCAGCGTGGCCGACCTGCGCATCGAGCAGATCCTCATGGCCGGCTCGAAGCTCATCAACCTTCGCGGCGCCGAAAGCCTGTCTCTCGAGGACGTCGTGGCCGCCCTGGGCGTCACGCGCGGGACCGTCTACCATTACTTCAACGATCGCGAGGACCTCATCCGCGGTTGCCTCGAGCGGGGCTACAAGCTCTACGAGGTGTTCATGGATTTCGCCGAGCGGAACGGTCGCGACGGCCTCGAGAAGTCTCTGATCATTACGCATCTCAACACGCAGGCGCAGGCCGGGCCGCTGCAACCCGTAGCGGCCTGGATGGGTGGCGAGGTGCTGGATCCGGGGTTGCGCGCCACGTTTGCCGACAGGCTTCGCAAGCTCTTGGAGCGCAGCGACGCCGTGGCGATGGAAGGCATCGCCGACGGCACCCGGCGCAGGGTGGACTACCGCCCGCTCACCATTGCGCGGGCGGGAGCCTTTCTCTGGATCCCGAAGTGGATCGACCAGCTCGACAACTCCAAGCCGCACCGAATCGCCGATGAGATCGTCGGGCTGTTCAAGTCGGGGCTCGCCGTCTAGAAGCCGCCGCCCCCGGGGCTCACCAGCCGGAGCCGCCGGGCATGCGCTGACCGGGGGGCTTCCGCCGACCAGCTCGCGGTGCGATCGGGTCCAACGTCGGGCGTGCATCCACGGCCGCGCCGCCCTCTCCCGGCCTCTCCCACGGCGCTGCCGCGCCTGGGAGAGGTGAACAGTGTGTCTTTTAGATCGCCTGCGCGACGCGTTGGTTCAGGTCTACGCGGTCATCCTTCAGCCGCTCGGCGACCAGGAACGCCAGCTCCAGGGCCTGTTCGCCGTTGAGGCGGGGGTCGCAGTGGGTGTGGTAGCGGTCGGCCAGGTCGCCTTCGCTGAGCGCGCGGGCGCCGCCCAGGCACTCGGTGACGTTCTGGCCCGTCATTTCCAGATGCACGCCGCCGGGGTGGGTCCCCTCGGCGATGCAAATGTCCACGAAGGCCTTCACCTCCGACAGGATGCGGTCGAAGGGCCGCGTCTTGTAGCCGTTGGTGGCGGTCAGCGTATTGCCGTGCATCGGGTCGATGGCCCAGACCACGTTGCGGCCCTTGGTGGCCTTGAGCAGGTCGGGCAGGCGCCCGGCGATCTTGTCGGAGCCGAAACGGCCGTACAGCGTCAGGCGGCCGGCTTCCTCGGTGGGGTTCAGCACGTCGATCAGGCGGTTCAGCTCGTCGCCTTCAAGCGTCGGGCCCACCTTCATGCCGATCGGGTTCCTGATGCCGCGGAAGAACTCGATGTGGGCGTGGTCCAGTTGGCGCGTGCGCTCGCCGATCCACAGCAGGTGGGCCGAGGTGTCGTACCATTCGCCCGAGGTGCTATCGACCCGGGTCATGGCCTCCTCGTAGCCCAGCAGCAGGCCCTCATGGCTGGTGAAGAACTCCACCTGGTGGATGGTCGGGTGGGTCTGGGCGTTGATGCCCAGGGCGTCCATGAAGCGCAGGCTCTCCGAGATCTTGTCGCCCAGTTCGCGGTAGCGCGCACCCTGCGGGCTGTCGGCCACAAAGCCCAGCGTCCAGCGGTGGATGTTGTAGAGGTCGGCATAGCCGCCGCCGGCGAAGGCGCGCAGCAGGTTCAGCGTCGCCGCCGACTGGCTGTAGGCCTGGATCAGCCGCTGGGGATCGGGGATCCGCGCCTCGGGCGTGAACTCCATGCCGTTGATGTTGTCGCCCCGGTAGCTGGGCAGCTCGACGCCGCCGATGGTCTCGACCGGCGATGAGCGCGGCTTGCCGAACTGGCCGGCCATGCGCCCCACCTTCACGATCGGCTTGCCGCCGGCGAAGGTCAGCACCACCGCCATCTGCAGGATGAGGCGGAACATGTCGCGGATGTTGTCGGCCGCGAATTCCTTGAAGCTCTCGGCGCAGTCTCCGCCCTGCAGCAGGAACGCCTTGCCCGCGGCCACGTCGCCCAGAAGGCTCTTCAGCCGACGCGCCTCGCCGGCGAACACCAGCGGCGGCATCTTGCGAAGCTGGGTCTCCACGCGCGACAGCTCAGCCAGGTCCGGGTAGTCAGCCGGGATGTGCTTGGCGGGCTTGCTTCTCCAGGAGGCGGGTGTCCAGGCTTCGGTCATCGGTGTTCACTCAGGAACCGCCGGGCGTTCGGCGGGCCGGGCGTTTTACTCGACGCGGCCCGAGGCGTCACCTCCCCTGCGACGCCGCCTCTTCGCCGTCACCCATCGCGGCGATCACCGCGGTGAGCGCGCCCAGGGCCAGCCACCACTCCTGCCAGACGCCGAAACTGATGGCGCCGAAGAAGACGTACACCGCAGCCGAGGCGGCCGACCCGGCGGCCACGAGGTTGCGAGCATCGCGAGCCAGACGCCGGAAGATGAACACCCAGACCAGCGCCGCCGCCAGGGCGCCCAGCAGCCCCAGTTCCAGCCAGAGCTGCAGTGGGCCGTTGTGGGGGTGGAGCTGGATGTAGGGGCTGAAGGCGCGGCTGGCGTCCAGGCCCCAGCCGGTCCAGGGCTTCTCGGCGATCCGCTCCAGCGCATAGGTCCAGTAGCCGACCCGCTGGGCCCACGAGACCGGCAGGTGCTGGCCCGCGCCCACCGCCTTCACCACCAGGATGACGAGCGGCATAGCCACGATCAGCAGGGCCACGCCGGCGCCGAACACCTTGGGCGCCGTCCGAGGCCACACCAGGGTGACGCCCGCGATCAGGATGGCGAAACCGACGGCCAGGGTCGGCGCGTCGGACAGGAAGCGGGTGGCCAGAAGCGCGGCGCCGGCCGCCATCGGCAGCGCGAGCCACGCCGGCGCCCCGGCGCGGACGCCGGCCGCCAGCGCCACCGGCCACAGGAGCGCCAGCGCAAAGCTGCCCTGGGCGATGTTCTTGCGGGCGAGATCGGGGCGGATCGGATCGCCGATGGCGTTCCGCAGCGCCTGGTAGACGGCCGCGCCCGTGACGGCCTCGATCAGCAGGATCACGCCGTAGATGGCCAGGCCCCAGGCGAGAATCCGGAGGATCCGCCGTCTGTGCGGCGGGGCGACGCGGCGCGCGGCGCTCCAGGCGGCCCAGTAGAGCGGGATCTGCAACGCGATCTTGAGGGCCGTGGACTCCTCGAGTTCGCCGGGCTTGTAGGGGCTCCAGAGGCCCGAAACGGCCGCCCAGGCCGCCGCCAGAGCCAGCACCACCAGAAGCGGCGCCTCGAGCAGGCTCACCCGGAACGCCGGCAGGCAGAGCAGTCCGGCCAGGCCCAGAAGCGGCGCGAAGCCCAGGGGACCCAGCCAGGCCATGAGCGGAGTCAGCACGGCGACGGCGGTCAGCACCCAGCCGCACCAGACTCCCAGCCCGTCCCGCGCCGCCGGCGCCGTGTCGCTCATGGCGGCGTGATAAGCGGCTTCGGCGGTCTACGCCACCGCGCCAAGGGCCGGCGGCGTGTACTTCTCGCGCATCGTGACCAGTTCCTCGGCCAGGGTCGGGTGGACGGCGCAGGTCGAGTCCCACTGCGGCTTGGTCACGCCCATCTTCAGCGCGATGGCGGCCATCTGAATGATCTCGCCGGCGTCGGGGCCCACCACGTGGCAGCCCAGGATCTTCTCGGTCCCCTGCTCCACCACCAGCTTGATCAATGCCCGCTGGTGGCCGCCGTAGAAGGTCTCCTTCATCGGGCGGAACTTGGAGAGATAGACGTCGACCTTGCCATGCTTGTGGCGCGCGTCGGCCTCGGACATGCCGACCGAGCCCACCTGTGGCTGGGTGAACACCGCCGAGGCGACCATGTCGTGATCGAAGGTCGTCGGGTTGTCGTAGAACACCGTCTGGGCGAAGGCCGCGCCTTCGCGGATGGCGACCGGTGTCAGGTTGATGCGGTCGGTGACGTCGCCCACGGCCCAGATGTTGTCGACGCTCGAGCGCGAGTACGCGTCCACCTTCACGGCGCCGGTCTCGGTGAGCGCGACGCCGGCGGCCTCCAGCCCCAGGTCGTCGGTGTAGGGCACGCGCCCGACCGCGAACATGATCACATCGGCCTCGGTCGCGTGACCGTCGACGCAATGGGCCACGAGGCCCGTCGCCGTCTTCTCGATGCGGCCGATCTGGGTTCCGAGGCGGACCTTCACGCCGGCGGCCTCCAACTCCTCGGCTACATGGCTGCGGATGTCGTCGTCGAAGCCGCGCAGGACGTTGGGCCCGCGATGGACCACCGTCGTATCCACGCCCAGGCCGTTGAAGATGCAGGCGAACTCCAGCGCGATATAGCCGCCGCCGACGATCACGACGCGCTTGGGTAGCTGTTCCAGGTGGAACGCCTCGTTCGAGGTGATGGCGTGCTCGACGCCCGGCAGGTCGGCGGGCATCCAGGGGCGGCCGCCGGTGGCGACCAGGATCTTGTCGGCGGTGACACGGCCACGGCCCTCGACCTCGACCGTATGAGCGTCGACCAGCCGGGCCTTCCCGTGGACCAGCTCGGCCCCGGCGTTCTGCAGGTTGCGGACATAGATGCCCGACAGCCGGGCGATCTCGTTGTCCTTGGCCATCAGGAAACGCGGCCAGTCGAAGGTGGCCTCGGGCACGGTCCAGCCGTAGCCGCGCGCGGTCTCGAAAGACTTTGCATATTCAGAGGCATAGACCATGAACTTCTTGGGCACGCAGCCGCGGATCACGCAGGTGCCGCCCACGCGGTGCTCCTCGGCCACCAGCACCTTGGCGCCGGTCATGGCCGCCAGCCGCGAGGCCCGAACGCCGCCCGAGCCGGCGCCGATGACGAAGAGATCGTAGTCGTAGGCCAAAGGTGGCCCTCCTAAGGTTCGAGTTCGATCACGCCGTCGGGCGTGCCGACCAGCGCGCGGTCGGCCAGGTCGAGGAAGAGGCCGTGGTCGACCACGCCGGTGACGCTCTTCAGCGCCGCCGCCAGGGCCGCCGGTTCCTCGATCCGGCCGCAGTGAGCGTCATAGATAAGGTTGCCGCCGTCGGTTTTGACAGGCTCGCCGTCCTTGCGACGCAGTATCGGTGCGATGCCGATATCGCATTCCGCCAGCGCGTCGCAGATTCGGGCCGCCGTGGTCTTGTGACCGAACGCCACCACCTCGATCGGCAGCGGGAATTTCCCGAGCGTCTTCACAGTCTTGGCGGCGTCGGCGATCACGACGCAGGATTTCGAGGCTTCCCAGACCAGCTTCTCGCGCAGCAGGGCGGCGCCGCCGCCCTTGATCAGCGAGAGGCCCGGCCCGATCTCGTCGGCGCCGTCGACGGTCAGGTCGATGCCCTTCCCCTCGCCCAGTTCGCCCAGCCGGAGACCCAGGCCGGCCGCCAGCTCGGCCGTGGCCTGCGAGGTCGGAACGCCCACGATGTCCAGCTTGCGCGCGGCCAGGGCGCGGACGAACCAAGCCGCTGTGGAGCCGGTGCCCAGACCCACGACCATGCCGGGCTTGACCAGGGCCGCGGCGGCTTCGCCGGCGGCGCGCTTCTGGTCCTCGCTCATATCCTCCCTCCCTTAATGGGGAGGGACAGACCGCCGGAGGCGGTCAGGGTGGGGAAGTCGCGATCCTCCCCGACTTCCGCGCTCCGGCCCACACTTCCCCACCCTGGCGGCTTCGCCGCCTGTCCCTCCCCATTAAGGGAGGGAAAAGGAACGCGCCTGCTCATTTCCCCTGCGCCTTCTTCCGCGCGCCCATCACCTCGCGGAACCGCGCCGCCCAGCCCAGCTTCTCCACCTGGGCCGGTCGCGACAGGGCCAGGGCGTCGGGCGTCACGTCCTTGGTGATCACCGAGCCCGAGCCGGTGTAGGCGCCCGCCCCGACCGTCACGGGCGCCACCAGGGCCGAGTTCGAGCCGATGAAGGCGCCCTCGCCGACGTGGGTGTCGTATTTGAAGAAGCCGTCGTAGTTGCAGAAGATCGTGCCGGCCCCGATGTTGGCGCCGGCGCCCACCGTGCCGTCGCCCAGGTAGCTCAGGTGGTTGGCCTTGGCGCCCTTGCCGACCGTGACCTTCTTCACTTCCACGAAGTTGCCGATGTGGGCTTCCTCGCCGATGTCGGCCCCCGGACGCAGGCGGGCGTAGGGGCCAACCAGAGCGTCCTCGCGCACCATGCAGCCCTCCAGGTGGCTGAAGGCCCGGATCACCGCGCCGGTCGCCACCTTCACGCCGGGCGCAAAGACCACAAAGGGCTCGACGGTCGCGCCGGGGGCGATCTCGGTGTCCCAGGCGAAGAACACCGTCTCGGGCGCGGTCATCGCCACGCCCCCTGCGAGGAAGTGGGCGCGGCGGCGCTTCTGGAATTCGGCCTCGGCCTGACTCAGCTGCATCGGCGTGTCGGCGCCCATCACCGAGGTCTCGGGCGCGATGTGGGCGCGGACCAGCTTCTCCTCGGCCACCGCCTCGGCGACGATGCCGGTGAGGAAGTACTCGTTCTTGGGATTGTCGTCGGTCAACCGCGACAGCCAGCGGAACAGATCCTCGCGGCCCGCCAGGTACATGCCGGCGTTGCAGAGCTTGACGGCCTTGACCTCGTCGCTGGCCACGCTGGGCTCGACGATGCGGATCACATGCTGGTCGGCCCCGCGCAGGATGCGGCCATACAGCAGCGGGTCTGCCGGCTCGAACCCCAGCAGGGCCAGCGCCGCGCCGCCGCGGCGCAGCGTGAACAGCGGCTCCAGGTCCTGGGCGGTCAGAAGCGGCGGGTCGGCGTTGACCACCAGGACGTCGCCGTCGAAGTCGCGGAGGGCGTCCTCTGCGCACATGACCGCGTGGCCGGTCCCCTTTGGCGGGTCCTGGACCACCACCGCGGCCTCGCCCAGGCGGTCTACCACCAGCTTGCGCACCGCGGGGATCGTGCCCACCACCACGTGGATCCGCTCGCAACCCGCCGCCTGGACGGTGTCGATGATGCGGTCCAGCAGCGTGCGCCCGCCCACCCTGTGCAGCACCTTGGGCGTCTTGGACTTCATCCGCGTGCCGTGGCCGGCGGCCATGATCACGGCGGCTCTGGCGGTCATTCGGGCTCTCCGGCGGCAAGGCGAGTCTTAAGTGGCCCCTCGGCTTAGCAAGCCTTGTGACCCGATGCGACTGCGGGCTAGCGTCCGCGCCGTCCAGTCGGGGAATCTCCATGTCATCTCGTTCGCGTCTGCTCTTCGCCGCCGTCGCCGCCGCGGCGCTGCTGCCCGCCGCCGGCCTGGCCGCCCCGGACAAGGCGCTCGAGGCGAAGTTCGACGGGATGATCGACAACGCCGAGATGGGCGGCTGGCTGAAGACCATGTCGGCCGAGCCGATCCACGTGGGCGCGCCCCACAATAAGAAGAACGCCGAAATGACCCTGGCCCAGTTCAGGAGCTGGGGCTGGGACGCGAAGATCGAGACGTTCTGGGTGCTCTATCCGACGCCCAAGGAGGTCGCCCTGGAGCTGACAGCCGGAGCGGGCGCGCCGTTCAAGGCCACGCTGACCGAGCGGCCGATCCCCGGCGACGAAAGCTCGAGCCGCACCCAGGACCAGCTGCCGGCCTATGTGGCGTTCCAGGGGGACGGCGATGTCACCGCCCCGCTGGTCTACGTGAACTACGGCATGCCCGCCGACTACGACGCCCTGGAGCGCCTGGGCGTCTCGGTGAAGGGCAAGATCGTCATCGCCCGTTACGGCGCAGGCTGGCGCGGCCTGAAGCCCAAGCTGGCGCAGGAGCACGGCGCGGTGGGCGCGATCATCTACTCCGACCCGCGCGACGACGGCTATTCGGTGGACGACGTCTATCCCAAGGGCGCGGCGCGGCCGCCGCAGGGCTTCCAGCGCGGCTCGGTGGCCGACATGACCGTCTTCCCGGGCGACCCGACGACCCCCGGGTACGGTTCGACCAAGGACGCCAAGCGGGTGGCGCGCGCCGACGCCCAGACCATCCTGAAGATCCCCACCCTGCCGCTGTCGTACGGCGACGCCCAGGTGCTGCTGGCGGCCCTCGACGGCCCGGTGGCGCCGGCCGCCTGGCGCGGCTCGCTGCCGATCACCTACCATGTGGGCGGCGGCGACGGGGCCAGGGTCCATATCAAGGTCGAGTCCGACTGGTCGCTGAAGCCGGCCTACAACGTCATCGCCACGCTGAAGGGCAAGACGCGGCCCGACGAGTGGATCGTCCGCGGCAACCACCGCGACGGCTGGGTGTTCGGCGCCTCGGACCCGCTGTCGGGTCACGTGGCCATGATGGGCGAGGCCAAGGCGCTGGGCGCCCTCGTAAAGGCCGGCTGGAAGCCCAAGCGCACCATCGTCTACACCAGCTGGGACGCCGAGGAGCCGATGCTGCTGGGCTCGACCGAATGGGCCGAGACCCATGCCGCCGAGCTCAAGAAGAAGGCGCTCGTCTACATCAACTCCGACTCCAACAGCCGCGGCTTCCTGGGCGTGGGCGGCAGCCATTCGCTGCAGCATTTCGTCAACGAGGTTTCGGCCGACGTGATCGACCCGCAGACCGGCGTGTCGGTGCGCGACCGCCTTCGCGCGGGCCTGGAAGTGGACGCGACCTCGCCCACCGCCACGCCGCGGCAGGTCGCGCTGGGCAAGATGGCCACGGATCACGCCCGCGATCTGCCGATCGAGCCCTTGGGATCGGGATCGGACTACTCGGCTTTCCTGCAGAACCTGGGCCTGGCCAGCCTGAATGTCGGCTTCGGCGGCGAAGGCGACTCGGGCGGCGTGTATCACTCCGCCTACGACACCTACGAGCATCACAGCCGCTTCGTGGACCCCGGCCACGCCTATGCCGGCGCGCTGGCCAAGACGACCGGGCGGATGGTGATGCGCCTGGCCGACGCCGACACGCCGGTGCAGCGGTACGGCGACCTGGCCGATGTGGTGGGCGGCTATGTCGACGAGGTGAAGCGGCTGGCCGACACCCGCCGCGACGAGGCCCAGACCCGGGCCAGGCTGCTGGCCGCGGGCGCCTACAAGGTCGCCGACGATCCGCGCGTCAGCCGCGCCGACCCCTCGCCCCTGCCCGCATCGCCCCGGATCGACTTCGGCAAACTGGAAGCCGCCGTCGCCCGGCTGAAGACCAGCGCGACCACGTTCGACCAGACGCTGGCCTCAAAGGGGCCGACCCTGACCGACGCCCAAAAGGTCAGGCTGGACGCCGCGATCCTGCCGCTGGAGCAGCGCCTGCTGCGCGACCATGGCCTGCCGTTCCGACCCTGGTACAAGAACATGCTCTACGCCCCCGGCCGCTTCACCGGCTATGGCGCCAAGACCCTGCCGGGCGTGCGCGAGGCCATCGAGGAGCGGCGCTTCGACGACGCGGCGACCTACATCGGCCTGACCGCCGAGGCGCTCATCGACTATGCCGCCGGCCTGGATGCGGCGACCGCGGTGATGAATGGCGGCTAGGAGACTGGAGGGCGCCACGATCGCCTTCGACCTCGACGGCACGCTGGTCGACACCGCCCCCGACCTGATCGGGACGCTGAACCACCTGCTGACGGCCGAGGGGCTCCCGCCCCTGCCGCTGGACCAGGCGCGGCCGTTCATCGGCCACGGCGCCCGCCACCTGATCCAGCGCGGGTTCCGCGCGGCGGGGCAGGACATAGCGCCCGAGTGGCTGCAGCAGCTCTTCGAGCGGTTCATTCCGCACTATCTGGGGCGGATCGCCGAGGAGAGCCGGCCGTTCCCCGGCTGCGAGGCCGCGCTGGACGTGCTGTCCGCCGAGGGCGCCACACTGGCGGTCTGCACCAACAAGCCCACCGACCTGTCGGTCGCCCTGCTGAAGGCCCTGGGACTGGCCACACGCTTTGCGGCGATCGTCGGGCCCGACGCAGCCGGCTTCGCCAAGCCCGACCCGCGCCACCTGCAAGCCGCCGTCGATGTCGCCGGCGGGTCGATGTCGCGCACGATCCTGGTCGGCGACGCGAACACCGACGCCGGCGCCGCCCGCGCCGCGAACGCCGGCCTGATCATCGTCAGCTTCGGCTACACCGACATCCCGGCGGCAGACCTGGGCGGCGACGCGCTCGTCCACCACTTCGATGCGCTGCCCGAGGCGTGCCTGCGTCTGTTGAGCGCTTGCGGCGAACAATCGGGTCCGCTATAGCGCGCCCCTTCCTGCGGCGGATGCGTAGCTCAGCGGGAGAGCACCTCGTTCACACCGAGGGGGTCACAGGTTCAATCCCTGTCGCATCCACCATTCTTTTCAAAGAGATGCGAGAATTTCGCGTCACCCCATTTGGCGCCCCCGATACCAAATAGATACCAAGCGATAGATACCCGTCGGAACGCGACTATCGGTGTCTCCCGCGCAGAATAAGCTGCGCATCGCAGCTTTGGCGTCGACGCCACCGCCCAACGCCGCGAAGATGGCTACCACCGAGCGATCAATTGGATCGGGCAGATCGCCACGCAGGTAGATCTATGCTGGGTTGCCGACTGCCCAGTTCCCACCCAATGATTGCGTCGAGTCGCGAGGGTTGTGCGTTGGATATCTTTGATCTCGATAGCGCGCTGATGCGCGACTATGCGCAGTTCGCCCGGTCCTTCAGCCTCATCAAGGCGAAGGACATCGACGAGAGCGTTAGAGCGCTTTACGCGAGCGGCCGCTTCTGGCCTGAGCCACTCATTTCGATCAATCCGCGCTACGAACCAGGTGCCACCGTTAGTGCTCTGGCTGCGGATGGCACGCTGCACCCTGAAACGGCCAAGGTGTTCCGCGATGGCGATGGGAAGCCACTGCTTCTGCATCGCCACCAGAGCCAAGCCGTCGTCAAGGGAACTACGGGGCAGAGCTTCGTGGTCACGTCCGGCACCGGCTCCGGCAAGTCGCTTTGCTTCTTTGTTCCGATCGTCGATGCCGCGATCCGCGCCCGGGCGGCCGGCCAGCCGCAGTCAACGCGGGCCATCATCGTCTACCCGATGAACGCCTTGGCCAACAGCCAGCTCGAAGAGATCAACCGGTACCTTGATCAGTCCGGGCTGCCCCCAGCGCTTCGGCCCACTGTCGCCCGCTATACCGGTCAAGAGGATAAGGAGCAGCGCGCAGCCGTGCGCGCGAACAAGCCAGACATCCTTCTAACCAACTTCATGATGCTCGAACTCCTGATGACCCGCCAGAAGGCTGAGGATCGGGAAGTGATGGGCAACGCTCAAGGCTTGCAATTCCTCGTTCTCGACGAATTGCATACCTATCGCGGTCGCCAGGGTGCCGACGTCGCGATGCTCATGCGGCGGGTTCGCGATCGTCTATGCCCCACAAATCAACCCGTCTGCATCGGTACCTCGGCGACAATGGCGTCCGAGGGCGGGGCTGATGAAAGAGCTGTCGCGGTAGCTCAGGTCGCCAGCAAGCTCTTTGCGACCAACATTACGGCCTCCTCGGTGATCGCGGAGACCCTCGCGCGTGCGACGGACGCCCGTGTCGACCTCGGGCGTGACAGCCTTGCCGGCGCTATCGATAGCCCGCTCCCTGCAGATCTCAGCAACGAAGATCTGGCTCTTCATCCGCTTGCGGCATGGATCGAGATGGCCGTGGGTTTGAACGACGCTCAGGGCCTCGAGCGTCGCACGCCAATTACGCTTCGAGAGGCTGCGGCGACGCTAAGTGCGGCGGCGGACCGGCCAGCAGAAGCTTGTGAGCGCTCCCTTCGTGCGATGTTGACCCTCGCAGGTAAGCGAGAGATCGAACGGGGCGGAGCAGGCGACAGGGCATTCCTGGCATTCAAGCTGCACCGCTTCGTTTCAGGCGCAGGCCATGCACATGCGACGCTACGCGAGCCGGCGCGCCGGCTGGTGACGGTTGAAGGGCAGCTCTTCCACCCCGACGACACTGAGGCCCGCCTCTATCCCCTCTATTTCTGCCGGAATTGCGGGCAGGAGTTTCATTCGGTGACAGTCGCCGTCGACGAAGGCGGGCAGCAGGTGTTTGCCCGAGCGATTGACGACACGCCTGTGGAAGACCCCAACAGCGAGGACCGCGCCGGGTATCTGATGCCGGAGCCGGCCGAAGCTGACTTCGGGTTCACCGGCGCGCCTGAGGACTATCCGGAGGATTGGGTCGAAGGAACCAAGTCCGGCCAGACCCGGCTTAAATCCCGTAACCGCCCTCGCGCCCTCGAATGCATCATGGTGGGTCCCAGTGGTCGTGTGGGGAGCGGCCGGCGGATGTGGTTCGCCCCGGGGAAGTTCGGTTTCTGCCCCGCCTGCCTCGACCAGCCCCCGCCGCAGGCGCGGGAAATCAACAAGCTCGCCGCCTTGTCGGCCGAAGGTCGAAGCTCAGCGACAACTCTACTGGTCTCCAGCGCTCTGCGCTGGATGAACCGCACCGACAGCCTGAAGAAGCACCAGCGAAAGCTGCTGGGCTTCACCGACAATCGACAGGATGCGGCTCTTCAGTCGGGTCACTTCAACGACTTTCTTTTCGTCTCCCTTCTGCGAGCAGCCATCCTAGTGGCCGTAGAACGTGCAGGCGACGAAGGCCTGTCGCCCGACGAGTTTGGTCGGAGGGTCCAGGATGCACTCAGCTTCACTCCCGAGAATGAAGCGCAACGCCACGAGTGGATGCTGGATCCCACGGCAAAGGGTGTTGCGCGCACCGACGCCGGGACTGCGCTTGCTCGCGTACTGGCACATCGTGTTTGGGTGGATCAGCGACGGGGTTGGCGCTTCACGAACCCCAACCTTGAAGAACTTCGGCTGGTTGAGGCGCGCTACCCCGCGTTGAAGGACTTAGTCGCCGACGAAGAAGCGTTTTCCGCCGGGCCAATCACCCTGAGGCTGGCGACTCCGGCGGTCCGAGAACAGGCTTTCCTCCTCCTGTTCGAGACGATGAGAAAAGGGCTCGCGATCGAGACCCCGGCGCTTGATCGGCAAGATCTTTCCAGCATCGCCGAACGGTCCCAATCTTTGCTCCGTGATCCCTGGGCAATTGGCCGCCAGGAAGAGCCACGCACCGCCGCGGCCCTGATGGTGGACGCGCCACGAAAGGAAGAGGCGGGGAAGCGCGGCGAGACCCAGGTCTTGCGTGCTGGGGCCCAGAGTGGGCTGGCGCGAAAGCTTAGGTCCGCGAAGTTGTGGAGCGCCAAACTTGACGCCCAAGCCTATCACGACCTGATTTTTGCGATGCTCTCAGCAGCCGGGCAGTACGGCTTTGTGCGCGAAATCGCGACCGAGTTCGATACGCCTGGCTGGCGGCTTAATCCGACCAGCGTTCGATTGGGCGTCGGCCGTCCAGTCGCAGGAGAGAAGCCTCCAAACCCCTATTTTTCCAGCCTCTACCGCACTCTCGCCGCAGGCTTGACCGCGGGTGACGAGGGCCTGTTTGGCTTGGAGGGCCGGGAGCACACGGCCCAGGTCGAACCCGAAAAGCGCGAGTGGCGGGAGTGGCGCTTTCGCTATGGAGGCCCGGATCGCGAGAAGCTGGTCGAGCACCGCAGCGAACTCCTGAAGGAGGGCGAGAACGACGCTTTCCTGCCGGTCTTGTTCTGCTCGCCGACGATGGAACTGGGCGTCGACATCTCGGCCCTGAATGCGGTGTATCTGCGCAACGTCCCGCCGACGCCGGCCAACTACGCGCAGAGATCCGGTCGGGCAGGTCGGTCGGGTCAGCCGGCATTGGTGGTGACCTACTGCGCGGCCCAGAGCCCGCATGACCAATACTATTTCGGTAACCGGGCGCAGATGGTCGCGGGCATCGTCCGGCCGCCGTCTCTGGACCTTGGAAACCGCGACCTCGTGCTGTCTCACCTGCACGCGGTCTGGATCGCAGAGGCCGGCGCGGAGCTTGACCCCTCGATCCCTGGTGTCCTCGATCTCGCTAAGGACAAGTTGCCTCTACGCGATGACATACAGACCGTGCTGGCCGACCCGCTTCTTGGCCCCAGGGCGGCCAAGGCAGTGCGCCGTATCCTGAACAGCGTCGGCGCGGAGCTTGGAGAGGAATGGGATGAAGACCTGGACGCGGTGGCGCGCCAAGTGATCGACGAGGCCCCAGGCCTGTTTGCCCAGACGTTCAACCGCTGGAGAGAGCTCTACACCGGCGCACAGGACCAACTGAACGAGGCCAACCGTCGCCAGAATATCCCCGGCCTGTCTGGCCGCGAACGCGCGAATGCCCGGTCGGAATGGAACCAGGCCGCCGAACAAATTCGGATGCTCGAAGCTGGGCAGGAGAAAGGCGGATCCGACTTCTACACCTACCGCTATCTGGCGACTGAGGGCTTCCTACCAGGCTACAATTTCCCCCGTCTGCCACTCTACGCGTTCGTACCAGGCCAAGCCGGGTCCAACTCACGCTCGACCTACCTTCAGCGCGCTCGCTTCCTGGCCATCGCCGAATTCGGGCCGCTTAGTCTGATCTACCACGAGGGCCGCGCCTATCGCGTCCACAAGGCCCGCTTGCCCGCCAGCATCAAGGAGGACGGCGGCCAGAGGCTCGCGACTTCGGCTGTGTGGATCTGCGATGCCTGCGGCGGCGGACACGCGGTCGCCGAGCCCGAGCGTTGCCATGCGTGCGACGCGCACATGGCCGGCGTGCAGCCGGTCAGGAACACCCTTCGTATTGAGAACGTCGAGACGCTCCCGACCGAGCGGATCACGGCCAATGACGAGGAGCGCCAGCGGCAGGGATTCGATATCCAGACGGTCTTCGCCTGGCCTCGTCGCGACGGGGCATTCGACGTCAAACGCGCCGTGGCGGCCGACGCGGACGGTGAAATCCTGCTCATCGACTACTCGGCCGGAGCGTCCATCAGCCGACTGAACAAGGGCCTTCGCCGCCGCGCCGACAAGAGCCTCTTCGGGTTCGGCATCAATCCCGTGAGCGGGCGCTGGCAGAAGCCGCCGGAGGAAGACGGCGGACCGGACGTCCAGCCCGACCCAGACAAGACCCCGGCTCAGAGGGTCGTGCCTATCGTCCACGACACCAAGAACGCGGCGCTCCTGCGGCTGGCCGGCGCGGAACTATCGCCAGAGGCCATGGCGACGGTGCAGCACGCGCTCAGCCGTGGGCTCGACCTAGTGTTTCAACTGGAGCAAGGCGAGACCCTGGCCGAGCCGGTGCCCGAGCGCACAAACCGCCGAGCCGTGCTGGCGTTCGAGGCGACTGAAGGCGGCGCGGGCGTCCTGAACCGGCTGATTGGGGACAGCGGCGCAATTGCTCGCATCGCGCACGCAGCCCTGGAGCTGATGCACTACGAACAGCTTGATGAAGCGATCGATGATGCTGACCCTTCGAGGCTCAAAGAGCTGGAGACGGCGGCCTGCGTGAAGGGCTGCTATAAGTGCCTTCTCTCCTACTACAATCAACCAGACCACGAGCTGATCGACCGGACCAACGAGGACGCCCTGCGCGTACTCTTGAGGCTGGCGAGGTCCGAGGTCACTCCTCGTGATCCCGAAGTTACGTGCCATGATGCGGACGGGGCGGACGGCCCCTGGGTCGCAACTGCCGAACGCTGGGGCCTGCCTCGACCCAATGCGCCGCCTGCCGCATTCGATGGCCAGCTGCCGCTGAGTTGGTCGGCCTTCTATGTCGCCGCCGGACCTGCCGACGCGGTCGAGGCCACTCGATCCGTGGCCGTGGGTCTTGGCTTTACCCTGTTTGTGATCACAGACCCCGACGCGCCCATGGCGCCGGCAGATCTCGCTGCTGCCCTTGGAAGGTCCGCCTGATGCCCGACTTCGGCCCCGGAGAGCTTGTGCGGGCGCGAGGGCGCGAATGGGTCACGTTGCCTTCCGACACCGAGGGGCTGCTGCGCCTTCGTCCGCTTTCAGGATCGGAAGACGACATTCAGTGGATCGATCCTGAGCTGGAGCGAGGAGGTGTTCGCCCCGCCAGCTTCGATCCACCTAAGATCGATCCTGACGGCGCTCAGGTGTTCGCTACACAGGATGCTGCGCGTCTGCTCAGCGATGCGCTCAGGTTCACGATGCGGCGCGGCGCAGGTCCATTCAGGTCGGCAGCGCGCTTAGGGTTCGAACCGCGCGCCTACCAGCTCGTGCCGCTGATGATGGCGCTGCGCCTGCCGGTGGTCCGCCTGCTGATCGCTGACGACGTCGGGATCGGCAAGACGATTGAGGCGGGCCTAATCCTTCGCGAGCTGATCGATCGGGGCGAGGTCGCGCGCTTCACCGTCCTCTGCCCGCCGCACCTGGTGGATCAGTGGGTGGGCGAACTTGAGTTGAAGTTCGACATCAATGCGACAGCGGTGACTGCCGCCTCCGCGCCGCGGCTGGAGCGGGAGCTGCCGCCCGGCGTGAGCCTCTTCGATGCCCACCCATTCACGGTCGTGAGCCTGGACTACATCAAGGCGGATCGTCGCCGTGATGAGTTCGCGCGCGTCTGTCCTTCCATGGTGCTCGTGGATGAGGCCCATGCCTGCGTCGGCACGGAAAGCGGTCGCCAGCAGCGGTTTGGCCTACTCCAGCGCCTCGCCCAGGACGCTGAGCGCCATCTCATCCTGCTTACCGCGACGCCCCACTCCGGCGACGATGTGGCTTTTGCCCGCTTGCTGGGCCTGCTCGATCCGGCGTTTGGGGCCGAGACCCTCGACAGCGATGCGGGGCGTGCGCGCCTGGCTCGCCACGTGGTCCAGCGACGCCGGATCGACATCACCGAGCCCACCGCCGATGGGCAGACCTGGGGCGAGGACCGCGCTTTCCCCAAACATGAGGCGGACGAAGAACCTTACCAGCTCACCGCCGCCCACCGGCACTTCCACGAAGCGGTACTCGATTGGTGCCTGGGTGTCGTCGAGGGTGCCGGAACTGACGCGCGTAGCCGTCGACTGGCCTTCTGGGGCACGCTGGCTCTGATGCGCTGCGTGGGCAGCTCACCGCAGGCCGCCATCAGCGCCCTTCGCAATCGCGTCGCGGCTCTGCCCGACAAGCTGGAGGCGGGCGTCTTCGACCTCGACGACGACGAAACGCCCGCCGAAGACCTCGCCCCCGACTGGCGGGTCGATGAGGGTGGCGCGCTTTCCGAACTCATCGAACAGGCCAGCAATCTGGGCCCCGATCCGAAGCTAAGAGCGCTGGTCAAATTGATCCCCCACCTCACCAATCCGGTGATCTTTTGCCGTTTCATCGCGACTGCCGACGCGGTGGGCGCAGCCCTTCGCAGAGCCTTTCCCAAGGCACGAATCGAGGTGGTGACCGGTGATCTGCCATCAGACGACCGTCGCAAAGCCGTTGAGGCGATGGCGTCGGACGATGGTGTGCAGCGCATCCTTGTTGCAACGGACTGCCTGTCAGAGGGCATCAATCTTCAGTCCCTCTTCGCCGCCGTCGTCCACTACGACCTGAGCTGGAACCCTACCCGCCACCAGCAGCGTGAGGGCCGCGTGAATCGATTTGGGCAGCCTGCGGAAGTAGTCCGTTCGGTGACCCTCTACTCGCCGGACAGCGCAATCGACGGCGCAGTCCTGGAGGTGATCCTTCGTAAGGCCGACGCAATCAAAGAGGCCACCGGTGTAGCCGTCACCCTGCCGGAAGACACCGCGGCGGTGACCGGCGCGCTGATGCAGGCGGTCCTGCTGCGTAAAGGCCGCGTCGCCAGAACGCAGCTCAGCCTGGACTTCGGGTCGTTCGACGATGAGCGAGCGCATGTCGAAAGAGTCTGGCGAGACGTGGAGGCCGGAGAGAAGCGCAGCCGCGCTCGCTTCGCCCAGCGGGTCCTGTCGCCCCAGGACGTACTTCCGGAATGGCGCAGATGGCGCGAGCTGCTGGGCACTCCCGCTGACCTAGAACGGTTTATCGGCCGCGCCCTCGCGCGCCTGGAGGCCCCGGCGGAAGCGCTGAAGTCGGGCGGCCTTCGGGCGCCGCTCGCCGCCCTGCCGGCATCGATCCGCAGCCGACTGGAAGGGCGTCGCCTGGACGGCACGACCCATTTTGCATTCGAGGAGCCGCCGCCTCGCGGTGCGACGATCGTGCATCGCGCTCACCCACTGACCGCCACGCTCGCGGAGGCCTTGCTGGAGGCGGCGCTCGATCCGCTGTCCACGACCATTGCGCCGCTAGGCCGGGCTGGAGCGTGGGTCTCGGCGGCCGTCGAGCGACTGACGGTCGTGGCGCTGGCCCGGTTGCGTTTCAAGCTGATCGTTCGCAGCGGCCAGCGCGAGACGCTTCTGCTCGCGGAGGAAGCAGCGACCCTGGCATGGGTGCAGGGCGACACCACACCAAGCCTTACAGGCCTCGCCGCCGCCGCCTTACTTGAAGATCCCGCCGCAGCAGCCCTTGCCGACCTTGCTCGCGCCCGTGTGCTCGGAAGCGCGTTGGAGACCCTGGACCGTGAGGCCACGCGCGCTGGCCTCGCGGCCTATGCGACCGGACGGGCAGAGGCGCTGGCCGCCGACCACGCCCGACTCCGGGCGGCGGCGCGCATGAGCGGTGAGGTTCGGGTGGAAGCCGTGCTGCCCCTCGATCTCATCGGCGTCTTTGCCCTACTGCCGAAGGTCGCCTGATGGCCGCTGCCAGTTCACCCTTCACCGCCGTCACCGCCATGGGCGCGCTGATCGCCCCGGCGCAGTTCGCGAAGATTGCCGCCGCGAGCCTGCCAGGTCAGGACGCCGACAGCTACGGCGTCCCCAAGGGCCTGACCCTTCGCGACGAGCTGGCGCGCTTCTTCCGCATCGGGCAGGCGCAGTGGCGAGCCTTCAGCGCCGTCCCGACGCCCGGCGTGGGCGCGACAGCGCGCTTCATCGAAGGTCTGTTCAAAGACGTTCTGGGCTTTACGGACATCGGCCGGCTGAACGAGCCGGTGACGGTCGGCGAGCGCAGCTTTCCCGTCGCACTTATGGCAGGGGCCGTGCCCATCGCCGTTGCGCCGGCCTCCGACGCCATCGACCGCCCGTCCGACGCGCTCAGCGCACAGGGTCGCCGCCGGTCGGCCGCGACGCTGATGCAGGAATTTCTGAACGCAGAGCCGACGGCGCTCTGGGGCTTAGCCACCAACGGGCGGTGCCTGCGGCTCGTCCGCGATAACCCGAGCCTGACCCGTCCGGCCTTCATCGAATTCGACCTCGCGGCCATCTTCGACGACGAGGCCTACGCCGACTTCGCAGCGCTGTTCCTGACACTGCACCGCTCCCGGTTCGCCGCGAACGATGAGACCTGCCCCTTGGAGGCGTGGCGGTCTGACGGGGCCAAGGCCGGCGCTGTCGCGCGCGACAAGCTTCGCGATGGCGTCGAGGCGGCGCTTTTACTGCTCGGCCAGGGATTCCTTGAGAATCCCGCCAACACAGCGCTCGCCGAGCGCCTCCGATCCGGAGCGTTATCGCTCGCGGACTACTACGCCACCCTCCTGCGCCTTGTGTACCGCCTGATCTTCCTTCTCGCCGCCGAGGATCGCGGCCTCCTTCATCCCGCTGACGCGCCGGTCGGAGCTCGCCAGCTATACGCACGCGGCTACGCCCTGGGCCGTCTGCGCGACCGCTCGGTGCGCCGAGCGGCCTGGGACCGGCACCATGATGCGTGGGAGGGTCTCTGCATCGTGATGAGGGCTCTTGGGCGAGGCGAACCGCGCCTAGGTCTTCCTGCGCTCGGCGGGCTGTTCGACCATGACAGTCTCCCCGATCTGGAGGGGGCGGCACTCGCAAACTCACGGCTTCTGGAGGCCATCTATCGCCTGGCTTGGTTGCGCGAGCCGGCTGGCCCTGTGCCGGTCAATTGGCGGGATATGGAGTCCGAAGAATTAGGCTCGGTCTACGAGGGCCTCTTGGAACTGGTGCCCAGATTGGAGCGCGGGGGGGCCGAATTTGCCTTCGCAACGGAGGGAATTGAGAGCAAGGGAAACGCCCGTAAAGTTTCCGGCAGCTACTACACACCCGATAGCCTGGTTCAGGCGTTGTTGGACTCAGCGCTCAACCCGCTCTTGGCCGCCACAGTCTCTGGCGCTGAAGATCCGGCAGGGGCGCTGCTCGCTTTGCGGATTGTCGATCCGGCTTGCGGCTCTGGCCACTTTCTCTTGGCTGCGGCACGCCGGATCGCTGCTCAGCTCGCCGCTATACGAACCAATGGCTCACCTGCACCGGACGACTATAGGCATGCACTTCGCGAGGTGATGAGTGCTTGTATCCACGGGGTAGATCGCAACCCCATGGCAGTAGAATTGACCAAGGTTGCGCTGTGGATTGAGAGCGTCGAGCCGGGCAAGCCGCTGAGTTTGCTCGATGGGAATATCCGATGCGGCGACGCATTGTTGGGCCTCGACGATCTGGCCGGACTGGAGAAGGGCATCCCCGATGCCGCGTACTCACCGCTAACCGGCGACGACAAGCCGACGGCCCGCGACCTTCGTAACGTCAATCGGTCCGAACGTGACCGTCCACTCCTTGCAGCGATCCTGCGTCCAAAGCGCCTTGCTGGGGAAGCAGTACAAATTCGGGAGATGCCGGAGGAGACAATTGCTGAGGTCGAAGCAAAGCGGCAAGCCTTGGCGGCGTTCATGGCGTCCACAGAGCGCCAGAATTTACTCCTTGCGGCGAACGCCTGGGTTGCTGCCTTTATCGTTCCTAAGCGTGCCGGGATGCGGGTGCCAACAACCCGAACAGTCTGGGATGCGGTGCGTGGCGAGTTAGGCCAGGGTCAACTCCGCGATAACATAGAAGCCTTGGCGCTTCGCGCGCGGGTATTTCACTGGCCCTTGGAGTTCCCAGCTGAGCTCGCGGGGAACGATCCGGGATTTGATCTCGTCATAGGCAACCCTCCATGGGAGCGGATAAAGCTGCAGGAACAGGAGTTCTTTGCCGCACGCGATGCCGAAATCGCCGCCGCCCCCAATGCGGCGGTGCGCCGTAGGATGATAGCGGAGCTTGCGGTCGCTGAGGATGTCCCCAAGCGAACCCTTTTTGCTGAATTCGAAGCTGCCAAACGCACTGCAGAAGCTGCGTCAGCCTTCGCGCGGATCGGCGAAGACGGGCGGTACCCCCTTACTGGTCGGGGAGACGTCAATACCTATGCCCTGTTCGCTGAGACGTCGGCTCGACTGATTGGAAGACAGGGGCGGGCCGGAATCATCATCCCGACTGGCATTGCAACAGACGCCACGACAGCGCCCTTTTTCGCCCATTTGATAGCCCAAAATCGGCTAGCAAGCCTCTTCGATTTCGAGAACAGGGCCGGCCTTTTTCCCGCAGTTCATAGTGCGATTAAGTTTAGCCTGCTGACGCTTGCCACTGATTGTCCGACAGCGGCCTTCGCGTTTTTCCTGGCCATCCCGTCTGATCTCGATCAACCAGCACGACGCTTCACACTATCACCGGCTCAAATCTCCGCGATCAACCCGAATACGCGGACGGTGCCAATTTTCCGCGCCCGTGCGGACGCCGAACTTACTGCGTCTATTTATGCTCGAGTTCCCATCTTGATGGATGAGACCAACGAGCGAACTGGGAATTCTTGGGGCGCGTCCTTCGCGAGCATGTTCCACATGTCGAACGACAGCGGTTTGTTTCGGACTGCTGCTCAACTTGGTTCAGAAGGCTGCGAAAGGGAGGGGGCGAACTGGACCTCCCCTCGCGGTATTAAATTCGTTCCTCTGTATGAAGCAAAGATGGTCGATTTCTACGATCATCGCTCCGGCGACTATGGTTCTCGCGGAGATGAGCGCGGATATCGCGTAATGCCGGAAACTCCCTTGTCATCATATCAGTCTCCCGATTTCGAACCTCAGCCATTTTACTGGGTTGCCGAATCCGAAGTGTCAGAACGAATTGGAGATTTTCATCACCAGGCCATGATTGTCTTCAATAAAATTACTGGAATAGGAAATAGCAGATCATTTATTCCATGTCTTATACCTAGGGTAGGTGCTGGCGATAGTTTAAATGAATTGTTTTGCGATGTAGATGCGTTCAAATATGCATCATTGCTCGGTAACTTATCTTCTCTAATATTTGATTATATAGTACGTCAAAAAGTTGGCGGGGTTAATATTAACTTCTTTCACGTTAAACAACTACCCGTATTGCCGCCGCAAAAATATGACGAGAGATCACTCCAATTCATCATACCTCGAATATTGGAACTTATCTACACTAGCTTCAGTATTTCGCCCTTCGCTAGAACGCTCGGCTTTCCTGGCTCGCCCTTTCGTTGGGAACCTGACCGCCGAGCCCAACTGCGGGCCGAACTCGACGCTTGGTTCGCCCGCGCCTACGGCCTAACGAGAGACCAACTGCGATACATTCTCGATCCGGCAGACGTCATGGGTGCCGCCTACCCGTCTGAGACCTTTCGCGTGCTCAAGAAAAACGACATCGCGAACTTCGGCGACTACCGCACCGCTCGCCTGACCCTCGCGGCCTGGGACGCTCAGGCGCTCGGCGAGTGACATTCGCCCTACAAGACCCCCCCGGCCTGGTCGTCGGCACCCTTGCCCAAAAGGCGGCTTGGGATCGGGGTTTCAGCGTCGAGCTCGGCGTCCGAGGCGCTTGGCTTGGATACGCGTCGACCACTGCACCCGGAGAAGTGTGGATAGCTGGGGTTCCGCCCGCTGGGCCCTTCGCCTTGTCGGCCACCCATGCCGGCGTCGCGGCGGACTTGGCCGCCAACTTTCCAAAGTGCCCCGTGGCGGGGCCGGGCGCGGCGACGGTCCTGCTCGCCGACGACGAGGCCCTGACGCGGACCGTGGATCGCACCTGGAAGCTGGCCATGAGCCTGCCACCCACGCCGCTCGTCGCCTTTGAGGCAGCCGTCGCAGGACTGCCGCAGACCACCGAGGCCGAGCGTCTGGTCGTTCAGCGGATCGGGCAGGACAAGTTCCGCGACGCCTTGATGTTCTACTGGTCCGGCCGCTGCCCCATGACCGGCATTACCGACCCCGCCCTTCTGCGCGCCTCACACATCATCCCCTGGGCCGCCTGCGCAACGGACGCCGAGCGCCTGGATGCCAGCAATGGGCTGCTGCTGTCTTCGTTGTGGGACGCCGCGTTCGACGCCGGTCTGGTGGCATTTGAAGACGACGGCAGGCCAATTCCATCCGCCCGGCTCACGCCAAAGGCGGCCGAAGCTCTCGGGATCGCCAGCGCGCGCCCGATTCCCGGACTTACGCCCGGGCACCGGGCACGCCTAGCCGTCCATCGCGCGAAGACCTTCCAGGGGGTTGCGCCGTGAGGAGCCAGCGTCCTTACCCCACGGTTGTTGAGCGCCTGCTGCCCGCGCTCGGCCTGAAGGGGGCTTAGCCGCCGTGGGCGTCAGGCTGGTTGTAGCGGTCACAGACAGCGACTGGTTCGAGGCCCTTCGCCGACGACCTGACCTGCCCGAGGTGAGCTTCTGGGCGCCGTCGGCGGGCAGCTTCCGGGCTCTGCAGCCTGGTGAGCTGTTCCTGTTCAAGCTACACGCGCCGCGCAATTTCATCGTGGGCGGCGGCGTTTTCGCCTACGCCAACGCCCTGCCATGCTCGCTGGCCTGGTTGGCGTTCGGCGAGGCCAACGGAGCCGTGTCGGCGCGGGCCATGCGCGCCCGGATCGACAAGTATCGCCGGGCCGACCCGGCTGACCGCAGCGATTTCACGGTCGGCTGCCGCGTCCTGACGCAGCCGTTCTTTCTGGACGAGGTCGACTGGATACCGGTCCCAGAGAGCTGGTCGGCCAATATCGTCTCGTTCAAGACTTACACCACCGAGACCGCTGACCGCTTGGCGCTGTGGGAAGCCGTGCAGGATCGTCTGCCCCTGTCCGGCGCGTCCGGCGTTGGAGACAGCGCGCCACGGTTCGGCGAGCCGCAGCTCATCCGACCGCGGCTCGGCCAGGGCGCGTTCCGGGTGTTGGTGACCGACATCTACAAGCGCCGCTGCGCGGTGACCGGAGAGAAAACCCTGCCAGCCCTCGAGGCTGGTCACATCCGGCCCTACGGCGATGGCGGGGAGCACGAGGCCCGCAACGGTCTGCTGCTGCGCCGCGACATCCACAGCCTCTTCGATGCTGGATACGTGACGGTAACCCCGGAGCGCCGCTTCGAGGTCAGCCGCCGCATCCGCGAGGAGTTCGATAACGGCCGCCACTACTACGCCTTGCACGGCCAGGAGATCGCCGTGCCGGACAGCCCTGCGCAGGGCCACGATCCGGCCGCGCTGTCGTGGCACAACGAGAACTGCTTCAGGGGGTGACGTTCATGGCAAGCAAGCGTGGGAGCGGGCCTTGGGCAGGCGTTCGCCCATGACCATCCTGCTGCGAGACATATGGCCCATTTCCGAACCCGCTAGGTTCAAGGTTCACTTCGCCCGCTGGAACGGCGACCATCAGCCGCTAGAAGTTTGGATTCGGGACAGGGCTGAATGGCAAGAGTGGCAGGCCTATCGACCCGCCCGCGACGACTTCAACCGACCGCTAATCTTCTCAATGGCGCGCTTCTACCACGAGCCGGACATCTGGCTGTTCGGTGGCGTATTCCACGTCCAGGAGCGGTTGCAGGATCGGTATGAGGTGGCGCTCGCAGACGACGGCGCCCAGTTCATCGGCCGGCTCAAGCTGCGATCGAACTACCGAAATCGACAGACGCGCGTGAACTTCGAGAACCACTACGACAACCTCGAAGTCCAGGAGATCCTGCGGGAGCCTTATGCCGGGCGGTCATTCCCCGGTTATGAAAACATCGACCTGTCTTTCGAGGAACTCGAGGCCCTCGTGCGCAACAGCCGCCCGGACTGGAGGGCGTCTTTGACCAGCGTGAAAGGCATTTACCTGATCTCGGACATCACGACGGGCAAGCGATACGTCGGCTCGGCCTATGGCGAGGGGGGCGTTTGGTCCCGGTGGTGCGAGTATGCCGCCACCGGTCATGGCGGAAATGTCGAACTGCGCAAGCTCGTTACGGACCCGACCCTCGCCTATTGCCGCAAAGCCTTCCGGTTCGCGCTGCTCGAACACCGCCCCCACGCAACCGCCGACCAAGCCATCCTGGACCGCGAGACGTTCTGGAAGAATATCCTGCTTGCCCGCGGCGACTATGGCCTAAGCCGGAACTGAGATGCCCGCGTTCAACCGCTACATCGGCATCGACTATTCAGGCGCTCAGACACCCAACGCGAGCCTGAAGGGCCTTCGCGTCTATATGGCCGAGGGCGATGGGCCACCGGCCGAAGTCCTTCCACCGCCATCTCCCCAAAAGTATTGGTCCCGGCGCGGCGTCGCCGAGTGGCTTATGGATCGGCTGAATGAAGACGCGCCGACCTTGGTTGGGATCGACCACGGCTTCTCGTTCCCACTTAGCTACTTCCAGGCGCATGGGCTGCCGCGCGACTGGGACAGCTTCCTTGAAGACTTCCAGAACCACTGGCCGACCGACGACGACATCAGGGTCGACGACGTGCGCGATGGTGCGTTCGGAAACGGCGCGGCCCGCGGAGGCAATACACGCTGGAAACGGTTGACCGAACGGCGCGCAGGTGCGGCGAAGTCGGTCTTCCACTTCGACGTCCAAGGGTCGGTGGCGAAGTCCAGCCACTCCGGCATCCCGTGGCTCCGGTTCATCCGCCGCAAGCTCGGCCAGCAGGTCCACTTTTGGCCGTTCGATGGGTGGGAGGTCCCCGAGGGTCGCTCCGCCATCGCCGAGGTCTATCCGGCGCTCTGGAATCGCGACCTCGAGAACGACGGCCGCAACCCCGATCAGCACGACGCCTTCTGCATCGCCGCCTGGATGTCCAGGGCCGACCGCGACGGCGAGTTGGCGCGCTCGCTACAGCCGGCTCTTAGCGATGAGGAAAGCGCGATCGCGATGGCTGAGGGGTGGATCCTCGGCGTGACGGGAGCGACGTCGACGCGCCGACCGATCTCGCCAGACGAGAGGCTGACAGCCGAGAAAGTCGCGTACTGGTACTTCCGCTTGAACGGCTTTCTCCAGATCGAGAATTTCGTCATCCATCCCCCCGGCCGCGGCGGCCAACGCACCGACGCCGATCTGCTCGCGGTTAGGTTTCCCAATCGGGCGGAGCGCCTGTTCGACAACCCCGACGATGTAATGGTGGACGATGTGAGGGCGCTCGCACTCAGCCCCGACCAGATCGACATGGCAATCGTCGAGGTGAAGACCGGCCAACCTTGCGCGCTGAATGGCCCTTGGACGGATCGAGACCGCCAGAACGTCGAGCGAGTGTTGGCAGCCCTTGGCTGCCTCGCACTCGACCGCATCCCGATCGCAGCCGCGGACCTCTACGAGAAGGGCATGCACCAGGCCGACGGGCTTCGAGTGCGCCTCATCGCCATCGGAAATGGTCGAAGCCTCGACCTCACCAAGCAATACCCATCTGTGAAGCAGATCACCTGGTCCGATGCCCTGGGGTTCATCTGGCAACGGTTCCACGCGTACCGACGACAGAAGGCGCAGGTAGACCAGTGGGACACGACCGGCCGCCGCCTAAAGCAGCTCGCGGACGGCTGCCGCGGTGAGCCCGAATTTGTCGAGGGCGCTAAGGCAAGGATGGGGATCCTGCATCTTGCGATCGGCGCGGACGATTGATCGAAGTGGAGCGGGTATCCTGAATGATTGATCTCCACGAACGACTCTCGGAGTTCTCCTATGGCTTTGGGGCCACTCGCGAAGCTGAGGCTGCCCTGCGTTCTGTAGGCGTAACGGCCACGCCATTCTTGCCAAGCCTGATTCACGAGAAGGTGCTTGGTTTCGACGTGGCCTTTGATCGGCCCGGAGCGGTGCTGATGCTTCAGTTCAAGCTCGGCCAGCAGATGAAGCGGTACCGTTCGGTGCCGCCCGGCAAGCCTGGGCCGCCGGTCTCCAGCCCTTTCTGGCGCTTTCATCTGGACACGACAGAAGATCAGTTCCGTCTGCTCGTGGACGCCGAGCAGCGCGGCGCGGAGGCGTATTACGTGGCGCCGCGGTTCTCCGATTGGCAGGAGTATGAAGATGCCTATCAGGCTGGGGCCGTACTTGACCGCTCCCTTATGGTGAGGCCTTCAGACATCGAACGCGAGCTTACCGCCCGCAGTCAGCCCGCGGGCCGTCACCGCGTCGTTTACGACCTGACCAGCCGCTACATCTGCTCCGAGCCGATCCCGCTGGAGGAGGTGCGCACTGACGGCATGGTAGCGAAAGTGTTTCAGGACCTGCGGGTCAAGCCTCGTTCGCTCGGAGACCTGGTGTCGGTGCTGTCTGAGGTTCGGACGGCTGATCGCGCACGGAGATCAGCGTCCACTAGTTCAAGGCAAGCTATCCAGGCGCGCGCCCGCTCGGCCGAGGACGCTGCGGCGGCGATGTTCGCTGTTGAAGCATGGAGCGTCGGAGCCCAGGCGATCTTTGTTACGGATCCTGAGGTCGGAGCGCCATTGGAGCAGAGCGGCGGCGCGCCAGCAGCTTAGCGCCTAAGCCCACGACCGCATGGCGGCGCGCCGTCATTGTCCAGTAGATTGCAAGCTATGAGCGAACCCGCATCTCCCAATCTACCGCCGCCGCTCGCGTCGAAGGGCGTCATCCCCTTCCACCTGCTCAATGAGCGGCCGAAGGAATTCGAGCGTCTTGTGCGGGCGTTGATGGAGAACGATCCCAGCCTGAAGAACGTCGACCTGTTCGGGATCGAAGGGCAGACGCAGTTCGGGGTCGACGGCGTAGCCGGACGGGTCGCGGACAACAACCGTGACGTGGTCTCCTGCAAATGCGTAGAAGAGGCCACGTCGGCTAAGCTCAAGAAGTGGTCGAAGGACTTCCTGGATCACCAGGAAAGCCAATGGCCGGGCGTCAAGCGCTTCATCCTGGCTACTGCGGCGCAAAATATCACCAGCACAAAGCTGCTGGATCAACGGGAAGCCGAGGCCCGGCGCTTCGCCAATGTCGGCATCGTTTACGAGGTCTGGGGACCGGAGCAATTAACCGCACGGGTCCGCAAGGCTGGCCGTTCGGTTGCCATCCAATACCTGCACGAGGCGTGGGCAGAAGCGCTGTTCGGCAAGGACGTTCCGGCCATCCTATCTGCGGCCCAGGTCGAGCAGGTCAACAACCTCATCGTCCTAAACTCGGAAAACGTCGCGGCACGCCTCACCGGCGCTATGCAGCAGTTGCGCGCTGGCGACCTCGGGCCGGTCGAGCGCCTGCTCGCCGAAGTGCAGGTGCCTACCCAGTGGAGCCAGCTGCGTGCGCCTATCCAGGCCCAGGCCCTGCGCCTTGCTGCATCGGTGGCGCTGAGCAAGGGCGATATAGCTGCCGCCACCAAGATGTCGGAAGAGGCCCTGGTGCTCGATCCGACCATTCGGCGAGTGGCGGCGGTCATTGCGGCGCGGACTGTGGGTCCGGCCGCCGCGTTCCCCGTGCTCGGCGACCCAGTTAGTCGTTTGGACCGTCAGCTGCATGCCGCGCTGTTGCTCGACGAGGAGCGTCTTTCCGAAGCGGCAGACATCCTTGATCGCCTCGTCGCCGAAGACCCCGACGACTGGGAAACCCTGCGCATCCTGTCGCGGCTGAGGGCGATGGAGAACCGCAGGGGCGAAGCCCGCGCCGCAGCGGAGCGCGCCTATGCGATGGCGCCGAAAGACCTGCAAGTGATCCGCTCGCTGGCGATGGCGCGGTATGCTGAGGCGCTTAGCCCGATGGCCCCGGTCGTCCTGGCCATTCTTCCCGTCGCCGGAGATCCAGACCTGGTGCGCATCGACGACGCCGCGCGCGCCAATCTAGAAGCTGCCCTCGCGCTCTTCACGCCCTTGACCGAGCGGACCAAGCCGGAGCGGACGGACCGGGCCTGGCGGCTAGCATGCCTCGCGAACTTGCTTCCGGATCGCCATGGGGACGCATCTGAGCTCTGTCGCGCGATGCTGACCGAGGACCCAACCGACGCCCTGGCTATTAGCTGGGGCATGGCGCGGGGCCTGGATTTCGATCGTACGACTGCGGAAGCGGCCCTCGCCGAAGTTTATGCCAGGGGCAAGGCCACCGGCGACCAGGTGCGGGTCTACGGCCTGATGGTCGCTCAGCGCGACAGCTTTCCCGCCGCGACCGAGGCGCTCGCCGCCCATTTCCTCGTGCAGACCGGAGAAGCCGCCGAGGCGGCCACCCACTGGATCGAGGGCGGAGCCCCGCCGGCGATGGATCCCAATCTTCCCTCGCCAGCCAGCGTGGCAGATGCGCTGGTCAAGGCGGAAGCCTCCAGAGATTGGACAGCGGTCGAGGCTCTGCTGGGCCAGTTCCTCGGCGGCGATACGCCCAATGTGATCGGACTGGACCTCGCATCGGCTTTGGCCGAGCAGCGCCGCTGGCGGACCATCGCCCCCTTCGCCGAAGCCTTGGCAAAGTTCGAGACCGCCCGGGCCACGCGCCTGGCCATCTATGCGCTCCACCACGCCGGATCCGCCCAGGGGTTGTTGGACTTCGCTGCGCAGCGGCATGGCGACTTCCCGGGCGGTCAGTTGCCCCTCGACTGCCGGCGCATGGTGATGATGGCGACCGAGCGCGTTAACGATCTGCCCGGCGCTCTTGAGCTGGCGCAGCGCATCGCCACCGAAACCGGCGATATTACCGACCGTCTGAACTTGGCCGACATCCACATTCAGGCCGCCAATGTGCAGGCGGCGCTCACTCCCATCCGAGAGGCGCTCGCTGCCAATGCGCTCGGCCCAGATCGGGCGATCCGCTATTCCCTGGCGGTCACACGGGAAGACGTGGCTCTCTCCCGGGACCTGTGGCGCGTCGCCATAGCCCTTGGTGTGCCCGACAGCCTTCTGCTCCACGCGTTCTCGCAGGGCTACAAGCTAGGGCTCAACGCTGAGGCGGAGAGGCTTCTGCCGCGGGTCCATGCTCGCGCCCAGAGCGCTGCTGGCGACGTCTGGTTGGTGGACATCGACGACGTCGTCCAGGAGATGGTCGCCCGCCGCGACCGCAGCCAAAACCTATCCGACCTGCTGGCGACCGGCGCGACCCCGATCCACCTCGTCGCGTCGGCGCTCGGCATCTCGATCGCCGACCACTACCGGCTGGCCCCGCGCGCGAAAGAGAAAGGCGCGCTTCGCCCGCTGTTCCTGCGCCACGGCGCCCGGCCGGTCGAGGTGCCGATTGAGACTCCCTGGGAGCGCTGGCAGGTCCACCTGGACCTGACGAGCCTCCTGTTGCTCGACCAGCTTGACCTCTGGCCCCATCTCGACGCGCTGGAATCGCCGGTGCGGGTGAGTCCCAGCCTGACCGACGCAATCCTCAAGCTGGAGCTGGACGCCACCCACCACCAGATTTCGCAGGTCGAAATCGCCCAGGCGATCCTGGACGCACATCGGGATCGTCGGCTGAAGACCCAGGACACGCCGGCCTCGGAGACGGAAACTGTGCGCCACGAGCGCAAGCCGAGCGGTGAGGCCGGAGCCGGGCCGACGGTGCGAAGCGTGCTCGCGAGCCTCGGCCAGCCGGTTCCGCCCGCCGAAGACGGACTGGATGAGCCCGTGACGCCACGGGGCCGCCTCCTGTTCGTCGAGAACACCCTTGAGACCCTGGCGATGCACAACGCCCTTGAGGCGTTGCTCGACGGGTTCGCCTGCGAGGTCCCCCAATCGGTGATCGACGACGCGGCCGAGACGGTCCGCGCTGCCGCCGATCGGGAGACCCTCGCCGACTGGATCGGCGAACTAAAGAAGAAAGTTTCGCTGCGGCAGGAGTCCGGCCAGTTCCAGCGCGTCGCCCACCGGGCCATGAACCTCGCCGAGGAAGATGGCGCGGATGCCGCCTCCGGTGGCGATGATGCGCATGCGACAGACGGCGACGACGAAATCGCTGAAGACCCCTCTGCAACCAAAGGCGCCAAGCTGCGGCCGCCCAATTTCATCGAGCAGGGCATGATGGACCTGTTGGCGGCACCGGGCGGCGTGAACAGCGTGCTCTGGATCGATGACCGGCACGTCACCGGCTACCCATTGGCTGAGACCAAAATCGTCGTCGGCATGATGGAAGTGCTTGACGCTCTGCTCGCGGCGCAGCGGATCACGCCTGAGGAACACCGGCAAAAGCTGCTGCAGCTGCGCGCCGGCGGCGCCGTCTTCCTACCCACCCGCACCGAAGAGGTTCTCGCGCCCCTAAAGGCCGCCGCCATCGTGGACGGCGAGGTGGTCGAGTCCGAAGCGCTAAACGTCCTGCGTCGCAATCTGGCTGCGGCGATGCGGCTGGACGGCAAATTGAAGATCGGCCCCACCGACATTCCCAACCTCGAAGGTCGCCCCGATGAGACCCCCTTCATGGTGGGCGCTCGCCGCATCGTCCACGACTGCCTGACCGAACTCTGGGGAGACGACGACGCGACCGTCGAGGAGCTTCGGGCTCAGTCGGACTGGCTCTGGTCGGCGCTCCGCCAGGAGCAACCGATGCGCGTGCTACCCGGCGGCGATAGCGCCAGCACCTTGCTCGCCGCGATCAACCTGGCCGCCCTACTATCTGCGATCCCAAACGTGGGCTCAGCGTCTTGGGGCGTCCCCAGCCCGCGCCGCGCGGCCATGCTGGAATGGCTCAACGAGACCGCCATCGCGCCCCTGGTCGACAACGACGCGGGCGACTTCCTAGACCTTGTCGCCACCCACCTCGCGAATCTGGTCTCGGACGCCGATCGGCTCGACGACGTCGCGAACTTCGACTTGCCGCCCGATCAGACCAAGGCCTTCCTCGGCCGGTTCCGCCGCCGCGTGTTCGACCTGGTGCCGGAGACGATCCAGGAGCGCCTTCTCAAGCATCCTGAGTTCCTGTCGGATACCGGCGTCGGGAGCATGGGGATTCTCACCATCAACGGCGTGAATTTCTCGCCGGAGGCCTTTTGGTCGGCTGTCACCCGCGCCCTGCGCAACGGTTCAGCCACGGTCCGCAGCCAGGCCGACGTTCAGTTGACTCTCAAGCAAGCCGACGGCGGCGGTCTGGCGCTCAGCGGCGCCCTGGAGCTACGCCTCCGCGAACCGTGGTTCCCCATCATCGCCGCCGAGGGCCGCGACCGGAGCGAGGCCATCGAGAAATACCTCGCGGCGAAGGACCTCGCACCCGACGACCTCGCGCGGGTCGAAGCGGCGGTTCGCGACGCCAAGTCCGATAGCGACCTGGTCGAGGCCCTTCAGGACGCCCGCGGCGCCAGCCTGATCGACCACTACGCCCAGCTCTCGGACGCCTTAGGCGCCAAGGCGATCAAGAGCTTGGGCGAGTTCCTGCCCCCACCGGCCGGCCAGCTGGTGCATCACCTGCGCCTCGGCGACCTGACACGCTCTGTCGCCGACCAGGCGCCGGCCGCCTGGCGCGAGCTGGCCGGCAAGATCGGAGTGGGCAAGGCTCTGCGCAGGCTGGGCGGCCTGCCGCTCCCGCTGGCGGTCGACATCAAGGACACCGTGAAGAGTTTAGACGACCTTCCGCCTTCGTTCAGCCCGACGACGGCGTTGCATCTGGCGGCGACCGCGCGCCTGTCGGGTGACGGCAAGCGCGCCGTCCAGATCCTCAGCGACGAGCTCGCCGGCCTTCCCCTTGCCGGCCGCTTTTTAAATGCCCTGCTACACTGGACTGCTCGGGCTTACGCCAACGACCCGGCGTGGCGCGCCTTGCCCACAGGTCACCAACTAGCGCTCGTCTGGTCGCACGCGCACCGCGTGTGCACCCTCACCCTCCAACATGGCGCCAAGGCGGATCTGGCTAGGAAGGACTTCGAGAAATACCCTGCGCAGCAGGACATGCTGGTCAGCCTCTGGCGCAACCAGCCATTCGACTCCGACTGTGCCGCGCCGGATCAGATGCTGGCGGGCGCACTGTACTTCTCCGGCCTCGGCTACGTTTTCGGGAACGAAGACGTTGCGGTCGCCTCGCCGGACCTGACAGCGGCTATCCAGTCGACGCTGTTCGCCAAAAAGGACGAAGAGGTCATTCTCGATGCTGGCCTGATGCTCTGGAACCCGGATGCCGCGAACGCCATGGGCAGCTTCGTAGCGATGCCGCCGGTGATTGCCCTCGACCCGCCTTTCGATCCAAGGGCCGCTCGCAGGCAGACGCTCGAGGTCAATGTGACCCGACTCGAGGAGAAACCGACCGAGGTCATCCACTGGGCGACGGTAAACCGCCTCTGCGGCACCGGACTTCCCACCGACCTGCAGGACCGGCTCATCCGGGTCTTCGATGCGATGAAAATCGAGAAGATTGAAGGAGGTGAGACGCCCATCCAGGGCCCGGCTATGGCTATCGACACCCGGCTCGGCCTTGCGGACAAGCCGAACGCCGACGCGCTCGATCAGAAGATCTTCCAGCTAGCCAAGCACTATGCCGATACGCTGCGTGGCCCCTTCAGTTACGACGACGAGCAGATGGCCCTAGGCTTCACCATCGTGGTGGAAGCCGCGGCGCGCGCCGCTATGGGTTCGGACATGAAGGCCGCCCTTGAGCGCCTCGCCTCCCTGATGCTGGTGGTTGCTTACGCCTGGCCCGCGGCCGCCACGCCGCTACGCAAGATCTGCGATTCGTACGCCAGGGCGTCGTCGCCGGAGACTGGCGCTCCACTCTGGCGGGCGCTCGTCGCCCTCCGCGCCTGGCCCTGACGCGAGAGTGCCGAAGGCTCTGAATTGCGCATGTCGGCGGGTTAGGCAGTTCTGAACGTCGCTGATGGTCAGGCTTGGCCGGGTAAGCTTGAAGTCAAGGCCGATAACGGACCCGCCATGGCCGCCGACGAATATCTCGTAGCCATCGCTGACAGCGCTTGACCTCTACGGAGTACCGCCGTTTCGACACTTCATACGAAGCCTAACAGCAAGGCGGGACTTGGATCACAACTTGTAAGTTCTGCGCCAAGGCTCATAACATAGTTGACCAAGTTTATGAGCCGCGCTTATGAGCTAGCAGAAACTCCACCCTAACTTGTGAGCCAGATATGCGGATCGCCTACTACCGGGTCAGCACCGGCGACCAGAGCGTCGCCGCCCAGCGGCAGGCGATGGGGGGCGGTTTCGACAAAGAGTTCGAGGACGTGGGTGTCAGCGGTGGGGTGATGGCAGCGGGGCGCCCGGGCTTCGCCAAGCTGCTGGAGCATATCAGGAAGGGCGATACTCTCTGTGTTTACGCCGTGGACCGCCTCGGCCGGGATGCCCTGGACGTGCAGACCACCGTGCGCCGTCTCATCGACGCTGGTGTTGCAGTCGAAATTCACGGGCTAGGTCAAATCGGCCGCGGCGTCGGAGAGATCATTCTGGCCGTCCTGGCCCAAGTTGCGGATCTGGAGCGGCGCAAAATCCGCGAGCGAACCGAAGCGGGCCGTCTAGCAGCTCGAACCGCACTTCAGGCCACAGGGAAGACCCACCGGGGGAAGGATAGTCTAGGCAGACCGAAGGCAGCGGATACGGCTGCCGTCGTTCTGTGGAGGCGCGAGAATTCGGCCAGCATTAGCGCGACGGCGCGACACTTCGGGCTCTCCCCAGCAACGGTTAAGCGATATGCGGCGGCGGCTGGCGCCGGCACGAACTAGGGCGCACTGAGGCGCAATCTCAACGCGGCGCCGGCCTTCCGGCGATGTGTGCCGCCACGTTTTGAGCCTTCCAGGCCAGCATGGGCATCCGAGCGATCCGCTCGATGACCTCCTGCGGCGCATCCAGGCCGCTCGGGTCGATCTCGCCGCGGTCGATCAACGCATCGAGGAAGCGCATCTCACCGTCGGACCACTTCAGGAGGCCGCCGAGCGCAGCCCGACATAACTCCACCGACTCCTCGATCCAGGACCGCATTCCGCCAACGTCCTTGAACGTCCCCTGCGGCACACAGATGGATAGCTTCTCACGGAGTTCACGAGGGTCGCCGCCGATGTCGGCTACCGACGCCCGTCGCCAATCCAACGGCCGGCTCGCACCGAACGCCAGGAATGCTGCCCGAACGAGCCGCCAGTCGAGGTCCGGCATCGACAGGATGCGCCGCGCGTCAAAAAGGTCACGCGCCGCGTTCCTGTCGATAAGGGCCACGAGCTTGCCGGCGACGACCTCATGGATGTCGATGACCACGGCATGGCTGGGCGGGCGATCACCGAGTGTGACCGACGGCTTCAACCGCGCGCCGAAGAGCGGCTCGCGTGCCATGAAGTTGAGATCTACCTCCAAGGAGGCATTGCCACCCAGCGCCGAGCCATATCGCGCTGCCCATTTTCCGCCACCGTGACCGACGGGCTGCCGCCTCAGCGCGTACCCCTGCGACACGAGGATCTGCGCGAGCGCCGCCTCCACTTGGGGCCGATCGGCTATCATCGCCTCGCGTTCGAGCGCGCCGATGTAGTTGAGGTCGATGTCGACGGAGAGCCGATCGAGTTGGAGGTAGAAGACGTTGAGAGCCGTACCGCCCTTCAGGGCCACGCGGTCCTTGAGGACCTCGTCGGAGGCGATGTCGGCCAGGAGGTCGAGGAGGCGGATCACTTTTTCGAGCGTCCCGGCCTGCAGGCGGGTCTCACCCGCAAGATTCTGCAGGGTCTGAAGAGACGGCGGGGCCATCAGGTCCCCTCGAACCGACGATTGATCAGGCTTGGCGGTAGAAAGATCTTCCAGCCCGGCACGAGCTTCGCGTCGCCCGGCTTGGCGCCCAGGGCATAGCGCGGTTGCGTCGGAGCCAGTGGCCGGAAGCTGTCCACCGCCTCTTTAGACACCCTCATCTCTGGAGGTGCCCTCTCAAGCCACCAGCCGCAGACCGCAGCCGCCGTGGCGTTGCCGATCGCGGCAACCTGGCTCCGCAGCCTGGTGACGTCCACCCGCGTGATGAGATCCAAGGAATTGAGAAGCTCTTCGCCGCCCCCCGCAAGACCGGGGCGGTCAAACAGGTCGGCCAGCGTGCGTTCCAGGGTGGTCACCGGGATAAATACGCCCAGGCGGTCGATTCGCTCGACGGCGCCCGGCGTGTTGAGGCCCTTGGGCGGTCGCACGAAGCGACATGTCAGGCCCTCCGCATGCAGCGTCAGGGGGTGGCCCTCAGCGATCACCTGGACGTCTTGGCCCTCGGTGTATGCATAGCCGTGCAATTCCAAGGCGGAGTGGTATCCGATGACCCCGCCATGCCGCAGTTTTGAGGCGGCCAGAAACCGATCCACAGACCAGGTCGCGGCGTCTGCGTGTTTCGGCACTGAGGCGAAGACGCCGCGGGCGATACGGCGGATGTTCCCCGCCTTCAGGTGCTGTTCGAGCATGGCGGACACGACGCGGTCGCCTGTTTCGCGCCCAACCGCCTTCGCGTACTGGGCTCGATCAAACACCGGCGCGTCGCTGAAGAACGGGGCGGAGAGTTGGCGCGGCATAATTTCTCTATATACCGCGAAAGTCATATATAAACTATAACTTTATCGACAAATAGGAAGATCCGCATCCGTCGCGCGTGCGGCAGCATTGCATCGACGTCGATACCTTAGCGGGCATGCCGACGGGGTTCGCAATGCACACGACGGCCTTCGCCCTACATGGTGCTCAGAAGCGCCTGTATCGCCGTCCTTCGCACGAGCCGGCGGCCGCCAATGTGCATTGTCTCCAACCTCCCTTCAGCGATCAGCTTGTAGAGGGTGGACTTGCCGATCCCGATAATCTTCGCAGCATCGGCAATGCTGAATGACTCCGCGTTCGGATTGGTCGTGCCGCCGCGGTCCCCGATGATGGTGCGACGGGCGAGCTCTTCAGCAATCCTCTTGGCGATGAACTCGGTCCGATCGGGATCTTCCGACGTCACATCGCCTACCGGCATGGCGGAGGCCGACGGGAGGGATGCGACCAGCCGATCGAGTTCGGTCCGACGCCAACGGACCATGGCGTGACCAAGCTCAACAGGTCGAACGCCCTCACGTCTCATGATGAGCGCAAAGCTGTTCTCGTCCATCGACAAGTATCGGGCCGCCATCGCCGTTCCCATCAAGATCGGCCAGTTCGGCAGCGGCGTTTCCTCGATCGCCCGCGGGCGTGGCATTGCAGTTTCCTTTCCCAATTCAAGCGGTGGTGCAGGATGCGACGGGAGGTTTCACGGTGACGCAACTCAGCAAGCAAGAAATCATCGACTTAGCCGATGCCCTCACAAGGGCCGTCAGGGAGTGTCGCGACATCCTGGTCAAATCGATCGAGCGGCAGGAACAAGAGCCTCCAGAGCGGCCCGTGGTGGTCGTAGAGGAGTCTCCACCGCCGCTCCCTGAGTTCCTGACCACCACGGCAGCGGTGGCGTACCTTCGGGATGTCGTCGGATATCCCCTCTCGAAGTCCTTGATGGAAAAGGCGCGGGGCTCTGGAGGCGGCCCTCCCTACCGAACCTTCGGGACCCGGATCGTCTACACACCGGCGGACCTTAGGGCCTGGGTTGATCGTCGAAGCCGACGGCGAACAAGCACCTCCGATCCGGGCACCACAGTCTAACCCGGCCGTCGTGAAGCAGCCCGCTTGGCCCGAGCCTCCACCACCGCCAGGTTGGCATCCTGGCGAGCCTCGTTGTCGTAGCCTGACATCATCAGATCCCCCAGTCTGCCGATTGAAGGGGCACCCTCGCGAAGGACCGCACGGGTGGGCTCACAGGCACGGAGCGCCGCCTGAACGACCAGATCCGCGCGTTCGCCTGATGGTTCTAGCCGGCGGGCCTGTCCAACAACGCAGGCCTTGAAGGCCGCGAACCGAACCTCGATTGCAGCACTATCCGCGTCGAACTGAGCCTTGAAGTCATCCGAGCCCACGGGGGGCTCGCTTTTCGGAATGGCGACAACCGCATTGAACCCTTCATCGGTAAGTGTCGCCAGACGGGCCTTCGCCTCAGCGTGCCCCTTTTCGGCCGCCAGAAAATACCAGCGCGAAGCTTCGAGCCGATCTACCGAAACGCCTTTTCCGCGCTCGTACATGTCTCCCAGCAGAAAGGCTGCGTCAGGGTCGCCCGCCTTTGCTGCTTGGAACCAGAGGCTCCGCGCGCGTTCGAAGTCGCCCCGGACGGCAGCCGAAAACCCGTCTTCTGCGGGGCCAGCACAGGCAGGTGACTGAGCCATGGTGGCAAGGGCGACGGCCGCTAAGAACCCCCGCAGCGCCACCCGCTCGCAAATGATTGGAATGCGCACGGCTAGTACCCCCTTTTGGCGTCGTCTATTCTGTCGTGCTCCTGAAATGGGAGCAACCCGCAGACGCAATAGCCCAAGCCCTCAAGGGGGCTACCGCCGCGATGCGACGCTGGGTGTCATCACAGTCCTACAAGAGTGCGATTGAGGCGCTTGTGAAGGCGCGTCACCAGGCCGGCAAGACCCAGCGCGAGATCGCCACCTTGATCGGCAAGCCGCCCTCGTTCGTCGCCAAGGTTGAGACCGGTGAACGCAGGCTCGATTTTGTCGAATTCATCGTCCTCGCTCGGGCTCTGGGCCAACACCCTGAGACCTTGCTCGGTAACATCGCGCGCGATCTTGGCAGCCGGGTGGATATCTGACCGCACATAAACCGGCGACGGACTGCCACTCGCGCGCACGCGCGCGATACCACCGGATAACGCTGCGTCACTCCCCGCGTGCGTCCGCTCCAGGAAAACACTTTTTGAGCCGACGGTTCCTCTTGAGTTTGGCATGGTGCTTTGAATTTCTCTGACACACCCCTGGAAGTGACGACGTGGACAGCGAGCCCTATCGAGATGACCGGATGTACGTACTTCGCTTGACGTCAGATTTCGAAAAACATGACGATCATAGTTTCGTGGCGACAATAAAAGCTGACCACGAAATCGATTTCTCGAAGCCGACTCTCCTCATTACGTATGAGAATACTTCTCAACTACCGTCTGTTCGCGTCGATGAATTTACCTCGCGCTGGGACGCGCTGGCATATGTGAAGAAGATCGAGCCTACATGCCCTAGGGTAAGTCTGGGCGGACGGCCCGCGCATCCGACGCCCACCTGGTCACAGCATCTTGCTTGGTTACACGCGAAGGGCCTGAAATCCGCCGCCGAAGGGGATACTCCCCTGCCTGAAGGGACTGATCCAAAGCTTAATCCACGCGAGTTCCTTATTCGCGGAGATGGCGCTTAAGGTTCAGGTTTGAAGATCAGCAGGCGGCTCATGCGATGTCGCTGTAATCGTCCTCGGCCGGTTCTTCCTCGTCATCCAGCTCGATGACCTGGAGGCCGTTGGGGAGCTTAACGCGGCCCGACATGAGCAGCTCGACGATCTCGGCCATCAGCGCGTCGCTGTCGTCGGTGAGGTTCACGTCGATGCTGCCCTCGTGGGTCAGCGTCTGCCGCTTGCCGTAGACCTTGGGGGCCAGGGCCTCGGCCTCCCGCCACCGCTGTTCGATGCGCAGCTTGTCGCGGTCGGTGGCGTCCATGATCACCGTGGTGGTCTCGATGCCGTCCTCGGTCTCCTTGGTCTGCGTCTTGATCGCCTCCTTGGGCGTGTCGGCGATCTCGCGTGCCTCGTCGATCAGGTGCCAGGTGCCATCCTCGCGTGCGCGTGCGACCTGGTCCTGAAAGTCTCTGTCTTCCCTGACCCAAAGCGACACGTTGCTACGCATCGGCATGTGCTCGTCGCGGCAAATTTCGCGCAAGCTCTCGCCTTCAGCGAGACGCGATAGGATTTCGCGCTCAATTTCAGGGGTGCGTTTCGTGGGGCGGCCCATCTTGGTCATGGCCGCAGGATGCGCGCTCAGCGCAGGGGTAAGAGCACCGTCAGTCGATGCGCTTCCAGCGGCCAGCCCATTGGTTGCGCCTGCGATAGGTCACGATGTTGCGCACCATGCTGTGGCTGATGCCCCAGCGCTTGGCCAGGAGGCGGTAGCCGACGTGCAGCTCGTGGCCCTGCGGATATTCCTCGTACTCGTCCCTGATCTGCTCCACCTGGGCGTCGCTCAGCTTCGCACGCGGGTGGTCTTCACCGATGCGCTGGGTGCCCTCCTCGTTGAGAGCCACGAACCTTTTCGCCGGTTGTGGGTGCCCCACCTGGACACGCGCGCCCGGCTCCCATTTTTGCGCGGTATCCAAGGTATCCGAGGTATCCAACTCGCCCCTATTAATACCCCCTACATACACACTCTCACCTTCTCCATTTTCACCCTCTCTATTAATTGGGTAGTAGTTGGATACCTTGGATACCGCGCTGTTATCGTTGGGCTTTTCGCCCTTTTCGAGTTGGATACCAGTTGGATACCGTTGGCTACGCTTGGCCATCGACCCACACCTTGATGTTGCGCCCACGCATCTTCCGCTGGATGCGCGCCATGCCCAGGGCCTTCAGCACTTCAGCCACGCCTTGCTGGTCGCGCTTCTGGATGCGGGAGGCCTCCACACCGAGACACTCCGTCAGAACCTGCTCCGTGGTCAGCGTGCCGCTGTTGCGGGGCGTCAGCGTGTCGTCGTCGTCCAGGCTCTGGTCCACCCAGCGCGCGATCACGTCGTGGCGCGGGTCCTGGTAGCGGAACTGGGCGCGCTCGGCCTTGGCCAGCTTCTCGACCTCTTGGTAGAGGATGCCCTCGCACTCGTAGACATCGCGGGCCTCGGCCCAGAGCTGGAGGCGGTCGCGCTCGATCAGCCAGGTGTTGATGATGTCCAGGATCATGACAGGGAGCCAGCGCCGCTGGCCCATGTGCGCCTGGAGGAACTCGCTGTCGTTGGTGGTGCCGTAGAAGACCAGGCGGCGCGCCAGGCTGGTCGCGTATTCCTTGAACTTGGGCGTCCACTTCTCGAAGCGCCGGGTGATCCAGCCGAGGATCGCCTCGCCATCGCGTGCGCTGATCCCGCGCAGCTCGCTCAGCTCACCGACCAGGCACCCACGCATCAGGCGCGCCAGGTCCTCGTCCTTCTTGTCGAGGTGGAACTCCGCGAAGTGGTCCTCGCTGGGCGGGATGAGCGAGATCGCCGTGGACTTGCGCGTGCCCTCCTCGCCCACCAGCACCGGGACCATGTCCACCTTACAGCCAGGGTCGAGGATGCGGGCGGCCTGGGCGGTCCAGGTGTAGTTGCCCAAGGCCCGCGTGTAGGGCGTGTCCTTGGTCTGCATGTAGTCGGGCCAGAAGCGGTGGATGCGGGCGATCCCGTCCCACGCCGGCACGACGTGCTTCAGCCAGTAGACCGCGCTGTCGAACTGGGTCTTCGAGCCGACCAGCTCCAGGGCGTCACGCATCAGCTCGCGGCCGATGCTGGCCTTCATGCCCGCCGTGCGCTCGATGGTCAGCCGCAGCTCGACCGCGTCCGCGTCCACCAGGGGCCGCCACGCGCCAGGCGAGGTGCTGATCATCAGCTCGGCCTTGAACGTGTCGAAGGCGATCTCGCACCGGCACACCTGGTAGGCGTTCAGCGAGCGCTGAAGGTTGGCCAGGTTGATCATGGGATGGTCGCGGCCGTCCCGGTCGAAGCCAGGATTGGGGAGCGTGAGGGCCTTCGCCCATTCCTTCGCCTTAGCCGATGCGTCAGGGAGCGTGCTGGCGGTGAGGACGGCCAGGTCCTCCGACGTGCCCACCGTGACCAGCTCCCGCCGCTCCACGGGCTCGCCTGACAGGTCCTCGAACTCCTCGGCCTTGATGGGCCGGTAGCCCACCGCCTGGAGGAACTCCGCGTCCGTGTGGTGGTCGCAGCCCGTATGCCGGCAGGAGAAGTGGCCGTTGCGGTAGCCGCCGGTCCCGGCCGCCATCCAGCTCGTCTGCGTGGGGCCGTTGTCCGAGCCGTGTGTGTCCGCCCAGGGGCACTCGACGTAGAGCTGTCCGCGCTCGTAGTCGTAGGTGGGCCAGTCGCTTTCGACCAGGTGCTCGATCACCGGGTCGGACACGTCGATGCCCTCGACCAGGGTGGGCGCTCGGCGATCCCGGTGGCGCTCCTCGGTGCCTTCCAGCTTGAACTCCTCGCAGAGCTGCGCCCAGGCGGCCAGGAACACCTCCAGGGTGATCGTGGGCACCTCCTCGGGGATCATGCCGTCCCCGTCCCACACGTAGCGCTCGCCGTCTGGGTGGGTGCCGGCTGCGATGAACTGCTGGCCCGTGGCCAGGAACTCCACCAGCCAGCGCTTGATCTTGCCGGTGGTCTCGTCCTGCCACTCCTTCACGATGAACGAGCGCCGCGTCAGCTCCTCGCCCGTGCCCTCGACCCTGAACGCGAGCAGCTCCTTGCCGCTGTCGGCCCGCCACCGCCTGGGCAGTTCGGGCAGGCCGATCAGCTCCAGGAACCGCAGCCGGACCTTCTTGGCCAAGGCCTTGTTGGGGATGTCGATGTCCAGGGCGCGCACGTCCCTGGTCTGGATGCAGACGCCGTAGTCGGGCTCCTCCATCCAGGCTTCGATGTTGGGCACCGTGGTCTGGTGCTGGGTCCAGTCGGTGAACCCCGCGATCTGGCGCTTGCTGTTCAGGATCGAGGGCGTCTTGCCCACGCCGCGCATGTGGCTGCGCGGGCTGATCGGCAAGGTGGGGTTCGAGACCACCGGGAGCGCATCGCGCTTAACCAGCTTCTTCACCCGCGCCCAGTCGGTTTTACTGGCTCCCCAGACTTTCATGCAACCCCGCCACGGTACGGCGCAGGAAGGCTACCCATGGATGGGCTCGCTCGTGGAAGCGACGGTGCGGTCGGCGATCCATTGGTCGATGTCGTCGCGGCGATAGCGGACGTTGGCCCCACACCGGACGAACCGGGGACCAGCCCCGTTCAGCCGCCACTTGCGGAGGGTAATTTCGGCGACCTGCAGCAGGTCCGCGACCTCGGGGGTCGTCAGGAGAGAGTGGGTCAAGGCAGTGCTCCAAGTTCCCGCCACGGTGTCTGCGTGGCCATCGGAGCAAAGCTGTTCCCCGCCCAGCTTGGCGGTCCAGATTGGCGGACATCTCAAACTAGCTTGGCGGTCGAATTAGCCGCCAGGCTGCTTAGCGACGCCAGTCGGTGTTCGATCGCTTTAGATTGGCCGGCAACCGCCGGCGCAACGTTCGCACGCTTTCGCGACTAAGGCCTTCGTCCTCGCCCCATTCGACGGTCTCGTCGAAGGTGAGCAATCCATGTCCATCGGAGACGCTTTGTTTGATAACGGCGATCAGCGCGGGAAGATCACCGTCCTTTAGTCCCCGCGACTTTGCCTTGGTGCGCGGCTGGTTATCGAAAAGCGCTTCAGCCTTCACCTTCTCGAAGACTGCCCGCCTTATCGCCGGATCTTCGATCACTCGGGTCAGCTCAGGGTCGGAACGTTCGGGCAGCCCGGAACGTGCGTGGTTTAGCCAAATTGACAGCACCGAGCTGCGCAGGAACAGGGCATCACGATAGGAGATCGGATTCGGCCCGCTGCCGCAGCGCAGCTCTTCACCGCCATCGCGATCCGATACGATCTGCATGTTCATCCACTCACGGGCAGGTATCTCGACGCGAGCCGCGTCCACCCGGCGCAGGCCGTGAGCGACCAACTCGCCGTCTTCCAACGATCGTCGCATCAGCAGCATGGCGTCCGCTGGTGTGGCCTCGGCGAATACGGCCGGGCGTCCATCGCCACCCATGATCCAAGGGCCGAAGCGCCTTCCGCCCCACTTCAAGAACTGCGCAGATGTAGGGCGCTTGCGCCTGAAGAGCCCGTAGCCGGAATCGGCCTTCATGCTACCCTGCGGTTCGAGGGGGCCCCAGTCCAGGCGCATGGGAACGTACTCGGCGTCCCACTCACGAACCTCGCTGAAGGTGCGCCACGCTATCCAGGCAAGCACCATGGGCAAGGTCCAGTGGGGCTTCGAGGTTGGCCAATACTCCTCTGGAGATGGCACCCTTGAAAGTGAGCCGAGGCCAGCCTCGAAGGCCGCTTCGTCGGCTTCTTCAGGCGCTAGCTGCCCCATGCGGACACGGGCCAGAAGAGCGCTCGCGAACTCCCGCACGCGGCCTTCCTCCATCATTGCCCGGTGGCTGCGGAATTGGCCGCCGGCCCCTCATCTACATCTGGCTCCGAATTGGGGACCAGGCTGTTCCCGATTGCCGCCACCGCATCTTGGAGAGGATCGCGGCTGAGGTGGGCGTAGCGCTCAGAGGTCCGCGCGCTGGCGTGACCGAGGAGCTTGCCCACAAGGAAAAGGCTAGCTCCGTCAGCCACCGCGAAGCTTGCGAAGCTGTGCCGGAGGTCGTGGATGCGGACGCCTGTCAGTTCCGCCCTCTCGCAAACCTTCGCGAACGCGCGCCGAATTCCCACGATGTGGCCTTCTCCCCGGAGCGCCGGGAACACGAATTCCTCGCCCTTTGCCTTGGTCGGCTTCCGGTCCTTCAGGATCGAGATGGCGGCCGACGACAGGATAATCCGACGCTCACCGTTCTGCCCGCCGGCCTTGGTGCGTTCGGGCGGCAAGCGCAGGATTTTGCGCTCGATATCAACTTCGCCCCACTTGAGCCCGAGGATTTCGGTCTTCCGCGCTCCGGTTAGCAAGAGGAGGCGGATCGCGTCACAGAACGCCGGGTTGACTGACTCTTCGCCGACCATCGCATCAAGGGCCGCGAATAGGCGGGCCGCCTCGCCACGGGACAGGAACCTTTCCCGCTGCGGGGGGGCAGACATCTTCACCGACGCGAACGGGTTGGACTTAACCAGCCCGTGCTCCATGCCCCACGAGAACATTGCCGCAGCGGTGATCCTTGTCCGGCGCGCAACGCCCGCGCCACCTTTCACGATGGCGCGACCACGCTTTTTGAGACTCTTCTCGTCGACCGCTGTCTTTCCGACCGAAATGTCCTGGATCGCTCTCGCAGCCTCCGCCTTCGTCACCTGGTTGGCTACCTTCCTGCCAAGCAGTGGCTTGATGTGTCGCCTCAGGTTGGAGGCGTCATTCTCCCAGGTGCTCTGTCGCTTGCTGGGCTTCGTGGCCGGCCCCTCCTCGATATAGCGGTCGATGAGCGCGGTGACCGTCAAAGCCGCGCGAGCCTCTTTCTTCTCCGTGGCGGGGTCCTCGCCATCAGCAATGCGCCTTAGCGCCGTCTCAGCCGCATCACGGGCGGTGTCCGGATTGTAAGGAGATCCGTGAACGCCGATCGTGAAGATCCGTTGGGAGGGGCCCATCCGGTACTTCAAGGCGTAGACGCGCCGCCCTGACGGATAAACCCGAAGAAAGTAACCCTTCAGGTCAGTGTCCCAGAGCCGGGTTTCACCGGCCTCCTCGCTAGGCGTCGGCGTTGCATCGACCGAGCGCTTCGTAATGCGGGCGTTTCGCGTTTCCATTGCCGGGGATTCAGGCCTACAGCTTGGTGTCGGAGGTTTTTCTCCGATACCACTCCGATACCAGAGCAAGCTAAATGAGGCCATACGGACAAGAACTCCCGGAACGGGAAAATTCTACTTTATGTTATTTTTCAATAACATTGCGAACTTCTGGAAACCGGCAGAAACAAGGAAATTCCCTCCACCACCTCTTTCACACCGAGGGGGTCACAGGTTCAATCCCTGTCGCATCCACCATTCTTTCCCGGTCTTTCCAGTGAAGTCTCCACCCGCGCTTCCGCGCCTGAGCCGGAAGTGGGCCTTCGTCTGCACGTAGGATGTCTCGAATGAGATCCGGTCTAGGCGCTCGCCGCGGTCCATGTTAGCGCTACCATCAACGAAGGGACGGAAACGCGGAGGGGCGCAGGCGGATGTACCTGGGCGTGGACATCGGGACCTCCGGGGTAAAGGCCGTCCTGCTCGACGACGCCGGCGCCGTGGCGGGCCAGGGGAGCGCCCAGCTCTCCGTCTCGCGCCCGCGCCCGCTTTGGTCCGAGCAGGCGGCTGACGACTGGTGGGACGCCGCGACGAAGGCGGTGGGCCAGCTCGATCCCGCCCTTCGCCGCAAGGTCCGCGCGATCGGCCTCGCAGGCCAGATGCACGGGGCCACCCTGCTGGGCGCAGACGATCGGCCCCTGCGTCCTGCCATCCTCTGGAACGACGGCCGCAGCTTCGCCGAATGCGGCGAGCTTGAAGCGGCCTGTCCGGACTTGCGAACGATCAGCGGCAACGCGGCCATGCCGGGTTTCACGGCCCCGAAACTCGCATGGGTCCGCAAGCACGAGCCCGAGGTCTTCCGTCAGATCCGCCGCGTCCTGCTCCCCAAGGACTACGTGAGGCTGAAGCTGACGGGCGACGCGGCCTCCGACCTGTCCGACAGCGCAGGGACCCTGTGGCTGGACGTCGGGAAGCGGGCCTGGAGCGAACCGCTGCTGGCCGCGACCGGACTCACCCCCGGCCAAATGCCCAGCCTGTATGAAGGCACGGAGGCGACCGGCCGGCTCAGCCGCGAGGCGGCCGCGCTGTGGGGCGTGGCGCAGGTTTCCGTGGCGGCCGGTGGCGGCGACAACGCCGCCGGCGCCGCCGGGGTCGGCGTCGCCCGCGAGGGCCAGGCCCTGCTGTCGCTGGGCACGTCGGGCGTGATCTTCGTCGCCACCGAGACCTTCCGCGCCAATCCTGCCCGCGGGGTTCACGCCTTCTGCCACTGCCTGCCCGGCGTCTGGCATCAGATGGCGGTCCATCTCAGCGCGGCGTCCTGCGTCGACTGGGTCGCCGCGCTCACCGGCGCGTCCGGTCCGGGAGAGGTGTTCCAGCGCGCCGAGGCCAGCGGCGTCGGGGCGGGCGCCGAGCTCTTTCTGCCCTACCTTTCCGGCGAGCGGACGCCACACAACGACCCGCACGTCCGTGGGGCCTTCCTGGGCCTCGACCACGACACCGACGCCGGCCGCCTGTCGCAGGCGGTTCTGGAGGGCGTGGCCTTCACCCTGGCCGACGGCCTCGACGCCATCCGCGAGGCCGGCTCGCAGGTCCAGCGGCTCGCCGTCATCGGCGGGGGCGCCCGATCGGCGTACTGGGGTCGCGTCCTTGCCGCGGCGCTCGATATGCCCCTGGTCTACCTCGACGGCGGCGAAGTCGGCCCCGCTCTGGGCGCCGCACGCCTGGCCCATGCCGCGATCGAGCCGGCCGCCATCGCCGACATTTTCACCGCCCCGCCCGTCGCCCGCACCGTCGAGCCCGAGCCTGACCTGCGCGATCGCCTGGCCGCCAAGCGGCCCGCGTTCCGCGCCGCCTATCCCCGCATCCGCCCAGAGGCCACTTCATGACCGACTACTTCGCCGATCTGCCGACGGTCCGCTACGCGGGGCCGGAGGCCACCGACGACCTGGCCTTCCGCTGGTACGATCCGGACCGCGTGGTGCTGGGGAAACGGATGGAGGATCACCTGCGCTTCGCCGTCTGCTTCTGGCACTCGTTCTGCTGGCCGGGCTCCGACGTCTTCGGCGCCGGCACGTTCGACCGGCCCTGGCACGCAGGCGCCAACGACAGCGGCGCGGCCGCCGCGAAACGCGCCGCAGCCTTCAACTTCTTCGAGAAGCTGGGCGCGCCCTTCTACTGTTTCCACGACGTCGATGTGATGGCCGACGCGACGGATACGGCCAGCTACAAGCGTCAGTTCGCCGAGGCCGTCGACGACCTGGAACGCCTGCAGACCCAGACGAAACGCAAGCTGCTCTGGGGCACCGCGAACCTCTTCGGCCACCCCCGCTATGCCGCCGGCGCCGCCACCAGTCCGGACCCGGAAGTCTTCGCCTGGGCCGCCCTGCAAGTCCGCGAAGCGCTGGAGGCGACACACCGTCTGGGCGGTGCGAACTATGTCCTGTGGGGCGGACGCGAGGGATACGACACCCTCCTCAACACCGACCTTTCGCGCGAACTCGACAACTTCGGCCGCTTTCTGACGATGGTCGTCGAGCACAAGCATAAGATCGGCTTTTCCGGCGCGATCCTCATCGAACCCAAGCCGCACGAACCCACCAAGCACCAGTACGACTTCGACACCGCCAGCGTGTTCGGCTTCCTCAAGCGCTACGGGCTGGAAGGCGAGGTGAAGGTCAACATCGAGGCGAACCATGCCACGCTGTCGGGCCACAGCTTCGAGCATGAGATCGCCATGGCTCGGGCGCTCGGCATCTTCGGCTCCATCGACGCCAATCGCGGCGATCCGCAGAACGGCTGGGACACCGATCAATTCCCCAACTCGGTGGAGGAGCTGACGCTGGCGATGATCGAGATCCTACGGGCCGGCGGCTTCACGACCGGCGGCTTCAACTTCGACGCCAAGGTGCGCCGCCAGAGCATCGAGCCGATCGACCTGTTGCACGGGCACGTCGGCGCCATGGATGTGGTCGCGCGCGGCCTCCTGCGCGCCGCCGCAATCATCGAAGAGGGCAAGCTCGACGCGTTCCGCAACGACCGATACGCAGCCTGGGACGGCCCGCTGGGCAGGGCGTTGACCACGGGTTCGCTGGCCGAGGCCGCCGACACCGCACTGGCGCGCGACCTTGCGCCCAGGCCCCGTTCGGGCCGCCAGGAGTGGCTCGAGAACCTGGTCAGCCGGGCGGGATGACGAAGGGCTTCAGACGCGTGGGCGTCGCGCCCACCATCAGCGACGTGGCCGACGCCGCCGGTGTGTCGGCCATGACGGTCAGCCGCGTCATCAACCGCGACGCCCGGGTGCGGGACGAAACCCGCGAACGCGTCGACGCCGCCATCGCGCGGCTCAACTACATCCCGAACCCGGCCGCCCGCGTGCTGGCCGGCGCCGTGCGCACGCGCATCGGCCTCGTCTACGGCAACCCCAGCTCGGCCTACCTCAGCGAGGTGCTCCTGGGCTGCCTGGCCGAGGCGAGCCGCGCCGACGTCCAGTTGATGCTCGAGAACTGCGTGCAGGGCTACGATGCGGCGGGAATGGTCGAGCACTTGCGGGCGACACACATCGACGGCGTGGTCCTGCCGCCGCCGTTCTGCGATGCGCCGGACCTCGTCGACCGCCTGCTCGCCGCGGGCCTGCCCATCGTCCAGCTCGCCACCGGCGCCCCGGTCGACGGCGCGTTCGCGGTCACAGTCGATGACGCCGCCGCCGCCGCGGACATGACCCGGACCCTGATCGCGAAGGGCCACCGCCGCATCGGCTTCATCGTGGGCGCCGCAAACCAGACGACCAGCACCCGACGCCTCAACGGCTATCGCGCCAGCCTGGCGGAAGCAGGCATCCCTTGCGACGACGCCCTGATCGCGCAGGGCGACTTCTCGTACGGTTCGGGCCTGATCGCCGCCGACACCCTGTTGCGCCTGGCCTCGCGGCCCACCGCCATCTTCGCCAGCAACGACGACATGGCCGCCGCCGTCATCGCCACGGCCCATCGCCGCCACCTGGACGTTCCCGGCGACGTCAGCGTGTGCGGCTTCGATGACACGCCCCTCGCCACCACCATCCTGCCGACGCTGACCACCGTGCGTCAGCCGGTCGCCGACATGGCGCAGGCCGCTGTCGCGCTCCTCGCCGAGGCTGCACGGCGGCTGCGCGCCGGCCGGCGGCCGGAGCCCGAATGCCGCGTCCTGCCGCACGCCATCATCGAACGCCAGTCGGTGGCCGCCATTTCACAATGACAACGAGAACAGGGGGACGACCATGCAAGCTCAGGGGCCAGGCGAAGTCGGTCGCACCAACTTCGCCTTCATCACCACCGTCGTCGCCGTCGCGACCATCGGCGGCTTCATGTTCGGCTACGACAGTGGCGCGATCAACGGCACCCAGAAGGGCCTGGAAGCTGCGTTCGGACTGGACCGCCTCGGCGTCGGCATCAACGTCGGCGCGATTCTCGTAGGCTCGGCGGTCGGCGCTTTCGGCGCAGGGCGGCTGGCTGACATCATCGGCAGGCGCGGCGTGATGCTCGTGGCCGCCGGCCTGTTTCTGGTGAGCGCCCTGCTCGCGGGCGCGGCCGACAGCTCGGCCGCCTTCATCGTCGGTCGGATCATCGGCGGCCTCGGGGTCGGCGCCGCGAGCGTCACCTCGCCGGTCTACATCTCGGAAGTCACCCCCGCCAACGTGCGCGGCCGGCTCTCGAGCATCCAGCAGGTCATGATCATCACCGGCCTGACCGGCGCGTTCGTGGCGAACTATGCGCTGGCGAAGTTCGCCGGCGGTTCCACGGCTCCGCTCTGGATGGGCTATCCCGCCTGGCGCTGGATGTTCTGGCTGCAGGCCGCGCCGGCCGCCATCTACCTGCTGGCCCTGCTCGCCATCCCGGAGAGCCCGCGCTTCCTGGTCATCAAGGGTCTCGAACCCCAGGCTCGCGACGTGCTCACCAGGCTGTTCGGCGCGGCCGAAGCGGACCGCAAGATCGCCGAGATCCGCGACAGCCTCGCGGCCGACCACCATCGTCCGAAACTGTCGGATCTGATCGACAAGACCACCGGCAAGGTCCGCCCCATCCTCTGGGCCGGCATCGGCCTTGCGGTCTTCCAGCAGTTCGTCGGCATCAACGTGGTCTTCTACTATGGCGCGACGCTCTGGGAGGCGGTGGGCTTCACCGAGGATCAGGCCCTGTTGGTCAACATCCTGTCGGGCAGCCTGTCGATCGCGGCCTGCCTGGTGGCCATCGCCCTCGTCGACTGGACCGGGCGCAAACCCCTGCTGCTGATCGGCTCGGCGGGCATGGCGGTGACCCTGGCGACCGTCGCCTACGCCTTCTCGACGGCGATCCCCGGCGAGACCGGCGTCATCCTGCCGGGCAACAACGGCGTCATCGCGCTGGTCGCGGCCAACCTCTACGTGGTGTTCTTCAACGTGAGCTGGGGCCCGGTGATGTGGGTCATGCTGGGCGAGATGTTCCCGAATCAGATCCGCGGCTCGGGACTGGCCGTGGCGGGGTTCGCGCAGTGGATCGCAAATGCGGCGGTGTCGGTGAGCTTCCCGTCGCTGGTGGTGACGCCGGGACTTGCTCCCACCTATCTCGCCTACGCCGCGTTCGCGGTTATTTCGTTCTTCTTCGTCCGCGCCCTGGTGCATGAGACGCGGGGCGTTGAACTCGAGGACATGAAGGGGTGAGTTTCCGGACGGCGGAGTGGTCTCAGACCTCGTCGCGGCCGCGTCGCAGATCGGCGCGGCCTCGTCTCAAGCCCGGAACGGGAACACCCCGAACAGCATCGCCGCGACGGCCATGACGGCGCAGGTCGCGATGGCCCAGATGAAGGTGAAGCGCTGATGGGCGGCGAACTCGACACCGATCAGGCTGACCAGCAGGTAAGTGGACGGCACCAGGGGGCTGAGAAGGTGGAACGGCTGACCCACCAGCGAGGCCGCGCCGATGGCCGCCTTGGAGACCCCGTACTGCGCGCCCGCCTCGGCCAGCACCGGCAGGACGCCGAAGTAGAACGCGTCGTTCGAGACGAAGAACGTCATCGGCAGGCTGAGCGCCGCGGTGATCGGCGCCATGTAGGGGCCCATGGCCGGCGGGATCATCGCGATCAGGCTCTGCGGCATCGCCTCGGCCATGCCGGTTCCCGAGAGAACGCCGGTGAACACGCCCGCGGCGAAGATCAGCGCCGTCATGGCGATGACGTTCGGGGCGTGCGCGGCGATGCGGGCCCGCAGGTCCGCCGGCTTCGGGTAGTTGATCAGGGTGGCGACCGCGAAGCCGGTCATGAAGAGGATCGGCAGCGGGACGGCGCCTGAGACCAGCGCCGCGAGCAGTCCCACGGTCAGCGCGGCGTTGACGATCAGCAGCCGCGGGCGCAGCGCGGCGGGATCGGACGAGACCGTGACGCCGCCGTCCGCGGTCAGCGTCAGGTCGTCGAAGCCGCCCGGCGGATTGTGGGCGTCGATCCGCAGGGCGCCCAGCCGCTTGCGTTCCGCGCGCCCATAGAGCCAGGCCAGCAGCAGCAGGAAGCCCACCGCCGTCGCCATCGCCGGGACCATAGGCAGGAACAGCGCGCCAGCGTCCAGCTGCAGCGCCGTGGCCGCCCGCGCCGTGGGCCCGCCCCAAGGCGTCAGGTTCATCACCCCGCTGGAGAGCATCACCAGGCACGCCATGATCAGCGGATTGAGCCCCATTCGCCGGTAGAGCGGCAGCATGGCGGCGACGGTCACCATGTAGGTCGTCGAGCCGTCGCCATCCAGCGACACCAGCACCGCCAGCACCACCGTGCCGATCACCACCCGCACCGGGTCGCCGTGGACGATGGCGATCAGACGGCGCACGGCCGGGTCGAACAGGCCGGCGTCGATCATCACGCCGAAATAGAGGATGGCGAACATGATCATCACGCCGGTGGGCGCGATCTTCTTCACGCCCTCCAGCATCATCGGGCCGAGGTCCAGGCCGTAGCCGGCCAGCAGGCCGAAGACGATGGGCGTGATGATCAGGGCGACCACGGGGGCGAGGCGCCCGGTCATGATCAGCGTCATGAACGCGGCCACCATCGCGAAGCCCAGGATGGCGAGACTCATGCGCGCGGGCTCCGTCCCCCGAAATGGCTACGCGATGAAATATCCATAGCCGGATTCCACACATGTGGCCCTTTCCCGGCCCCGCCCGACGCCCATATCCGTGGATGCGACAGCCTGGGGGAGCCGCGATGATCCTGATCGGACAATACGACAGCCCGTTCGTGCGCCGCGTGGCCGTGGCGCTGCGGCTCTATGGCTTCGACTACGAGCACCGGCCGTGGTCGGTGTTCGGCGACGCCGAGCGGCTGGCCGCGCACAACCCCTTGCGAAGAGTGCCCACCCTGATCGCGGACGACGGCGAGGCGCTGTTCGAGAGCGGCGCGATCCTCGACTGGCTGGACGAGCAGGCGGGCCGCGACCGCGCCCTGATCGCCGCCTCGGGCCTGGACCGGCGGCAGGCCCTGAAGACGATCGCGCTGGCGACCGGCCTCGCCGACAAGGCCGTGAGCCTGGTCTACGAACGAGTGATCCACCAGCGCGGGACGCCGATGTGGGTCGAACGCTGCCGGGCCCAGATCGCGGGCGTGCTGGACGCCCTGGAGGCCGACCGGGCGGCGCGAAGCGGGCCTTGGTGGTTCGGCGAAACGATCGGGCACGCCGACGTCGCGGTCGGCTGCGTGCTGCGGTTCGTCAGCGAAGCCCTGCCCGAGGTCTATGCCGCGTCCGACTGGCCGGCGCTCGCGTCACACGCCGCCGCCTGCGAAGCCCGCCCGGAATTCCAGGCCGTGGTCCAGCCGTTCCATGTGACGCCGCCCTCGTCCTGACCGCCGTGCGGCGCCCCAGCCGCAGCGCGCGAACTCCAAGTCCTGACAGCTGCGTCAAAAGACTTCGTTCGGCGAACCTAGTCTCGACGCGAGGTAACAAAAACAGCGGTCTTGCGACCGTTTCGTGACCTCGGCGCAACAGCCGGGCCCCTAACCCGTCCGAAACAACGCAATCCCTTTGCCCACAAGGCATTGCGTGGGTACTCGCGCCCCTCCGGGCAGGCGCCTGCCACCTCCCCTACGAGCGGGGCCGCACCGGGGGAGAACGAAGCGAAATGAACAGTGGAATGCTATTCCGCACGTCGGCGCTGGCCGTCGTGATGGCGGGCGCCTTCGCGGCCGCCGCCAACGCGCAGACCGAGACCGACAACGCCGCCACCGTCGACGAGATCGTGGTCACCGCGCAGATGCGCGAGCAGAGCCTGCAGGACGTGCCGATCGTGGTCACGTCGGTCAGCGCCCAGCAGCTGCAGGACGCCGGCGTCCGCGACATCAAGGATCTGACCATCGTCGCGCCCGGCCTGACGGTGACCTCCACCAGCAGCTCGGCTGTCACCACCGCGCGCATCCGCGGCATCGGCACGGTCGGCGACAACCCGGGCCTGGAGTCCTCGGTCGGCGTCATCATCGACGGCGTTTACCGGCCCCGCAACGGCGTGGCGTTCAGCGACCTGGGCGAGACCAGCCGCATCGAAGTGCTGAAGGGGCCTCAGGGCACGCTGTTCGGCAAGAACACGACCGCCGGCGTGATCAACATCATTACCGCCCGGCCCTCGTTCCGGCTGGGCGCCACTTCGGAAGCGCAGTTCACCAACTTCGACGGCTTCGGCGGTTCGATCTCGCTTACCGGCCCGATCATCGACGACAAGGTGGCCGCGCGCGTCTATGTCGCCGCCCGCGAGCGCGACGGCTATTACAAGACCCAGGGTCCCGACAACAACGACCAGGACTTCTACACCGGTCGCGCCCAGCTCCTGTTCACCCCGACGTCCACGATCGATGTGAACGTCTCGATGGACTACACCAAGCGTGACGAGCGCTGCTGCGGCGCGGTGCAGATCCTGAATGGCGCCACCCAGGCCATCATCAACTCGCTGGCCCCCGGCGGCCTCGCGATTCCGCCGGATCCGGACTCGTTCCGCGACTACAGCAACCGCAGCTTCCTCAAGACGGTGAAGGACTCGGGCTTCTCGGTCGAAGCCAACTGGAAGACGCCCTGGCTGGGCGGCGCCAAGCTGACCTCCATCACCGCGGTTCGCGACTGGAGCCAGTCCGGCGGTTCGGACGTCGACTGGACCAGCGCCGACATCCTGTATTCGCCCACGCACAGCAACAGCTCGAACCCGGGTTCGAGCAAGTTCCACACCTTCACCCAGGAAGTCCGCCTGGCGGGCGCGACCGACAAGCTGGACTGGCTGGTCGGCGCCTTCTACTCGCGCGAGGACCTGAGCCTGCACGTCCGCACGGTGACCTACGGGACCCAGTACGAGCAGTATGTGAACGCCCTCTTCGGCAACACGCTGTCGTCGGTGTTCACCGGCCGCCCGCTGGGCTCGACGTTCGTCGCGGGCAACGGCCAGGACGACCTCTACCAGCAGCGTGAGGAGGGCTTCTCGCTCTTCACGAACAACAGCTACAAGATCACCGACGCTCTCGAGCTCACCGTCGGCCTGCGCTACACGTGGGAAGACAAGGATCTCAAGACCTTCTGGAGCAACACGGACGGCGGCATCGGCTGCTCCACGGCGCTGGCCCGCGCTTCGGCGCTCGGCGGCCCGCTCCCGGCCAGCGGCGCTCTGATCCGCGCCGGCGGCCTCCTGGGCGCCGGGACCTACCAGGTGCTCTGCGCGGCCTCGAACAGCCCGGCGTTCGGCCAAATCCGCAACAACAACCAGTCGCTGAGCGAAGAGAAGCTGACGGGCACGGCCAAGCTGGCCTACCGCTTCTCCCCCGAGGTGATGACCTACGCGTCGTTCGCGCGCGGCTACAAGGCCGGGGGCTTCAACCTCGACCGGATCGCCACGACCGTTCAGACGGTTCGCGGCCAGCCGACCGCGCCGGTGCTCGACACCAGCTTCGCGCCTGAGACGGTGGATTCCTACGAACTCGGGATGAAGAACACGCTCTTCAACCGCAAGGTTCTGCTGAACGTCACCGGCTTCTACCAGCGCTACGAGGACTTCCAGCTCAACGCCTTCAACGGGCTGGTCTTCTCGGTGGCCTCGGTGCCGAAGGTGATCTCCAAGGGCGTCGATCTCGACTTCATCTGGTTCACGCCGGTCGAAGGCCTGACGATGAACGGCGGCGTGACCTACGCCGAGACCTACTATCCGAAGAGCAACCCGATCTTCCTGGGCGGCAACCTGCCCGGCTCGCGCCTCTCCCTGGCCCCGCTGTGGTCCGGCGCGCTGGGCGTCACCTATGAGCACAACATCAGCGATGACCTGGTCGGCCGGATTGCGGTCAACGCCAAGAGCGTTTCCAGCTTCAACACCGGCTCCGACCTCGACCCGGTGAAGAACCAACCGGGCTTCACGCTGGTGAACGCCCGCGTGGGTCTGACGTCGGCCGACAAGCGCTGGGCCGTCGAGGCCTTCGCCCAGAACCTCTTCGACGACGTGTACTATCAGGTCGGCTTCAACGCCGTTCTGCAGTCGGGCTCGTACGACGCGTTCCTGGGCCAGCCGCGCACCTACGGCGTCGCGCTGCGCTTCACCTACTGATCGGCTCTTGGGTCCTGCCGCATGGCGGTGGGACCCTCCGGAGCATCTGAGACAACAGAAGCGGGCGGCCCGGAGCGATTCCGGGCCGCCCTTGTTTTGTGCGTGCGCTGGAGAAGGCCAGGCGACCTTGGCCCCTGCTAGTAGGGCCGCTGCGTCGTGATCGGCGCGTTCGGATCGGGCGTCGTGCGCGGAACGTACGCCGGCTGCGGCGCGACCGCCGGGGGCGGGGCCGCGGGCGGTAGGGCCAGCACCGGCGCCGCAGCCGCTTCTTCGACGGCGGCGGCCGGGGGCGCGGCGACGGCCCGCGACGGCGATCGCGCGGGCGTCGCCGCGGCAAGCCTGCGGGCTGGTGTCGGCGCCGGCGCGACCACCGGCGGGCTCGCGGCCGGAGGCGGCGTGACCATGGCAGGCGCCGCGGGTGCGACCGCTGGCGCCGTCGCGACCACCGCAGCGGGCGCAGGCCCCGGGTTGGCCGGCTGAGGGCTGCGGGTAAGCAGGTAGACCAGGCCCGCGACGCCCGCGACGCCCACCGCCCCCGCGGCCCATGCCGACGACGAGATCGGGCGGCGCCTGGGCCTGGGCTTTGCCGGAGGCGGCGATCCGGGTCGCCGCGGCGCTTCGACGATCACCGGCTCGACCTCGAAGCCCACCGGCTCCGGATCGACGACCCGGGGCTGCGGTGGCGGGGGTTCGGCCGGCGCAGCCCGCGCGACGATCGGCGGCGGGTCCGCCGGGATCGGTCGAGGCGCGGGCGGCTGGGCGGCCGGGAAGGCGCCGCCCGTCCCCAGACCCTGCGGCGGCGGCGCGCCCACGGGGCGGACGTACAGCGGCGTCACCCGGGTCGGCGGCGGCTCGGGCGCGGCTTGCGGTCCGGGTCCGGGCGCTGACTTGGGTTCCGCGCCGGTCTCGGTCGAGCCCGGGCTCCGTGACAGCGGCCCGACTCGGAAGGGCGCCTGCGGCATCTGCGGCCAGGCGCTGTTGCGGAAGGGATTCTGCGGATCGGAAGCCATGGTCCGAACCTCCAGGGCGAGTGGGTCAGCACTATGACAGAAGCCGGCGTCGCTGTGCGGCGACCAGGACCACGTCGTACGGAATGGCCGGAATCTCGCGCAGCGCCATCCCCAGCCGATGCTTCAAGGCGCCTCGCGGCCCGCCCGTGGGGCCGCCGACGCTGCGCACGCCCAGCGCCGCCAGCATGAGCCGGATCCTGGGCAGGTGGTAGCCGTCGCTGCAGGCGACCACGAAAGGCCTGCCGTGGCGTCGCGCCAGACGGGCCGCGACGACGACGCTCTGCAGGGTGTCCAGGCTGGCCTCGTCGGGAATCAGTCGCTCGGCGGCGACGCCCGCCCGCGCCAGCACCTCCAGCATCACCGAGGCCTCGGAGGGGCCGACCCGCCCCACCCCGCCCGAGCAGAGGATCGGGGCGTCGGGCCAGGCGCGGGAGGCCTGGAGGCCATAGCCGATCCGGCGCAGCAACGCCGCCGACGGCGAGCCGTCGGCGCGCACCGCGGCGCCGAAGATCACGATCAGGGGCGGCCCATCCACGCGGTCAGCATGGCGCGCGTCGCGCCAACCGCCAAAGCGTCTCAGCCATTCAGCGGCGGATGGTAGTGGTCGATCAGGTCCCGCCGCTCGGCCTCGCGCACCGCGCGCGTCACGTTCAGGCGGGTCAGCACGGTGACGGTCGAGTACTTGCGCCGCGCCTTTTCCAGGTCGGCGCGCCAGGTCTGGCTGGCCAGATTGTCGGTCTCACCGGCGTAGACGACATTGGCGGCGCCATCGTCGGTGATCTCGGCAATCACATAATTCGCCCCGGCGGGCGGCAGGAAGCGGTTCTCCTCCAGCGGCGAGTACCGGTAGCGGGCGCCGGAGGCCCCTGCGAGGTCGATCTGGCGGTTCACGGGGCTCTCTCCACTCTTACTCGTGTCGTATAGGCCGGACCGACGATGCTTACCCGCGCGACTTGGACTAAATCTTGGCTGAGCGTGGCCGTAGCTGTGCACGAACCGCAGGCTGGAACGGGAACAGCCTTCGCCATATGCGCGTTGGCGGCAGGTCGCCCGGACGGGGGCGGCGCCCTTCGAAGGAGCATTCCGCCCGCTGACGAGGCTGGACAGTCGCCGCGTACACCGGGACAACCTTCCGCATGGAGAAGCCGGCCGCCCTTCAGTTGCAGCCCGCGACCGATCGCCCCACCGTCGCGCTCAGCGGCGACTGGACGACGGCGCAGCTTGGCGACGCCGCCGATCGCCTGGCGGCGGCGGTGAAGGGAATCAATGGGATCGGCCTCGATCTGAGCGGCGTGCGCCGCATGGACACAGCCGGCGCCTTCGCGATCGTACGGGCCGTCGGTTCCGATCTCAGCCTCGATCGCGTGACGGGCCGCCCCGAATCGCGCCGCCTGCTCGAGCTCGTGAACAACGCCACCCAGGTGGAGCGGGTCGTCCGCCGCGAGCCCGTGGGCTTGCACAACATGGTCATCCGCATCGGCCGCGGCATGACCGACCTCCTGGCCGAGTTCCTCGACACCATGGCCTTCTTCGGCCACTTGCTGGTGGTGACCGGCCGGATGCTCGGGAACCTGGTCCGTGCGCCGCGCCGCGTCCGCTGGGCGCCGATCTTCACGCAGATGGAGCGGGCGGGCCTCGACGCCATCCCGATCGTGGCGATCACCACCTTCTTCATCGGCGCGGTCGTCGCCCTTCTGGGCGTCAACATGCTGCGTCAGTTCGGCGCCGAGGTGTTCGTGGTCGAGCTGATTGGCGTGGCGGTGCTGCGCGAGTTCAACATCGTCATCACCGCCGTGCTGCTGGCCGGCCGCTCGGCCTCGGCCTTCGCCGCCGAGCTGGGTTCGATGAAGATGCAGCAGGAAGTCGACGCCATGCAGGTCATGGGGGTCGACCCCTACGACGCGCTGGTGCTGCCGCGATTCCTGGCCCTGCTGCTGACCATCCCTCTGCTCACCTTCGTCGCCACCCTGGCGGGTCTGGCCGGGGGCCTGCTGGTGACCTGGACCGTGCTCGACCTGGGCCCGACGTTCTTCCTGCAGCGGATCATCGACAACGTGGGGCCGAACCACTTCTACATTGCGCTGTCGAAGGCGCCGGTGATGGCCGCCGTGGTCGCGGGCATCGGCTGCCGCCAGGGCCTGCTGGTGGGCGGGGACGTCCAGTCGCTGGGCCAGCGCGTGACGGCCGCGGTGGTCCACGCCATCTTCGCGATCATCATGATCGATGCCGTCTTCGCCCTCATCTACATGCAGCTCGACCTATGACCGTGGCCTCCCAAATCCCCGACGACGATGATGCGTCCGGCCTGGATGGAGACGGGCCCGCGATCGAGGTTCGCGGCCTGGGCAACCAATTCGGCGACCACGTGGTGCATGAGGATCTGGATCTCGTCGTCGAGCGCGGCGAAGTGATGGGCGTTGTCGGCGGCTCGGGCACGGGCAAGTCGGTGCTGCTCAACACGATCATCGGCCTTCGCTCGCCCACCGCCGGCACGGTCAAGGTGTTCGGCCACGAGCTGAAGCGCGCGTCGCGCCGGCGCTGGAGCGAACTCGAGCGCAGCTGGGGCGTGCTCTTCCAGGGCGGCGCGCTGTTCTCGAACCTGACCGTGCGGGAAAACGTTACGGCGCCGATGCTCGAACACACCGGCCTCAGCCGCAAACAGGCCGACGAACTGGCGGACCTCAAGATCGCCATGGTGGGTCTGCGGCCAGAGGCCGGATCGCTGAAGCCCGCGGAACTGTCCGGCGGCATGAAGAAGCGCGCCGGCCTGGCCCGCGCGCTGGCGCTGGACCCCGAGCTCCTGTTCCTGGACGAACCCACCTCGGGCCTGGACCCAATCGGCGCCGCCGCCTTCGACGAGCTCACCCGTGACCTGGCCGACAGCCTGGGCCTGACGGTGTTCATGATCACCCACGACCTCGACTCCCTTTACGAGATCACCGACCGCGTCGCCGTCCTGGCCGACCGGCACGTGGTCGCGACCGCGCCCGTGCGGGAGCTCGAGAGATCCGACCATCCGTGGATCCGGGAATACTTCCTGGGTCCCCGCGGCCGCGCCGCGCGCGCCGCCCGCGAGACGACGGAGTATTGATGGAAAAGAACGCCAACTACACGCTGGTGGGCCTCTCGACGCTGATCCTCATGGCGGCGCTCGTGGTGTTCATCGTCTGGCTGGCCCGGCTGAGCATCGCCCGGGATTACGACCTGTACGACATCGTCTTCCAGGGTCCCGTGCGGGGTCTGAGCGAGGGCGGCGAAGTCCACTTCAACGGCATCAAGGTCGGCGAAGTGCAGAAGATCGCGCTGGACCAGACCAACCCCCGCAACGTCATCGCGCGCGTCAGGGTGACCGAGGAGGTGCCGATCCGCGTCGACAGTTACGCGACGCTGGAGCCCCAGGGCATCACCGGCCTGAACTACGTGCAGATCACCTCGGGCACGGGCACCCGGCCGCTGCTGAAGCAGACGGCCTGTGCGCGCCAGGGCCTGCGCGAGTGCATCCCGATCCTGCGCAGCCAGCGCAGCCAACTCTCCGACCTCCTCGAGGGCGGCGGCACGGTGCTGACCCGCAGCATCGAGGCGCTGGACCGCGTGAACCGCGTGCTGTCGGACGAGAACATCAAGACCTTCTCGGCGGCGATCTCCGACGCCCAGGCGGTCACCGCCGAGCTGCGCGAGCGCAAGGCGATCATCGCCGACGCCCAGAGCGCGCTCCAGCGGATCGACACGGCCGCCGACGAGATCGCCAAGCTGTCGGCCTCGACCCGCAATGTGGTGGACGGCGACGGCAAGCGCGCCATCGCCAACCTGGCCGACGCCGCCGAAGAGGCGCGCGCGGCTGCCAAGGACGCCCGGGCCATGATCGCGCGGCTGCAGGGCCCCACCACGGACTTCGCCACCAATGGCCTGCCGCAGATCACCGCGGCCGTCGTTCAGCTGCAGACCGCCGCAGAGTCGCTGGAGCGGCTGGTCAACGACGTCCAGTCCAGCCCGACGGGCGCGCTGGGCAAACCCGCCGCCGAGGAAATGAAGGTGCCCAAGTGATGCGCTCCCCCCTCCTCCGTCTCGCGGCCGTCGGCGTCGCCGCCCTGGCGCTCTCGGGCTGCGTCTCGCTGCTGCCCAAGAGCAAGCCCGCCGACCTCTACCGCTTCGGCCAGCCGCTCGCCGCCGAGGCCGTCGCCGCGCCGGCGGGCACGGTGGGCGTGCTTCGCGCCAACGCCCTGTTCCAACGGGAGTCTTCCGGCGATCGCCTGCTGACGATCAGCCAGGGCAAGGCCGCCTATATCGCCGAGACGCGCTGGGTCGCGCCCGCCGCGGTCCTGTGGGACGCCGCCGTCCTCGCCGCCTTCGACAGTGATCCCGGCCATGTGCGGATCATCTCGCGGGGGGAACCGGCCTCGGCCGCCTACATCCTGCGGCTGGACGTCCGCAACTTCGAGACCCAGTACGACCGCGGGCCCAAGGCGGCGCCGGTCGTCGTCGTCCGCGTGCGCGGGGCGCTCACGTCCGGCACGAGCGGCGGCGTCGTCTCGGAACGGATCTTCGAGAAGCGCGTCCGCGCCGCCGACAACCGCGTCAGTGCGATTGTCCCGGCCTACGACAAGGCCGTGGCCGACGTGCTGGCCGAGGTCGTGGCCTGGACGGGCGAGAACGCGAAGGCCAGTTAGCGCCGCGGCGTCGCAGGCGCTGTCAGTTTGTCCACGAACCACACGAACCACACGAACCCGCTGGATCGTCAGCGAGCCGGTGGGCGGCGGACTCTCCGTTCGTGTGGATTTGAACGGCGCTGACGCGCCAAGATGGCCGGCCGGCTACGAAACGCCCGCCAGCCGCTTCGCCGCCAGCACGGTGTTGTGCAGCAGCACCGCCACGGTCATCGGGCCGACGCCCTTGGGCACCGGAGTGATCGAACCCGCCACCTGCAAGGCTTCCTTGTAGTTCACGTCGCCGACGATCTTGGTCTTACCGGCCGCCGCCTGTTCCGGATTGTCGAAAGGCACGCGGTTGATGCCCACGTCGATCACACACGCGCCGGGCTTGATCCAGTCGCCCCGGATCATCCGCGGCTGGCCGACCGCCGCCACCAGGATGTCCGCCTGGCGGCAGATCCCCGGCAGGTCGACGGTCCGCGAGTGGGCCATGGTCACGGTGCAGTTTTCGGCCAGCAGCAGCTGGGCGATCGGCTTGCCCACCAGCAGCGACCGGCCGACGACGACCGCGTGCTTGCCGGTCAGGTCGCCCAGCGTGGCCTTCAGCAGGATCAGACAGCCCGTGGGCGTGCAGGCCACCAGGGCGGGCAACCCCGCCACGAGACGCCCGGCGTTGACGACGTGGAGGCCGTCGACGTCCTTGTCAGGCCCGATGAGCTCGATAACGGGCTTCTCGTCGAGGTGCTTGGGCAAGGGCAGCTGCACCAGGACGCCGTGGATCGCGGGGTCGGCCGCCAGATCGCGGACCAGCGCCTCCAGGGTCTCCTGTGTCGTGTCGCCCGGCAGCAGATGGGTCACCGAGTGCATCCCGGCCGCCTTGGACTGCTCGCCCTTAGACTTCACGTAGGCCTGGCTTGCGGGATCGTCCCCGACAAGCACCACCGCCAGCCCAGGCTGGAGCCCATGCTCGGCGCGCAGCCGCGCCACCTCCGTAGCCACGTCCGCCCGCAGGCGATCCGCGACCGGCAGTCCTTCGATGATTTGCGCCGTCATGGGCAGCGCTGCTAGCCGGTCAGGCGCGCGCGCGCAATCTCAGCCATGCTGCGACCGCCCAGGCGTGGGACTCGCGCTCGAGCTGAACGACCGCCTCGGACGGCGCCATCCACACCAGCCGATGGTCTGGCTCGGTGACCCGCGAAGGATCCTCCGCCAGGACGCGACCTGCGAAGAAGGCCCCGCGCGTGTTCCGGATCATCCCGTCGTGGTGCAGGAAATAGTGGTCCGCGCGGACGAACGGCTCGGCGTCCAGCGCCACGACCAGCCCGGCTTCCTCGCCGCACTCCCGGACGGCCGCCTCGGCCTCGGTCTCGCCTGGGTCCAGCCCGCCGCCGGGCAGGTGCAGCAAGAGGCCGCGGCCCTCCCAAGGCACCTCGACAAGGGCGACCAGGCCGTCACGTTCGATGACGCAGAACGCCGCCGGCCGATCGGGCGGGACCTGGCCGGGCGGCGGCGCGCCGAACTGCGGCGGCATCAGTCGACGCCGTAGAGCGCCGGATACGGATCGACCTTGCCGGACAGCACGTCCTGCACCGCCACCGGCCGCCAGCCGATCCTGACGTTGGCGCTGGCCCGCCAGGCCTCGACGACCAGGTCGCGCAGCTCGGAGGCGCCCACGGCCAGGCGCTCGGTGGCCAGGGCCGTTCCGCGCGGATCGCCGGGCGCGAGCCCACCGGCCTTTTCCATTTCGTAGAACGGGATCACGAAACGGCCGGTCTCGGTGAGATAGGCGCCGACGCGCTGCTCGATCGGGCACCCGCACGACTTGAAGGGCGCCATCTTCGCCGCCACGGCGTGGGCCTTCACGGTCTGTTGCACCAGCTCGCTCTCGAACGGGCCATGCAGGCGCGCCGTCGAATAGCCCTTGGGGTTCGGATAGTCGCCCCAGCCGTTGAAGTGGGTCGTCACGTGCAGCGGCTGGCTGCCGTCGCCCACGAAGTGCGACAGCTCGCCGATGCCCTTGAGGATCAGCGCCTCGCGGCGAATCCGGTCCTGCCGGAACCACGCCCGGTTCTTCTTCCAGGCCGGGTTCTTCTCGGCGGCGTTCAGCACGCGCCAGTAGGCCAGGTCGGTCGTCAGCTGCTGGTAGCGGTCGATGATCGCGTACGGGAGGTAGCCGGCCTTCCACTGGTCGAGCCCCGCGGCGCGCAGCTGGGTCTCATAGTCTGCCCGGGTGGCCGCCAGGGGCAGCATCGGGGGGCCGCCCAGGATCTTCCCCTCGTCGTCCAGGTCGACGAAGTGGCCCGCGTCGCGGTCGTGGTCGTGGACCTTGCCAGAAGCCTTGGACCGGTCTGGCTCACGCGACAACTCGCCGACGTCAGCGGCGGCCTGCGGCGTGCGCAGGAACGCCGGAAGCTCGGCGGGCAGGGCCTTCATGGCCAGTTCGCCCAAGATCCGGTGGCCGGTGCCGCCCCAGGCGACGAGCGAGGTGGGGACGGCGACAGCCAGGGCGGCCAGCGCGGCGACGGCCAGCCGGGAGGCAAGGGGGCGGCGTTTCATGCCTGCGGGTGTCGCTTGCCGGCCGTCGGATGGCAAGCCGGCTCAGCGGATGTTCAGCGCCTGCTCCACCCGCGCCACCCAGGCCTTCACCGAAGGATAGGCGGCCAGGTCGAACCCGCCCTCGTGGGCGAGGCGGGTGTAGGCCACCAGCGCCACGTCGGCGAGCGTGACGCGATCGCCGACCAGGAACGAAGAACCCTGCAGGCCCTGCTCGAGCCGCGCCAGCGCCGCGTTCCCACGCTCCACCAGCCGAGGCTCGAGATCCTCGACCGGCTTGCCCTGGTAGCGCACCTGGAAGCGCGCGACGGCCACATAGGGCTCGTGGCTGTACTGCTCCCAGAACATCCATTCGAGCATCCGCGCCCGGTCGTAGGCGTCCGCCGGGATCAGCGGCGAGCCCTCGGCGAGGTGCAGGATGATGGCGTTGGACTGGGCCAGCGCGCGTCCGTCGTCCAGCAGCACGACCGGCACCTGACCGGCCGGATTCATCGCCAGAAAGTCGGCCGTGCGCGACTCGCCCTGCAGGATATCGACGTCGATCCAGTCGTAGGGTCGGCCCAGGAAATCGGCGGTCCAGCTGACCTTCAGACAGTTGCCGGACTTGCTGTCCCCATAGATTTTCATGCGCCCGCCTCCGGATTTCGAGCGTGGCTGTGCGGCGTTTTCCCCTGCGGCGCAAGCGATCCTGCCTCACGCGCGCTGTTAGGTTAGCTCACAGCTCGCGACAAACCGCCGTTCCGGGGTTGCCCCGGAGGACCTCAGCCGGTAGGACTCCGGCCACCCAGTTCAACGACGAAGGAGACGCCGTCAATGCGACGCCGCCTCGCCGCCCTGGCAGTAATCTCGGCCCTCGGATTCGGGTCCAGCGCGTCTGCCGCGCCAAACGACCCTGTGGGCGACCTCATCACTTCGGTGATTTCCGGGGCGCTTCCTGGGACCGGCGTCTTCAATGTGAAGGCGACCCTGTATCATGCCGGCGCCAAGGGCGTCGGCGTTCTGGACAGCCTTGGCTGCAAGGTCGTGCCCATGCGCACGCTGGCGGTCGACAAGTCCATCATCCCGCGCCGCACCGTGGTCTTCATCAAGGAGACCGTGGGCCTGAAGATGCCCGACGGCCAGGCGCACGACGGCTACTGGTACGCCTCCGATATCGGCGGGGCGATCAAGGGCCAGCGCGTGGACCTCTACACGGGCCACAACGCCGCCTCGATGAAGACGATGCGCCAGCTCAACCTGTCGACGCTGACCGCCGTGAAGGTGGGCCAGTTCAAGGGCTGCCCGCCGAACTAGGCGCCTTCCCTCCCCGAGGGAGGGAAACCGATGCACAAACCCAACTTCTTCGTCTTCACCGGCGGCGGCGGCACGGGCAAGACCGCGCTGATCGAACACCTGCGGGCGGCGGGCGAGCTCACCCTGGACGAGAACATCCGCGCCGTGATCCGCGAGCAGATCGAAGCCGGCGGCTCGGCCGTGCCCTGGATCGACCCCAAGGCCTGTTGCGACCTCACCACAGCCCGCGACATCGCCGACTTCGACCGGCTGGCGGGCGAGACGGGCCGCGTGTTCTTCGACCGCGGGCTGATGGACATGTACGGGACGAACGGCGTGCCGCCCTCCCCCGCCCTGGTCGAGGCGATCCGGACGCGGCGCTACAATCGACAGGTCTTCGTCTTCCCGCCGTGGCAGGACATCTACGCCAATGACGCCGAGCGGCGGCAGGACTGGTCGCAGATGGAGGCCGTGTTCGCGCAGATCCTGCGGACGCTGCCCGATCTGGGCTACCATCCGGTGATCGTGCCGAAGGGCAGCGTGGAGGACCGCGCAGCCTTCGTGCTCAGCCGGACCTAGGCGCCTAGGTCTCGACGAACGCCCGCTCCAGCACGAAGTCGCCGGGTTGGGCCAGCGAGCCTTCCACATAGCCCATGTCGAGCAGCTGCTGCTTCAGGTCGGCCAGCACCGAGGGGCCGCCGCAGAGCATGACGCGGTCCTCGGCCGGGTTAAACGGCGGCAGGCCCAGGTCGCGGAAAAGCTGCCCCGAAGCGATCAGGTCTGTGATGCGGCCCTGGGTGCGGAACTTCTCGCGGGTGACCGTCGGATAGTACTTGAGCTTGTCGCCGATCAGCTCCGACAGGATCTCGTCTTCCTTGAGGTCCTTCTCGAACAGCTCGGCGTAGTTCAGGTCCTGGACCTCGCGCACGGTGTGGGTGACCACGACGGTCTCGAAGCGGTCGTAGACCTCGGGGTCGCGGGCCAGCGACAGCCAGGGCGCCAGGCCCGTGCCGGTGCCCAGCATGTAGAGGCGCTTGCCGGGCTTCAGGCCGTCCAGCACCAGCGTGCCGGTGGGCTTGCGGCCGATCAGCACCTTGTCGCCCACCTTGAGGTGCTGCAGGCGCGACGTCAGCGGGCCGTCCGGCACCTTGATCGAGTAGAATTCGAGCTCCTCGTGCCACGACGGCGAGGCGACGGAGTAGGCGCGCACCAGCGGCTTGCCGTCCTCCTTCTGCAGCCCGACCATCAGGAACTGGCCGCTGGAGAAGCGCAGGCCCGGGTCGCGGGTGCAGCGGAACGAGAACAGGGTGTCGGTCCAGTGATGGACCCACGTCACCGTCTCGACGAAGAAGGCGCCGGACGCCTTGGGGGCCGCGGCGGCCGGCTGGACCAGGGACACGTCGTTCATTCCGTCAAAGCCTTAGATATCGCCGCCGACGTTGTTGGGCGTCCCCGGCGCACGCGCCACATGGATGCCGCACTCGGTCTTGTCCATCCCCTTCCAGCGGCCGGCGCGGGCGTCCTCGCCCTCCTCCGCGGGTTGGGTGCAGGGCCAGCAGCCGATCGAGGGAAAGCCCTGGGCGACCAGGGGGTGGGCGGGCAGGTCATGCTCGGCCGCATAGGCGTCGAGGTCGGCCTTGCCCCAGTTGGCCAGGGGGTTGAACTTCACGTGGCCCCCAAGGCCCCCTGGGGCGTGCTCGACCACGGGCAGGTTCAGGCGGTCGCCGCCGTGGAAGCGCTTGCGGCCCGTGATCCAGGCGTCGAACTCGCCCAGCGCACGATCCAGCGGGATCACCTTGCGGATGTTGCAGCAGGCGTCCGTATCGGTCTGCCAGAGCTTGGCCTGGGGATCGTGGACAGCCAGATCCTGATACTGCGGCCGCAGGTCACGGACCTGGGTCAGGCCCAGCCGCTCGGCCAGGGTCTTGCGGAAGTCCAGCGTCTGGCCGAACAGCATGCCGGTGTCGAGGAACAGCACCGGAATGTCGGCCTTCACCTGAGCCGCCAGGTGCAGCAGCACTGCTGACTCCGCGCCGAAGGACGAGACCAGCGCCAGCTTGTCGCCGAAGCTCTCCACGGCGGCTTCCAGGATCGTGCGGGGGTGCGCGCGGCGCAGCTCGGCGTCGAGGCGCAGGGCGGCTGCAGTTCCAGGATCGATGCTGTCGTACGCCACGCTCATGACTCCCGCTCCGCGAACGCCGGCGCGCGGCCGTCTGCAGACCTCTGATAGACGTGGCGATAGCGGCGGATGGCGGCCTGCCACTCGTTGGCGCTGGCGTCGTCGGCCGGCTCGAAGGCGTCGAAGCCGACGCGGGCCATGAAGCCCGCCTGCTCGCGCAACACGTCGCCGACGGCGCGGACCTGGCCCTTGAACTTCAGCCGCCCGCTCAGGACGTAGCCGTTCGTATAGGCGCGGCCGTCGCGGTACTTCGGGAACTCCAGGGCCACCACCGAGAGGCGCGGCAGGTCATAGGCCAGCACCTCGGCCTCCTCGTGGCTCTGCAGGCGCACGCCCACCCGCCGGCCCTCGGCCAGCAACCCTTCGCCCTCTGCCTGGAACCGCGCCAGCGAGACGATCACGTCGCCAGCCGGCATGTCCTGGTCGTCGGCCACGTGGGTGAACGGGTCGTCGACGCCGCGGCAGACGCCGTCCTTCAGCTCAATGAGCGTCGGCATAGACAGCCTCCTTGAAGGGGGTGACGCCGGTGCGGCGGAAGGTGTCGAGGAAGCGTTCGCCGTCATGGCGTTCGCGCAGGTAGACCTCGACCAGCGTGTCGACCGCGTCGGCCACCTTGTCGTAGGGCAGCGCCGGGCCCAGCATCGAACCCACGGCCGCGTCCTCGGCGCCCGAGCCGCCCAGGGTCAGCTGGTAGAACTCCTCGCCCTTCTTATCGACGCCAAGGATGCCGATGTGGCCCACATGGTGGTGGCCGCAGGCGTTGATGCAGCCCGAGATCTTGATCTTGAGCTCGCCGATCTTCTCGGCGCGGTCCTGATCCTTGAACTTGGCCGCGATGTTCTGGGCGACCGGGATCGCCCGGGCGTTGGCCAGCGCGCAGTAGTCCAGGCCCGGGCAGGCGATGATGTCGCTGACCAGGTTGATGTTCGGCGTCGCGATCCCGGCCTCGCTGAGCGCCGCCCAGACGGCCGGCACATCGTCCAGCTTCACATGGGGCAGCACCAGGTTCTGCTCATGCGTGACGCGGATGTCGTTCTGGCCGTAGCGCTCAGCCAGGTCGGCGACGACGTCCATCTGCTCCGAGGTGGCGTCGCCGGGCGTGTCGCCGATGCCCTTCAGGCTGATCTCGACGATGCCGTAGCCGGCCTTCTTGTGGGGCTTCAGGTTGTTGCGCACGAAGCGGGCGAAGGCGGGGTTCGACGCCTTGGCCGCCTCGAAGGCCTCCGATTGGGCCGGGAGCACCTCGAAGTTGGCCGCCGCAAACGCGCCGCGGATGCGGGCGAGCTCGGTGTCGGGCAGGTCGGCTGCCTCGCCGATCTTGGCCCACTCGGCCTCGACCTGCCTGGCGAACTCGTCCTTGCCCAGGGCGGCGACCAGGATCTTGATCCGGGCCTTGTAGATGTTGTCGCGCCGGCCGTGGCGGTTATAGACGCGCAGGATCGCTTCCAGGTAGCTCAGCAGCCGGTTGACCGGCAGGAACTCCTTGATGGTCGGGCCGACGTAGGGCGTGCGCCCCATGCCGCCGCCCACGATCACCTCGAAGCCCAGTGACCCGTCGCGAGCCCGCTTCAGCACCAGCCCGATGTCGTGGACCTTGGCGGCCGTACGGTCCTTGGGCGCCGCGGTGATGGCGATCTTGAACTTGCGCGGCAGGAACGAGAACTCGGGGTGGAAGGTCGACCACTGGCGGATCGCCTCGGCCCAAACCCGCGGATCGTCCACCTCCTCGGCCGTGGCGCCGGCGTAGGGGTCGGTCGTCGTATTGCGGATGCAGTTCCCCGACGTCTGGATGGCGTGCATGTCCACCTGGGCCAGATGGTCCAGGATGTCGGGCGTGTCGGCCAGCTTGATCCAGTGGAACTGGAGGTTCGTCCGCGTCGTGAAGTGGCCGTAGCCCTTGTCGTAGGTGCGGCCGATCCAGGCCAGCTTGCGCAGCTGGGTGGGGTTCAGCGAGCCGTACGGGATGGCGACCCGCAGCATGTAGGCGTGGAGCTGCAGGTAGAGGCCGTTCATCAGCCGCAGCGGCTTGAACTGGTCTTCCGTGAGTTCGCCCGAGAGACGCCGCGCCACCTGCCCGCGAAACTCCGCGGACCGGTCGGCCAGCATCTCCTTGTCGATGACGTCGTACTGGTACATCGGCCCTACTTCCGCTTGATCAGATTGACGCGGCCGGTCGAACGGGCCGCGCCGTGGGCGTGCTGCAGCGCCTCGATCACCGCCCCGCCCTCGGCCTGCTTGCCGTGGTGGAGGTGGTTCGTCGGGCCCAGGGCGCGGATGCGCTCCCGGTAGCTCAGCGGGGCCCACAGCCCTTCAGATTCCACGAGGTCGATCAGGTAGGCGTCGACCACGGTCGTGGGTTGGGTCTTGCCCTGCCCTTCGGCCTCGCCCGCAGCGGGGTCGTCATCGGCCCACAGCTCAGCGTCGGCGAAGCGGGTGACCCACTGCCCGGACTTCCAGAACACGACCTCGCCATCGGTCAGGCGGTTGGCGGTCAGCGCCTTCATGCGCGGGCCTCTTGGATAAGCGTTTCGACCTGGGCGCGGCCTTCGCCGGCGCCCTCTTCACCGGCGCGGGCCAGCGCCATGGCCTCGCCCACGATCAGCAGGGCCGGGCCGCCGAGCGAGGCGGCCGCCTCGGCCAGGCCGCTCAGCGTGGTGACGACGCGGCGCTCGTCGGCGCGGCTGGCGTTTTCCACGATCAGGGCCGGCGTCGCGCCCGCGCGGCCGGCGGCCATCAGGCGCGCGGCGATCGGCGCGGCCATCGACAGGCCCATGTAGATGACGACCGTCTGGTTGGCCCTGGCCAGGCTGGCCCAGTCCAGGTCGGGCTCGCCGCCCGCCTTGGCATGACCGGTGACGAAGGTGACCGCCTGGGCCGAGTCGCGGTGGGTGAGCGGCGCGCCGGCCGAGGCCCCAGCCGCCAGGGCCGCGGTCACGCCTGGGATGATCTGGCAGTCGACGCCCGCCTCGCGGCAGGCCTCCAGCTCCTCGCCGCCGCGGCCGAAGATGAAGGGGTCGCCGCCCTTCAGGCGAACGACATTCAGGCCTTCCAGCGCGAAGGCGACGAGCATCCGGTTGATCTCGTCCTGGCTGTAGCTGTGGCGCGACTTGCGCTTGGCGACGCTGATCCGCCGCGCGGACGCTGGCGCGAGTTCGAGGATTTCGTCCGAGACCAGACCGTCATGGACAACCACTTCTGCGGCCTGCAGCGCTTTCAGCGCCTTGATCGTCAGGAGCTCGGGATCTCCCGGTCCGGCGCCCACCAGCCACACCCGTCCGACATCCGGCGCAGGCCCGCGACCGCCTAGCACCACCAGGCGCCGGGTGCGTCGTCCTTCGTCGTTCCTCGTGGCCATGATTAGCTTCTCTATCGACGTACGCGCCCTGAAATCATGACGGGGCGGACTTGCGCCCGCCCCGCCTGTCGTCCGCCGGCGAAAAGGGCCGATACACCAGCGGACGCTTGCAATAAGGGCGGCGAGGGGCCAATTCGCAACCCAAGGACTTCTGCCGGGGCGTTCAGAGATTCTCGAACGGAGCGATCATGGATAGGGGCGCCCAACAGCGCCGCCGGCTGCCGCCGCTGAACGCGCTCCGGGCGTTCGAGGCCGCCGCGCGCCATCTCAATTTCAGCCGGGCCGCTGACGAATTGTCGGTGACGCCGGGGGCTGTGAGCCAGCAGATCCAGAACCTGGAAGACTATGTCGGCGCGGCCCTCTTCAAGCGCACGCCCAAGGGCCTGCTGCTGACCGACGCGGCCCAGACCGCCCTCCCCGCCCTGCGCGAGGCGTTCGACCGCCTGGCCGAGGCCGCCAGCCTGCTGACCGCCGCCGTCGACGGCCGCCGCCTGACCATCACCGCCCCGCCCTCGTTCGCCGCCAAGTGGCTGGCGCCGCGCCTGGGCGCCTTCGAACGCGCGCACCCCAACGTCGACGTCTGGCTTAACGCCGGGATGGAGCTGGTCGACCTCAGCGCCGGCGAGGTGGACCTGGCGCTGCGCTACGGCGCCGGGCGCTATCCGGGGCTGGAAGTGAAGCGCCTCGTGAGCGAGGCCGTGATCCCGGTGATCAGCCCCGACCTGCTGGCCCAGACGCCGCTCTCGACGCCCGAGGACCTGGCCGGCCATGTGCTGCTGCACGACGGCTCGCCCGAGATCGACGACAGTTGCCCCGACTGGCCTATGTGGCTGGCCGCCCGCGGTCTGCGCGGCATCGACGGCCACCGGGGCCCGCGCTTCAACCAGTCCAGCCTGGTGATCGAGGCCGCCGCCAACGGCCGCGGCGTGGCGCTGGCCAAGCGCACCCTGGCCCAGGCCGACCTCGATTCCGGACGTCTGGTGGCGCCTTTGCAGATCGCCACGGCCGTCGACTTCGCCTATTACCTCGTCCATCCCAAGGCCAAGGGACGGCTCCCGCAGGTCAAAGCCTTCATTGGCTGGATCGAGGCGGAAGCGCAGGCGCACGAAGAGGCGCTGCGAGCCATCGACAACGGCGCTGGGATTTAGGGGGCCACGCCCGCTTGCGATTTGTAGGAGTTCTTGTGGCGGCCCTGGTTGCTGCGAGCTCGCCGGCCCCGGCGGAAACCTCGCAAAGTCCCTATGTGCAGCGCCTGCGCCAACTGGCGCAGCTGCAGACGCTGAACGCCGAGCTACTCAGCCGCGACAGCGCCACCGCCGTCCTGCAGGCGCTGTGCGACCGTCACGACCCTGAAGCCCCGCGGGTCCGCGCCCTTCGCATCGAGACCCCGGACAGCCCGCAGGCCGCCGCCGGCGCCCGTCGCGAGCTGGGAGCCGCCGCCAACGAACCCATCCGCCTGCGCCGGGTCGAGCTGATGTGCGGCGACGTGGTGCTGTCGAAGGCCGACAACTGGTACCTGCCCGGCCGCCTGACCACCGAGATGAACAGCGCGCTCAACACCACCGAGACGCCGTTCGGGGTGGTGGTGGCCCCCCTGCGCTTCCAGCGCCGGACGCTGTCGTCGCGGCTGCTGTTCAACCCGCTGCCGGCCGGCTGGGAGGCTCGCGGCGAGCTGGCGTTCGATACGCCGGCCACGCCGCCGCCCCAGGTGCTCCAGCACCGCGCCCTGCTCCAGACCCCCGACGGCCGCCCGTTCAGCCTGCTGGTCGAGACCTACACGGACGCCGTCCTCGTCCCCTAAGCCCGATGCCAGCGCAGCGGCTTGCCATGGCGCACGATCAGGCCTTTGGCCTCCAGGTCCAGCTGCACGCACTTCAGCCACCAGCCGACGGTCTGGCCGCCGGGGAAAAGGGCGTCGGGCAGGCGTGGCAGGACGGCGGCCTTGAGCTCGGCGGACGAGAGCCCCGGCGCGGTCGCGGGGAGCGCCTCCAGCATCGGGCCGCGAACGGCCTCGTACTTCTCACGGTTCACCGGGCGCTGGCTGCCGGAGCTGACAACGTTCTCGACGAGGATGGTCTCTGCTTTCATGCGGCCTCCACAGGGGTTCCAGACTAGGACGCGGCAGGCCCTCGCAGGCCGACATTGGCATCCCCACATCCGTGTCCGGACAGCTTTTTTCTGTTCCCCCGCGCGGAAATGAGGTTCGCTCCGCCCATGAAGACGCCCCGGCCGCCCAAGAAGAGCGAGACGCTCGAGATCCGGCTCCCCTACGACGCCAAGCTGGCGTTCATGGAGCGTTGCCAGCGCGACGGTCGCTCGGCCAGCGAGGCGCTGCGCGGCTACATCGACCAGCAGATCGCCCCGCCGCGCGCCACGGCCCGCCGCAGTCGCCTGGTCGTGGGCGCCCTGATCGCGGCGGCGGTGGGCGCCGTCGCCCTGCCCTCGCTGGCCCGCCAGCCCGCGGCCGCCGACGCCCTGCGCCGCGCCGCGTTCGTCCAGCAGGACGCCAACCGTGACGGCGTGCTGAGCTTCGACGAGTTCCGCCGCTAGAGCCTGTTCCGATCAGGCGCGACCGCCTGATCGGAGTAAACAGGCTCGAACGTCTAAAGCTGGAGCGCGTTTCGGCGCGGAAAACCGGCGCCCACTCTTCCGCAACGCGCTCTAGCGGATCAATTGGCAGAGGCGGCTGAGATCGATGTTGAGCCACGTCCAGGGCTTCAGGATCGAGGCCCCGTGCCAGGACAATAGGACAATCCGCGCCTGTCCCACGATGTTCTCGGCCGGCAGGTAGCCCACCCCCACCGAGCCCGGCCAGCGCCCGTCCAGCGAGTTGTCGCGGTTGTCGCCCATCATCAGGTAGTTGCCTTCGGGCACGCGATAGACGCCGGTGTCGTCGCCGTCGTGGAAGGGCCCACGGTCAAACGTCACATAGCTGCGGCCGTCCGGGCGATGCTCGAGCTTGCGCTGGACCGTGACGTCCGGCGCCCCGGGGTCCTGGGTCAGGCCGCCGTCGCTCTGCACGATCGGCCGGTCGTTCACGAACACAGTCCCGTCGCGCACCTGCACGCGGTCGCCCGGCAGCCCGATCACCCGCTTGATCCAGGCCTCCTTGGGATCGCGGGGCAGCTTGAAGACCACCACATCGCCCCGCTGCGGCCCTTTGCTCTGCAGCACGCGACCCGAGAACAGCGGCAGGCCCAGCGGGATGGAATAGCGGCTCCAGCCGTAGTCCCACTTGGAGACCACGATGTAGTCGCCGGTCTGCAGCCCCGGCTCCATCGACTCCGAGGGGATGGTGAAGGGCTCGAACAGCGCGACGCGCAGGACCAGCGCGATCGCCATCGCGGTGGCCAGGGTGACGATCAAGTCCAGCGCCTGGGCGCGGGCGGACGGCGGGGCGGCGGCGGTGTCTTGCGGGGTGCTCATGGCCCCTAGAGGCCGTCCCCTCGCTCACGCCGCAATCGGCGTCCCGTCCGGACGGCGGCGAAACGTGTCCGGACGCGTCAGCCGCCGGCGCGGGCGAGATAGCCCTGGATGTCCGCCAGGGTGTCGCGGAGCGCGCCGCTAAGGTCCGGCTTCAGGCTCTCGTCGCCACGCTCGGCGCGATCCGCCACCTCGCCCAGCCTGTTGGCTCCGATGCCCCGCGCCGCGCCCTTGATGGTATGGGCCAGGTCGCGCCAGCCCTCGGGCGGGTTGTCGATGCGGGCCAGCCACCCCTCGGCTTGTCCCTGAAACAGCGCCAGCACCTCGGTGACGACCGTCATGTCGCCGGCCGCGAAGCCCTCCAGATAGTCGAAGTCGACCGCGCCGCCGCTCATGCTCACCCCTTGCCGGACCGCGGCGGGGAATCAGCCCCGCTCGCAGCCCCGTTGTTGGCACACAGCGCCATCGTCGCGCTACCCGCTCAGGTTGCTTTGCGGGACTATACTATCAAAGAGATATTGAGCGCTTCTGAAGCGGCGCGGCGATCGGTCCAGGCAAATAGTTTTCTGACCTGCCTTGCCAAAGGCGCGCATTTGCGTATTTTCCGCGCCCTCGCCGCCGGGCCTCCACGAGGTGCGGACTAGAGCGGGTGCTTAGCTCAGTTGGTAGAGCAGCTGACTCTTAATCAGCGGGTCGTGGGTTCGAATCCCCCAGCACCCACCATCTTTTCAAAAGTTGGTGTTTTCGAAGGGCCGGCAGGCCGGGGCGTTCCCCCGCTGGGCGCAAAGCCTTGACCGCTTGCCCTTGGGGCGAGATCACTCTGCCGACAGTTGCAGGAGGTAGCGCCATGCGGACCGCGGTCCTGGGCATTCTTCTGGCTTTGGGCGCCGCGGGCGCCGCCAGCGCCGGCGACTATGTGATCGTGGCCTCGACGAATCCCGCCCTGAAGCCCGGAACCGAGGTCGACGGGGGCCAGCGGCTCTCGCTGGAGCCCGGCCAGACGCTGCGCCTCATGAACGCCTCGGGCGAGGTCACGACCTTGCGCGGCAGCGCCGCCGGCGCCGTGGCGCCGCGTCCCGGCGCGCCGGCCGACCCGACGCGAATGGCCCAACTCCGGGTCCTGATCGATCCGCCGCCGCAAGGCCGCACCTTCGGGGGGCGCCGCTCGGGCGTCTGCCCCGACCCGGCGACACTGAACAGTCTGGACCAGATCCTGGCTGTGCAGTCCGGCGGCTGCGCCGCGCAGGCCCGGGAAGCTCTCGAGGCCTACCTCGCCGCTCGCTAGGTTAGCTCAGGGACCCGTGTAGAGCTCGCCCAGGGCCATCGAGGCCTGACCCTTGGCCTGGTCCAGCTCGTCGCGCACCAGGCCCGCGGCCACCATCGAATCGCGCTTGCCGTCGATGCGCTTCAGCGCCGCGCGCAGCACGATGGGCTCGTCCGGCGTGACCACCGCCACGACATTATCGACGCCGAACGGCGGCACCACCTTGGTCCGCGCCATGACCACGCGGGTCTGGCCGGCCACCATCTGCCCGTTCCCGTCGCCGTCCAGCGGGTAGAGCATCTGCACCGTGCCGTCGCTGGCGAGGTTGAAGGCGGTCAGGAAGCCCGCGCCGCCCCGGTGCGTCACCGCCAGGTCGACGGCCTCGCCCTTCTTGTAGAGCTGCCCCTTTGGCCGCGGCCCGATATCGACCTTGATCTGCCGCTCGTTGGCCGAGCCGGCCAACTGGCTGATCGCACGGCGCTTCATGATCACGCCGGTCAGCTGCTCGGGCGTCTTCAGCCCCTCTGCCACCCGGTCGCCGCGGTTGTCGGTGACCCAGCCCTCCTGGGCGTTCCAGGTCAGGTCGGGCGTGCCGCGCGGGATCGAGGCCCAGGGCCCCTTCCCGCCCAGCAGGTCGGCGGCGGCGTCGTCGGCGGGCTTCACCTCGATGGGGCGCTCGTCGGCGGGCGGCGCCTTCAGCGGCTGGAAGATCACGCTGCGCTCGTTGCGCGGCGGCACCGCGGCGCTGGACCACTGCTGGGTGGACGACAGCTCGCGGGTGCGGCTCTCCAGCGTCGAGGCCAGCTCGGCGAGCGAGAGCTGGCCGTTGTTGTCCAGGTCGGAAACCAGGTTGCCGTTCGGCCGCCGCTCCTTCAGCGCGCCTTCCAGCGCATAGGTCAGCAGGCCCCGCGAGGGGCTGTCGCCCCGCGGTAGCGGCCCCTCCAGCGCGAACTGATCGTCCTGGGCGGCGCCCACATAGACCAGGTTCGGCGGATCGATCGCCGAGGGCGGCAGCCGCGCCGGGTCAGGGGGCGGCGGCGGCAGGCTGATGGCCATGGGGTTGTCCAGCGCCGAGCGCTTCTTGAACACCGACTTGGCGACCGCCGAGCGGTTCAGCGTGCCCGAGTGGCACGCGTCGGCGATCTGCAGCACGTTCACGCTGGTCGGGAAGAAGTTGACCAGCCAGCCGCGCAGGTCGTCGTCGAGGATGTAGGTGTTGGGGTCGGGCTTGCTGACCGTGAAACCGCCCAGGGCCATGAACTCGTCCATGCCGTCGGTCTCGGTCGGATCGCGCGACTTCGCCTGCGCCCCATGGCCCGCATAGAAGAAGATCACCCAGTCGCCGGGCTTCGCACGCTTGCCCAGCCCCTCCAGCGCCGCGCGGATGTTGCTGCGCGTGGCCTGGCCGTCGGCCAGCGAGGTGATGTCCTTGGCGCCCTGCTGCTCCAACAGGGTCTTCAGCGCCGCGGCGTCGTTGGGCGGCCCCTCCAGCGAGGGAATCGGGTCGCTGTACTTCGAGATCGCCACGATCAGCGCCCGGATTTCGGCCGAGGCGGGCGTTGCGGCAGCCGCCAGGATGAAGACCAAAAGGGCTGCGAGCACACTTCGCATGGACGCTTCCAACTCCGCCGGGGCGCCCACAATGGCGCCGCTGCCCGCGGCCGAGAAGCCGCCCTCTGGAATACTACGACCGCCACGGCGCGGCGGAGGCGTCCAGCCGATGTGGGAAACCGCCACAGATGCCCCTCTCCGAGGCGCGGCGGCGCCGTGGGAGAGGCGACAAGGCGTCGCCGAGGGTGCGGGCGCGCCGCCGTTGGCTCAGGAGGCGCCGCCCGAGGAAGAGGTCGATCCCTGACATTCCCCTTGCCGCCTCATTCGCGGGTCTCGATGGTGCTGCCACAGCGACTTGAGCCAGTGACGAATTGTCGACGAAGGGGACGAAAGGCATGGCGGCCAACGAGATCGTCGATGGAATCTGGAGATATCCGATCAAGTCGATGATGGGCGAGAAGGTGCAAGTCGCTGAGGTGACGGCGCGCGGATTGGCGGGAGATCGCGCCTACGCATTCGTGGATCGGGCGTCCAACCGCACGGCCGCCGTCAGGACCTGGGCGTCCGGATTCATGAGCTACCGTGCGACCTATGCGGAAGAGCCTCGGGCAGGCCAGCCGGCGCCGGCGGTGCGTATCACCAGCCCTGACGGCGAAACGCTTATGACCTCACAGCCGGACATCGACGAGCGCCTGTCCGAGCGGTTCGACCGACGGCTCAGCCTGACGTCGCATGCGCCGGCCGGTCTATTGATCGAGTTTCCGGCCGGGACCTTGGCCGGAGCAGCGTCAGAGCTGACCGAGGCGCCACTGGCCGGCGGAGCGCCGGAGGGGACGTTCTTCGACCTTGCGTGCATTCACCTGGTTGGGACCTCGACGATCGACCATCTCAAGAGCGCCTATCCGCAAGGTGATGTCGACGTTCGGCGTTTTCGCCCCAACATCGTCATTCAGACCGAGGGCGAGCCCTTCGTGGAGAACACCTGGGCCGGTCGTCGGGTGGCCATCGGTGATCAGGTCGTCCTGAAGATGACCATCCCTTGCCCCCGATGCGTGAACGTCACCCTGGCCCAGGACGGACTACCCCGGGCGCCGCAGCTTCTGCGGGGTATCGCCCAGCGCAACATGGTCGATCTCGGTGCTGTGGGCCGCCTCCCCTGCGTGGGAGTCTATGCCGATGTTTTGGAGCCGGGCCCCATTAGACAGGGCGATGCGATCCGCTGGCTCGACTAGGGTAAGCTCTCGCAGGGCGTCGGCCGGGGGTTCGCGGTCTTCCCGGGCCAGCGTAGGTCCGTCTCGGGCCGGTTCTACGAACTGCGGGATTGGCGGGGCGATGGTCTTTCGGGGGGTGTTGGATGGCTGAACTCGGAGTCTTCGAGCTCGGGGATGTATCGCTTCAGACGGGAGCGACGCTGAAGTCGGCGCAGATCACGTACGCAACACACGGCAAACTCAATGCCGCTGGCGACAACGCGATCGTGTTCCCGACCCACTACACGGGCCGCCACGACAACAACGAATGGCTTATCGCCGAAGGCATGGCCCTCGACCCTGAGCGCTATTTCGTGATCGTGCCCAACATGTTCGGGAACGGCCTCTCGACATCACCCAGTCGGGCCCAGACCGATCAACAGGGCCCACGTTTTCCCAACGTCACGATCGCTGACAATGTTCGTTGCCAGCATCGACTCGTGAGCAGCCTCGGCGTGAGGAAGATCGCGCTCGCGGTGGGTTATTCGATGGGCGGGCTGCAGGCGTACGAATGGGCCTGCGCCTATCCAGACATGGTGGAGCGCCTGGCGCCGATCTGCGGCGCGGCGCGGGTCTCGCCCCACAACTACGTCATGCTCGCGGGCCTGAAGGCGGCGCTCATGGCGTCATCCGATTTCGAGGGTGGCCGTTACGCGGCCCCGCCGCAGCAAGGCCTCGCCGCCTTCGCCAGGATCTACGCCGGCTGGTTTCCATCACAGGCCTTCTATCGCGAAGGTCTGTTCAAGGCCTTTGGCTTCGACAGCGTTGAGGGCTTCCTGCAGGGATTCGCCGAACCCTACTTTGGGGCGTGGGACGCCAATGACCTGTTGGCGAAAATCTGGACCTGGCAGCACGCCGACATTTCGGCGGAGCGCCATGGCGGGGACCTGAAGGCTGCGCTTGGCGCCATTCGGGCCAAGACGATCGCGCTGCCGTGCGAGACCGACCTCTACTTCAGGCCGGAGGACAACGAGGCTGAAGTCGCTCACATCCCAGGTGCGTCTTGCCGACCCATCCCCTCGATTTGGGGACACCTTGCGGGCGGTGGAAACAACCCGCCGGACAGCGATTTCATCAACCGAACGTTGGCGGAGCTTCTAGGCGCCTAGCCGACCCGTGCCCGCCCCTTGGTCGTCCCGGTAAGCAGGAGGCTCGCGCATTCGTCGGTTCCCGTCGAATGCGCTAGGGGGTAGTTGAGGGCGCGCCGCCGGTTCGGGGATGGCGTCATGGAGTCGACAGAGAGCGCATGAGCGCGTCCCAGGCGGAACAGATCGCCGGCGTCCGGCCGATCCTGCGGCGGGTGGTGGCCAATGCGGGCCTGCTGCTGGGCGGCCGCACGGTCAACGCCGTGCTGGGACTGGTCGCGGTGGCGATCGCGGCCCGGGCGCTGGGCGCGGCCGAGATGGGCGTGCTGGTGCTGATCATGGCGTTCGGCCAGTTCCTGGGCGAGGTGGCCAAGTTCCAATCTTGGCAAACCATCCTGCACTTCGGCACGCGGCCCCTGGCCGAGGGGCGGATTCCCGACTTCCAGCGCGTGTTGCGCTTCAGCCTGGCGCTCGACCTGGTCAGCACCGCCTTCGGCATCGCCGTGGGTATCGTGGGCGCGTTCGTGTTCGCCCGGCCCCTGGGCTGGGGCAGCGACGATGCGCCGGCCGCGGCGCTCTACATGCTCTCGATCGCCTTCATGGTCTCGGCCACGCCGCTGGGCCTGCTGCGGCTGTTCGACCGGTTCGACGTGCTGGCCTGGCAATCCGGCCTGATCTCGCTGTTCCGCGCCGTGGGCAGCATCGCAGCCCTGCTGCTGGGCGCCGGCATGGAGGGCTTCCTGCTGGCCTGGGCCATCGGCACGGTCGGCAGCTGGTTCTACCTCGCCGGCTCGGCCTACGCCGAACTGCGCAAGCGCGGGCTGACCCAGGACTTCTCTTGGCGCGGGCCGCTCACCGAGGGCATGCCCGGCGCCTGGCGCTTCGCCTGGAACACCAACATGGCCTCGGCGCTGGACGTGGCCTTCACGCACGTGGCGACGCTGATCGTGGGCGCCCTGGTCGGCCCGGCGCAGGCGGCGTTCTGGCGGGTGGGCCGGCAGGTGGCCGATGCGCTCGCCAAGCCCGCCAAGCTGCTGACGCCCGCACTCTACCCCGAGCTCGCCCGCCTGCGCGCCGACGACCAGCCGCACGCCATGTGGCGGCTGGCTCGCAACGTGGGCCTGCTGGCCGGCGGCATCGGCCTCGTCATGCTGGCGGTCAGCGCGTTCGCCGGGCCTCAGCTGCTGACCCTGGTCATGAGCAAGGACTTCGCGCCCGCGGCCGATGTGATGACCTGGCAGGTGGGCGCCGCGGTCATCGGCATCTTCGCGCTGCCGCTGGAGCCGATGCTCATTTCGCTGGGCAAGCCGGGGGCCGCGGTGCGCGTGCGCCTGGCGGTGGGGGTCGCCTTCCTGGCGGCCATGCCCTTCCTCGTGCGGCAGTTCGGCCTTATAGGCGCGGGCGCCGGGCTGGCTGCGGCCGCCGCCGCGCTTGCCCTGGGCATGCTGTGGTTCATCCTCAGAGAGAACGGGAATCGACAGACGGCGACCACGCCCGCCGAAGCCGATCCCGCGGAACGACTGAAAGGCGACGATTGACTACGACGACCCCAATTCCGACGGCGCCGGACAGGCCGTTCCAGGAGGGCGGCTTTGCGACCCTGACCGCGGCGCTGGATTTCGCCGCCGGGGGGCCGACCGGCCTGACGCTCTACGGGCTGCGGGGCGAGCTTGTCGAAGCCCTGCCCTATGCGACCCTGCGCGACCGCGCCCGCGGCATGGCGACGCGCCTGCTGGCCGCGGGCCTGAAGCCGCATGACCGCGTGGGCCTCGTCGCCGAAACCGACGCCGATTTCATCACCGCCTTCTTCGCCTGCCAGTACGCGCGGATCACGCCGGCCCCGCTGCCCCTGCCCGCCCCGCTGGGCGGCAAGGACGCCTATGTCGAGCAGATCGGCCGCATGCTGTCCTCGGCCCGCGCCACGGCCGTGTTCGGACCCGAAACCCTGCTGCCCTGGCTGAAGGACGCGGCCGCGACCGCGGGGACCAGTCTGGCGATGACCGTGGGCGAACTGCCGGACGCGCCGCCTGCGGACCTGCCCGAGCCCACCGCGGACGACCCCAGCTACGTCCAGTTTTCGTCAGGCAGCACGCGCAACCCGACCGGGGTGCTCTGCACCCACCGCGCCCTGATGGCCAACGCCCTGGCCTCGACCCGCGACGGCCTGCAGGTGACGGCGGCCGACCGCGCCGTCTCGTGGCTGCCGCTCTATCACGACATGGGCCTCGTCGGGTTCCTGCTGATGCCGCTGTCGGCGCAGATGTCGATCGACCTGATGCCCACGGGCGCCTTCGTGCGCCGGCCGCTGCTCTGGCTGGACCTGATCTCGAAGAACCGCGGCACGATCAGCTACAGCCCCTCGTTCGGCTACGAGCTCTGCGCCAAGCGCGGCGACGGCACGCGCGAAGGCCTCGACCTGTCGTCGTGGCGGGTGGCGGGCTGCGGCGGCGACATGGTGCGCCCCGGGCCGTTGCTGGCCTTCGCCGAGCGCTACGCCGCCGCGGGCTTCGCCGCCACCGCGTTCGTGCCCAGCTACGGCATGGCCGAGGCGACTCTGGGCCTGACGATGGCTCCGCTGCACAAGGGCCTGATCTTCGACACCGTAGATGTCGACCGCATGGAAAAAGACGGCGTGGTCCAGGCCGGCTCGGGCCCGCGCTCGCGCGCCTTCGTGCGCTGCGGCCCAATCTTCCCGGGCCATGAGCTCGAGGTGCGAGACGAGGACGGCCGCGTCCTGGGCGAACACACCGTCGGCCGCATCTTCGTGCGCGGGCCCAGCCTGATGCGCGAGTACTACGGCGATCCCCAGGCGACGGCGGCGGCGATGTCGGCGGACGGCTGGCTCGACACCGGCGACCTCGGCTATCTCGCAGACGGCCAGATCGTGCCGACCGGCCGCGCCAAGGATCTGATCCTGCTGAACGGCCGTAACGTGTGGCCACAAGACCTTGAGTGGACAGCGGAATCCGAGGTCGAACGCCTGCGCAGCGGCGACGTGGCGGCGTTCTCGATAGACGCCGACGCCGGCGAAGAGCTGGTGGTGCTGGTGCAGACCCGCTCGGGCGATCCCGAGGTGCGCAAGGCCCTCACCGACGACGTGGCCGCCCTGCTGCGCGCCCGCCACGGCGTCGAGGCGCGGGTCGAGCTGGTGGGCCACAACACCCTGCCCCAGACCTCGTCCGGCAAGCTGTCGCGTTCGAAGGCCCGCGCCCTGTTCCTGGCCGGCGCCTTCAAGCAGGAGGTGCCGGCCTGACCGGCCGGCTCGCGGCGGTCACGGGGGCCACGGGCTTCCTGGGCCGCCAGGTGGTCCGGGCCCTGGGCGAGGCCGGCTGGCGCGTGCGGATCCTCTCGCGCCGCGATCCTGTCGACAGCCTCTGGCGCCACCTCACGCCCGAAGTGGTCGCCGGCGATCTTCGCGATGACGACGCCCTCGGCCGGCTTTGCCTGGGCGCCGACGTAGTGATTCACGCCGCCGGCCTCGTGAAGGCCCCCAGCCGCGCCGCGTTCGACGCCGTCAATGTCGAGGGGGCGCGCCGCGTGGCCCGCGCGGCCGAGTCGGTCCCGCACACGGTGCTGGTCTCCAGCCTGACGGCGCGTGAGCCCGCGCTGTCCCACTACAGCGCCAGCAAGCACGCCGGCGAGCGCGCCATGTCCGAGATGCTGGGCGAGCGCCTGACGATCGTGCGGCCCTGCGCGATCTACGGCCCCTCCGACCGCGAGTTGCTGCCGGTCTTCCAGGCCGCAGCGCTCAGCCCCCTGCTCCCCGTGGTCAGCGAGTCGGCCAAGGTGGCGATGATCCACGTCGAGGACGCCGCGGCGCAAACCGCCGCCCTTGCTGCAGCGCAGCCATCCGGCCGCACCTTCGCGCTCTGCGACGACCGCCCCGAAGGGTATGGATGGCGCGAGTTGATGGCCGAGGCGGCGCGCGCCTGCGGCCGTTCGCCGCGATTTGCCCCGGCGCCGAAGGCCCTGATCCGCGCCGTCGGAATCACAAATGATTTCACTGTGCTCGCGGGCGTGACCCCTATGCTGACCTCCGCGAAGGTCAGAGAACTGCTGCATCCAAACTGGGCGGTCGCGCCGGAGGAGCGGGCAGAAGGAACACCAATGGCCAAGTTTGATCTTCGGGCGGGATTCGAACACACCGTGGCGTGGTACCGCACTGCGGCATGGATGAAACATTAGTAGCTGATTTGTGACCGACCCTTGATCGCCACGGTAGAAAAAGAGGTCGGACATGGTTAGGTACGCGGCTTGCGTAAGCTGTTAAGAGCCGATGGGGGGCTCACTTATGGTGGAACTGGCGACGGACCTGACCGTCCGCGAAGTCGCGCGGGCCGCCGAAACGGTCCTCGGCCGTAGCGTGCAGGTGACCCCGGACACCGACATCGCCCGCGACCTCGCGGTCGACTCGCTTGCGCTCATGAACATCGTGATGGAGCTTGAGGATCGGTTCGACCTATCGATTCCTCTCGATCGCCTGGCTACCGTGCAGACGGTGGGCGACCTCTCCGACCTGATCAACAAGCTGCGGATAAAGGCTTAAGGATGGGGCTGCTCGACAAGCACCTGGGCTATCGCGCCCCGTTGGACGGTATCCGCGCTGCTGGCGCTGATCCGTCCGCCGTTCGATTCGACGAAATCCTCTCGCCCACCGAGGGCATGCTGGATGGCAAGCAGGTCATCCTGCTCGGCACGAACAACTACCTGGGCCTGACCTTCGACCCGGAGTGCATCGAGGCTTCGGCCAATGCGGTCCGCCAGTGGGGCACGGGGACCACCGGTTCGCGATTCGCCAACGGCACCTTCGCGGGCCATACGGCGCTGGAGACGGCGCTGGCCAATTTCTACGGCCGCAAGCACGCCATGGTCTTCACGACCGGCTACCAGGCCAACCTGGGGGGCATCTCGGGCCTCGTCGGCCGGGGCGACCACCTGATCCTGGACGCCGATAGCCACGCCTCGATCTATGACGCGGCCAAGCTCTCGGGCGCCGAGGTCATCCGCTTCCGCCACAACGACCCCGAAGACCTGGCCAAGCGCCTGCGCCGCATGGGCGACGCCGCCAAGGGCAGCCTCATCGTCGTCGAGGGCATCTACTCGATGATCGGCGACGTCGCGCCGCTCAAGGAGATGGTCGCGGTCAAGAAGGAAATGGGCGCCTACCTGCTCGTGGACGAAGCCCACTCCATGGGCGTCCTGGGCGAGAAGGGCCGCGGCCTGGCCGAGGCCGCCGGCGTCGAGGACGACGTCGACTTCATCGTCGGCACCTTCTCCAAGAGCCTGGGCGCCGTCGGCGGCTTCCTGGTCTCGAACGAGGACAACTTCGACCTGCTGCGCATCGTCAGCCGGCCCTACATGTTCACCGCCTCGCTGCCGCCGGCCGTGATCGCCTCGACCCTGACGGCGCTGAAGCGCCTGGAAGAGGACTCCAGCCTGCGCGTCCGCCTGGCCGCCAACGCCGACCGCCTCTACGACGGCCTGCGCGACATGGGTTACGCCGTGGGCCCCCACGCCAGCCCGATCACTGCGGTGGTGATGCCTGACCAGGCCATGGCGGTCACGATGTGGAACGCGCTGCTGCAGAACGGCGTCTACCTGAACCTGGCGATCCCGCCGGCCACGCCTGAGAACAAGTCGCTGCTGCGCTCCAGCGTGAGCGCGGCCCACACCGCCGAGCAGATCGACGCGGTGCTGGATATCTTCGAGCGTCTGGGCCTGGAGTACGGCCTGCTGAAGCGTGCGCGCCGCGCCTCCGCGTAGATCGAAACCGCTATCTGCTCTTCAAAGCGCCGGCGCGGGCCATCTCGCGCCGGCGTTTTTGCAGCTCCAGCCAGGCGCCCGGCGCGGCCAGGAACGGATGCCGCTCGCGCCAGGGCGTCACCGCGATCTCGATCCCCGTGTGGCGTTCGACCTTGTAGGCCGCATAGCGCGCCGCGCCGTCAAAGGTGAAGGCCGCCTTCAGGATCCGCGCGACGTTCAGCGGCTTGCCCATCAGGTTCGGCAGCATCCACCCTGGCAGACCGCGCCGCTCGGGCCGCAGCCCCTCCCCCGCGACCTCGAACGCCACGCCGGCCGCCTGCCAAGCCAGCGGCAGGATCGCCGCGTACCGGGCCGCGAAGGGCGCGACGACGGTGTCGGCCCGGCTGGTGGTCTCCATCCGGAACTCCGCGGCGTAGGTCCGGCGGAACAGCGCCAGCCAGTAGGCCTCGGCAGGGCCGCTCTCGGGGCCCAGGGCGGCGGCGAACCTGGATGCGGTCGTCACGGCCGCCGAAACCGCCTGGGCGGCCTCCTGAGCCTCCCCCGGCCCCGCGCTCCACACGCGCTGCACCGGCTGGACGAAGCGAGCCCAGATGGTGGTGTCCAGGGTCCGGCCCGCGGCGGCGCGCTGGAAAGTCGCCATCGGCAACGTCGCCACCTTGGCCCGCAGCCGTCCCGCCGAGGTCTCGACCTCGTGGTAGCTCACCTCGGGCCACAGCAGGCGCTCGACCAGCCCGCGCAGGCCGCGCCGATGCGGCCCGCGGGTCAGGCGGTAGAAGTCCAGGATCCCGGTCAGGTCGCCCGTGCGCAGGGTCGAGCCATAGTAGAGGATCACCGCGTCCCGGGCCGGATCGGCCAGCGCGGCCGCCAGTTCGACCACCCCCGCCGGCGCCGGCGAGGCCAGCTCGGCCTCGATCAGGGCCGAAAGGTCGTTCACGGAATGACGAACTCCAGCGACGGGCCCTGGCGCACGGTCAGGTCCCCGCCCGGATACGGCTCGCCGTCCAGGACGAAGTCGCCTTCCCAGCGGATCCCGAAGCTCGTCAGGTCGTCGCGCCGATAGCCGTGGTCGGCCAGCCACGACGTCTCATCGCCCCGGATGATGCGCGGCAGCGCCCGCAGCAGGCTGCGCGGCGGCGCGTCGACGGTCAGCACCTTCAGGCCCTCCCGCGGCTCGCCGTACGGCTTGAAGCCCATCGGGAAGCGCTTGAACGTCGAGGCCATGACGATGAACCGCCGCGCGGCTTCGGGACCGTCATACGACAGCGCCACCGGCTCGCCGCGCCGCCAGCGGTCGCCCGCCCCGCCCAGCAGCGTGCGGAACAGCCCGCCGGCGATGGTGACGCCCACCGCCGCGTTGTCGAAAAATCCCCGGCCGTGGTTCTTCTGCGCCAGCTTGGTGGCCCGCACGAACGCGCCGACGCCGAACAGGAAACCCCGCCGCTCAGGCGTCGTCTCGCCTGCCCGCAGAACCTCCAGGCACTGGCGCCGCTTGGTGGGCTTGCCCGCCTCGACCGAGGCCAGGATGTCTTCGAGCGTGGTCCCCAGCGGCGTCTCGATGTCGAGCGCCAGCGCGTTGGTCTTGCCGTTGGGCAGCACCGCCAGACGCGGCAGCTTGCCGCCGCCATAGGCCTCGGGCAGGCGCGTCAGCACCTCGCGGATCGTGCCGTCGCCGCCGTCGATGACCACCAGCTCCACGCCCTCGCCCGCCAGCCGCCTGAGCCCCGCCATCAGGTGGCTGGGCTGTTCGGGGACGATGTCGATGACGTCCTCGGGCAGCGGCGCAGGGCCGCCCGAGCCGCGGTTGCGGTGGCTGTTCTGATTCCAGATGAGGCCCGCGCGGATCAACGCGACAGCCAGGAGACCACCCGCTCGCGCGGCATGGCCATGGCCTGGACCAGTTGGACGGCGTGGACGATCAGCGACAGCCCGGTCCAGATCGCCACGAGGTAGAAGCCCAGCACCGGCTGTCCGATCGCCCAGGCCGGCGTCAGGATCAGCAGGTTCGGGTTCCGCCGCGCGGTGATCAGCCGGAAGAAGCTGTCGAACGCGCGCCACGAGTGCACGTGGAAGCCGAAGCGGCGCATGAAGATGCCTTCGATGACCCGCTGGACCACATAGCCGCCCAGGATCACCCACAGCGCGATCCCCGCCGCATCGGTTCCGATCGCCCAGATCCCGAAGCAGCCCGCGTACCAGGCCCACCACCAGAACGGCGGATGGATCAGGTCGATGCCGTGGTCGAAGACGTTTCCGATCGCCGACGAGGTCAGGGTCACCCGGGCCAGCTTGCCGTCCACGGTGTCGAGGAAGGTCATGATCCAGCCGCAGAGCAGGCCCCACCCGAACTGGCCCTGCCAGAAGAGGTAGAAGGCCGCCAGCACCAGCAGAAACCCGATGAAGGTCACATGGTTGGGCCGCAAACCTGCGATGGCGCACCAGCGGGTGACGATGCGCGCCGGCACAGGCCACCAGTACTTGGTGACGACATCGGTCACGCCCTTGTACGAGCCGGCGAAGGTGCGGGCCTCGACGGCGCGGACATTCTCGGGCGTCAGCCGCACCAGCACCGGCGGCTCGCGCTTGCGCAGGGCCTCGTTGTACGAGAGCTCGGCCAGCGACAGGCGCTGCAGCCCCGCGGGCTCACGGCCGCTCTCCAGCGCCGCCGACGCCTCGGCCACCTGAGAGGCGGGAACATGGGCCGCCACGGCCTCGCCGTCGTCGGTGACCAGCACGGCGTCCGGGCGCTTGGCCAGGGTCGCCAGCAGGCTTTCGTCATAGACCCAGCCGCCCAGCGCCAGCACAACCCCGCCTGACGCGGGCGCGGTCTCGACCACCGCCAGCTTGGCGCGCGCGAAGGTCCGGCGCAGCCGCTCGCGGGCGGTCATGCCCCATATGCGGACGTCGCCCGCGCCCAAGATCATCCCAGCGGGTGTCGTCATCGTTCCTGCCGGCGTCACCGCCGCGTCATCCAACGTCTGCAAAAGCTAGCCTTACGCCTCACGCAAATCGGTGGAACCTGATACCGGGGGCCGTTCCGTTAGGAAAGCTCGTGACCGCCTTCCGTCTCGCCCATCTGTCAGACCTGCAGCTGCCGCCGCCGCCCCTGCCCTTCCGCTGGCGCGACGTGGCCTCGAAACGCCTGCTGAGCCGGTTTGCCTGGCGGCGCAAGCAGCATCGCCACGATCAGGTCGTCCTCGACGCCATCGCCGCCGATATCGCCGCCCGCCGGCCTGATCATGTGGCGATCACGGGCGACATCATCAATTTCTCCACGCCGGAGGAATTCGCGGCCGCGCGCGCCTGGCTGGCCAACCTGGGCGACCCTGGCGGGGTCACCGTCAGTCCCGGCAACCACGATGCGCTGTCGGCCCGCGGCGCGCCAGAGGCGTTCGCCCCCTGGCGGCCCTGGCTGGGCGACGAGGGCGCCGATTTCCCCTACCTGCGCGTCCGTGGCCCCGTGGCGCTGATCAACCTGTCCTCGGCGGTGCCCACGGCGCTGCACCTGGCCCAGGGTGAGCTGGGCGCGGCCCAGATCGCCGCCGCCCGCGCCCTGCTGCGCGAGGCCGCCGAGCGCGGCCTCTACCGCGTGGTGCTGGTCCACCACCCCGTCGCCCCCGACGTGGTGTCCGGCCGCAAGGAGCTGGTCGACGCCGACGCCCTGCGCGCCATGCTGGCCGAGACCGGCGCCGAACTCATCCTCCACGGCCACGCCCACGAGGCCCTTCTGACCACGGTCCCGGGCCCGGCCGCCGCCATCCCCGTTCTGGCCGTCCCCGCCGCCTCCACCCCCGCCGGCGGCCGCGGCCAACCCGCCCGCTGGAACGAACTCGAGATCCTCCGCGACGGCAAAGGCTTCCGCACGACCGTGACGGCGCGGGGCATCACGCTGGAGCTGACGGTGGAGCACAAGGGCAGCTTCGTGCTGGCCTGAGGCGGCGCTCCGAACCGCGTGTCTTGAAGGCTGCGAGCGCCCGGTCAGAGCCCGGCTTGGCCCCATGGCCATTCGGCTCGACAGGGGGTTTCCGCGCGTGCACGCTCCGGGCCTGGGTGGGGTTACTGGATGACCAGTGCGGACGCGGTCGGTACCACGCGGTTCTATCTTGGCATGGCCCTGCTGGGGCTGGGCGTGGCCGTCGCGGGGTTCTCCAAGACCTTTCTCGTTCCTGCGCTTTCCGGCACGTTTCAAGCGCCTCTCGTGGTGCATCTCCACGGCGCGGCAGCCTTCTCCTGGGTGCTGCTGTTCGTGGTTCAGCCCGCGCTGATCCAGCGCCGACGCTACGACCTGCATGTCCGAGCGGGTGCTCTCGGTGCGATCATCGCTCTCGTCGTGCCCGCCACGGCCATTCCGGCGGGACTCTATGTGGTGGAGCGGGATCTCGCCGCCGGCCTCGGCGCGACCGCCGTCTCCGGCCTCCTCGGCGTCGTCACGGCGTCGTTGATCTTCCTGGCGCTTGTGATCGCGGCCATAGCTCTCCGGGCCAGGCCCGCCGTCCACAAGCGGCTCATGTTGCTGGCGACGATTGTCGTGCTGTGGCCCGCCTGGTTTCGCCTGAGGCACTGGTTTCCTGCGGTCCCTCGACCCGAAATCTGGTTTGCCATCGTTGCGGCCTACAGCCTCGTCCTCGTCGCCATGCTGCGCGACCGATGGGTCGAGGGTCGCGTGCACCCCGTGTGGTGGTTCGTCGGCGTCCCGATTGTGGCGGAACAGGCGGCTGAAGCCTTCCTGTTCGACACGAACCTGTGGCAGGCCGTTGCGTCCAGCCTTTACGCCGCCCTCACCTGAACATGTCACGCCCCGACCCGGCTGTATCTGCAGCGCTCGTGGCAGGATCGCGGCGGGAGGCCCGCGGACGTCGCGAGGGTCTGGGATGGGTGGAAGACTGACGCGGCGCAATCGACCATCGGGAGCTTCAAGGCTGACTTGATGCTAAACTGTCCGAAGGCCTCTCGGGGATGAGTCGCATGTTGCGCGGGGTGGCGTCGGCTGTTCTGGCTTCAACGCTCATGGGATCCCCGGCCCACGCCGTTGATCCCAGCGCGGCCTTGGCGGTCGTCCAGAGATTCGCAGCTGCGCCTGACCGCGCGACCTACGCCTCGTTCTGCGCTCCGGACATGATCTATGTCGACCACGTACCGCCCTACGTCTTTTCGGGACCGTCGGCATGTGAGGACGAGTGGGACGCAGCCGAGCGATGGGCGCAGCAGAACAGACTTGAAGTGACGGATTGGGGAAGGATCACCGCTCCATCGTTCGTCGACGTCCACGACGACAGTGTCTATGCCGTCTACCCCGTTCGGGCGACCTTGACCCGCAATGGGCGGCGGGAGGTCGAGGAGGGATTCTGGACCTTTGTCGTCCAGCGCCGCGCTTCGGGCTGGCTGATAAGGGCGGCGACCTTCTCGACTGTGCAGTTTGTACCGGATGGCGAGCCTCGCTGACACAATGTCCGCTAAGCGTCGAAGGCCTCCGGGCTGACAACGAAAGTCCGGCAGCCAGGCGCTTGACAATAGGCGCGTATGTTCTATCTTTGTTCTCATGTCGACCGAGGCCGCCCGCGACGCGCGTGAGCTCCAGATGCTGGAGGGGCTGGTCGACTGCGCCTACGGGTTGGCGACGACGCTCGCCGCGGCGGCGAAGGCCGAACCCGACACCCGGCGCTGCCTCGACCTGGTCGAGGGGTTCACCAAGTGTTCGTTCGCCATGCGAATGGGCATCCGCCTCTGCAGGACCCTGCGCGCTCCGCCGAAGGCGGAGCCCGCCCGCGCCGAGGCCTCCGAGCGGGAGCGGGCGGAACATGAGCCTGTCGAACGCGGCGAGCGCCCGGAACTGGAGCGGGAACGCGACCGGGACTATGAACCCGTCAGCCTGCCGAAGTTCCTGAGCACCCTGGGCGTGGTCGCCCGGGATGCGGCCCGTCTCGAAGACCGCCTTCCCCCGGAGGCCGCCCGGCTCCTGCCGACCCTCCGGGACCTCCTGGCGCAGGCGAAAGCCGATCCGCCGTCACCCGAACCCGGCCCCTCAAGACCAACCGGCGTCGCCGTCCTGGCCCGTCCGCCGCAACCCGCGACCCGCCACACCCTCCTGGGCTCCGCCGCGCCGCCAAGACCCGGCCCCCGCGCCCCGCCCCCCTGGCCCAACTCCGGCTGACCGCCGAGCCCGCGCGCAGCGCCCTGAATTCAAACCACGAAATACACGAAATACACGAAAGCGAGCCGGCTCCCGCCGCCCGCGGGCCGCCCCATGCCCGTTCGTGTATTTCGTGTATTTCGTGGTTCCGCGCGAAGCGCTCTCAAACCACCGATTTCACGGATTGCCAGACCGAGCCCTGGCGTCCCCACCCGGCACGGCCGCCCATCCGTGCAATCCGTGCAATCCGTGGTTCAACCGGCAGCGCCCGCGGCGCGAGAGACCTGACCGCGAGGCTCCCCTTCGCGCTTCCACCCCGGGGACCGTCTCCCTATGATGGCGCGGCGGCGCGGCCGCGGATTCCCATGGACAAGTCGTGACCAACCCGACGGCCCGCAAGTTCGGCTTCCCTGACACCCTGGTGGCGGAAACGCCCCACTGGCTGGTGCTGGTGCGCCCGCAGCAGCCCACCTACGGATCGCTGGTGCTGGTCTGCAAGGAGGACGCCAAGGCCTTCTCCGACCTCTCGGCCGGGGCCTTCGCCGACCTCAAGACGGCCGTCGACGGCATCGAGGCCCTGCTTCGCCACAAGGTCGCCTACGAGCGCATCAACTACCTGATGCTGATGATGGTCGACCCCGACGTCCACTTCCACGTCCTGCCCCGCTACGAGGGCGAACGGCGGCATGGCGGCCACACCTTCGCGGATGCGGGCTGGCCGGGCCAGCCGCAGCTTGCGTCGCACGTCGCACTGAGCGAGGAGGAGGCCAAGGCGATGGCCGCCGAATTCGCCGCCCGCTGGCGGGCATGATCGCCCCGTCCATCCCGGGCGTCCTTGGGGGGACCGCTTGAGTCTCATCGACCGCTACCTGCTCCGCCTGGCCTTCTGGCCCATGGTGGGCGCGACCGGGGTGACCCTGATCGCGCTCCTGCTGGAGCGCACCCTGCGTTTGCTCGACATGCTGGCCGCCTCGTCGGACCGGTTCGGTTTCGTGGCCCAGCTGGCCGTCAACCTGGTGCCCCACTACGTCGGCCTCACCCTGCCCGCCGCCTTCTTCCTGGCGCTGGTCGTGGTCGTGAACCGGATGAACCAGTCGTCCGAGGTGGACGCCCTGCTGGCCGCCGGCGTCTCGCTGACCCGGCTGGCCGCGCCCTACCTGTGCCTGGCGGCGGCGTTGACGGCCGTCAGCCTGCTCGTCTTCGGCTTCCTGCAGCCCTACAGCCGCTATGCCTATCGCGCCGTCCTGCACACCGCGCAGAACGCCGGCTGGAACGGGTTGGTGCCCGCCGAGACGATCCTGATCCCCTCCAAGGACCTCACCGTCACCACCGACGCGGCCGACCCCGCCGGCCAGCGGCTGGAGCGGATCTTCATCCGGCGGATCGACGAGAAGGGCCGCGAGGAGGTCACCACCGCCAGCATGGCCGAGATCCGCCGCACCGCCGACAACGCCAACGTGCGGCTCGAGCTGCGGAACGGCCAGCAACTGCGCTTCAACGCCGAGGGACATCCCCAGGTGTTGCGCTTCGACTCCTTCACGATGCAGCTGCCGATGACCGGCCCCGCCAAGCTGCTGCGGGCTCGCGGCGGCGACGAGCGCGAGCTGACCCTGTTCGAGCTGTGGAACCAGGCCAACTCCAACCGCTCGACCCTGCCCAAGGAGACGCTGAAGGGCGAACTCTACGGCCGTCTGGCCCGGGCGTTCGGCCTGCTGCTCTTGCCCCTGCTGGCGGTGCCGCTGGGCATGGCGGCCAAGCGCAGCGGCCGGGCCCCCGGCGCGATCGTCGGCGGCCTTCTGTTGCTGGCCTTCCACCATATGGTTCAGCTGGGCCAGGGCCTGGCGGAGACCGGGCGCGTGCCCGCGAGCCTGGCCGTGGGAACGCCCTTCCTGGTCTTCGCCGCGATCTGCTTCCTGGTCTTCTTCACCAGCCGCAAGCGGCCGGGCGAGACGCCGATCGGACTGGCCATGGAGCATATCTCGGCCGCCATCGCCCGCATGCGTCCGCGCAAGGCCGCGGCCGGGGCGCCGGCATGACGCTTTCGACCTACCTGCTGAAGCTGATGGCGACGCGGATCCTGACCGCGCTCCTGGTGCTGATCGGCATCCTGCAGATCCTCGACCTGCTGGACGTCACCACCGACATCCTGGACCGCGACCTCGGCGCGGCCGGCGTCGGCTACTACGCCCTGCTGCGCCTGCCGCGGCTGATCGAGCAGGCCGCGCCGCTGGCGGTGCTGGCCGGCGGTCTCTTCGCCTTCGGCAAGCTGGCCGGCGAAAGCGCGGTCACCGCCATGCGCTCGACCGGCATCTCGGCCTATCGGCTGACCCTGATGGCGCTCCCCGCCGCGGTGCTCATCGCCCTGGCCCAGCTCGCCATCGTGATCGTCATTGCGCCGCGCACCGACGCCCGCCTGGGCGAATGGTGGCAGGCGTCGACCCCCAAGGACCCCGCCAAGATCGTCGATCCGGTCACCTTCCGCGTCGGCGACGAGATCGTGGTGGCCGTGCCCCGCGACCCCGACGGCCGCAGCCTGGAGAAGGTGACGATCTATCGTCGCGATGAGGCCGGCCGCCTGACCCAGCGCACCACCGCCCAGGCGGCCGTGTTCGAGAACGAGCGCTGGCGGCTGATCGAGCCGCGTTTCGAGAGCCTGGGCCCCAACAGCGTCGCCGAGGGCGCGGCGCGATCGCAGGACTGGACCGGCAAGCTGACGCCCACCGACATCCGCACCCTGGCCATGGGCGAGACCTCGGTCACCCCGGCCGAGGCCAGCCGGGCGCTGGCCGGCGGCCTGTCGGTCAGGCCCCGCACCTTCTACGACACCCAGCTGCAGCGGGCGTGGGCCGCCCCCGTGGCCTGCATCGTCATGCTGCTGCTCACCGCGCCCGCAGCGATGGCCAATTTCCGAGGCGGAGGGGCCACGCTGATCGTCCAGTGCCTTGCGGCGGGCCTGTTGTTCCTCGTGTTTGACGGCGCCTTCACCGCCCTGGGAGAGAACGGCGCCGCGCCGCCGATCCTGGCCGCCTGGGCCGCGCCCGCCATGTTCGCTGCGTTGGCGGTCACCGTATTGCTCTATCTGGAAGGATGACGATGCCGGGGGGCGTCTCCATCGTGCCGGTCGGCGACAAGGCCGGCCTCGACCGCTTCATCCGTGTCGCCATGCGCATCGGCGCGCGCGAACCCAACTACATCGCGCCCCTGATGTTCGAGCGCGGCGAGGCGCTGACCGCCAAGGGCAACCCGTTCTTCGAACACGCCGACGTCCAGTTCTGGCTGGCGGTGAAGGATGGCCGCGACGTGGGCCGCATCAGCGCCCAGATCGACCACCTGAACCCGACGGCCAAGGACGGCGTCGGACACTTCGGCATGATCGCCGCCGAGGACGACCCGGAGGTCTTCGCCGCCCTCTTCGCCGCCGCGGAAGCGTGGCTGAAGGATCGCGGATGCAAGGTCGTCCAGGGCCCGGTCAACCTGTCGACCAACGAGGAAGTGGGTCTCCTGGTCGAGGGGTACGACACCCCGCCCATGTTCATGATGGGCCACGACGCGCGCCACATCCCCGCGCGCATCGAGGGCCAGGGCTACGCCAAGGCCAAGGACATCTACGCCTACACCTGCAGCGTCGCCGACGACCTGCCCGGCCCGATCCTGCGCCGGGTGCGCAAACCCGCGCCCGACGGCGTGGTCCTGCGAACCCTGGAGATGAAGCGCCTGGACGAGGAGGTCCGCACCCTCACCGGCATCCTCAACGACGCCTGGTCCAACAACTGGGGCTTTACGCCCACCACCGCCGCCGAGACCCAGGCGCTGGCCAACAACATGAAGCTGCTGCTCGACCCGAGGCTGGCCTATTTCGCCGAGATCGACGGCGAGGCGGCGGGCTTCATGATCCTGCTGCCCAACATCAACGAGGCGATCGCAGACCTCGGCGGCAAGCTCCTCCCGTTCGGCTGGGCCAAGCTGCTCTGGCGCCTCAAGGTGAAAGGGCCCAAGACAGGGCGCGTGCCGCTCATGGGCGTGAAGCGAAAGTTCGCCGGAACGATGCGCGGCCAGCTCCTGCCCTTCCAACTGATCGACGCGGTGGCCCAGGCCGCCCGAAAGCAGGGCTACGAGCGCTACGAGCTGTCGTGGATCCTCGAGGACAACATGGCCATGCGCCGGATCTGCGACGCTGGCGGGGCCAAGGTCTACAAGACCTATCGCGTCTATGAGAAGGCGCTGTGACAGGGTTCAAGGCGCTGGTCCTCGCGGGATCGCGAGGCGGCGTCGATCCCGTCGCGACGTATGCCGGCGTCGCCCACAAGGCCCTGATCCGACTCGACGGCGAGACCCTGCTGGCCCGCGTGGTGACCGCCGTCCGCGCCGCCGGCGCGAGCGAGGTGGCGGTGATCTCCAGCCATCCCGAGGTCCGCGCCGAGATCGCCCGCCTGGGCGCTGTCGCCCTGGAGGAGGCCGCTGGCCCCAGCCTCAGCGTCGAACGCGCGGCGCAGCAGCTGGGCACGCCCCTGCTCGTCACCACCGCCGACCACGCCCTGCTTGAACCGGCCTGGATCCAGCGTTTCATCTCCGAGACACCCGGAGACGCCGACGTGGCCGTCCTGGTGGCCAAGCGCAACACGGTCGAGGCCGCCGCGCCCAGCACCAAGCGCACCTGGCTGAAGCTGGCCGATGGCCACTGGTCGGGCTGCAACCTGTTCTGGCTGGCCAACGACCGGGCGCTGGGCATCCTCGACCTGTGGAAGCGCGTCGAGGCCGAGCGCAAGCGGCCCTGGCGGATGGCCTGGATCCTGGGCCCGCGCATGCTGCTGCGCTTTATCACCCGCCAGCTGGCCCTGCGCGCTGCGGCCCAGCGCCTGGGCGAAGTGGCCGGCGTCCGCGCCGCCATCGTGGTGACGCCCTACGGCCTGGCCTCGGTCGATGTGGACAAGCCCGCCGACCTCGACCTGGTGCGCGAGATCGTCGGTCGGACCCAGACCGATCTCTAGAGGGTCCAGCCCGAGGAGAGCCGGGTCAGGTTGTCGACGTCCTGCGGGAAGTCCATCTCGCCCCACTCGAGCCCCTCGACCGATGCGACCTTCACGTCGACGCCCGAGCGGGCCAGCTCATCGATGACCGACAGGTACCAGCGGCGCAGTCCCTCCGGGGTCTGAAGCACCTTCTCGACGCCGTCGCGGAACTTGGCCGCGCCTTCGACCGAGAAGCGCAGGAAGCCGATGCTCTCGGCGTCGTAGGCCTCGATGGTCTTGCCGATGGCGACGAGGCGGCCGTGCTCGGTCAGCACCTTCATGTCGTCGGCGTCGTAGGCGGGCTTGCGATCGATCGTGACCGTTATCTCGGCCGGCGGCGCCGCGAGCAGCCTCTCGGCCACGCCGGGGCCGAACAGGGTGTCGCCATTCAGCACCAGCACCTGGCGATCGAACTCCCGCCGCACGATCCAGCAGGACGCGGTGTTGTCCGACACGGTGTAGAACGGGTTGAACTCGAGCCGCACGGGCATCGCCAGACCCAGGGCGGCGACCTCGGCCTCGACGGCGTCAGCCCGGAAGCCGGTGACGATCACCGTCTCCTCGACCCCCGCAGCCTGCAAACGCAGCAGCTGCCAGGCCAGCAGCGAGCGGCCCGACAGCTCGATCAGGCATTTCGGCCGGGCCTCGGTCAGCGGCAGCAGGCGCTTGCCCTGGCCGGCGGCGAGGATGATGGCTCGGGTGGGAGAGGTCACGAAGGCGTCCGTGGAAGGCGTTCTGGGTGAAGGCGTTCTGGCCCGGTCGCGCGGGTCGGCCCTTATGTCTGGCTCCGACCCGAAAGTGAAGACGCACGCCGGTCACGAACGGTGACGAATTGCGAGAGCCCTGACGAAAAGACCCCGCGAGGCGAGCGGCCCGCGGGGTCTTCCGTTCTCAACGAAGAACCTGCGCCTGGCGCCCGAGGCGCCAAGGCTTGCGTCCTACTTCAGATGCTTCGCCAGATGCTTGTTCATTTCGAACATGCTGACCTTGTCCTTGCCGTCGAAGACAGGCTTCAGCTTGGCGTCGGCCAGGATCTCGCGCTTGTTGGCGGGATTCTGCAGGTTGTTCTTCTTGATGTATTCCCAGATCTTCGACACGGTTTCGCCGCGCGAAAGCTGGCCTGCGCCAACGACAGCGGCCAATTCGGCTGAGGGCGTCAGCGGCTTCTGCAGGGCGTTCGTGTTCTTACCAGTGGCCATGGGCTCCCCCAGCTAGTGATGTTGGCGCGACTTCCCGGCGGGGGTCGCCAGGACTGAGTCGCTTGACGCATCCTAACGCGGCGCACGCCTTGCGCTACTGAAGATAAGTCATCTCAGGCGCCTACGGGTTCCACGCGGCGCGGCTCCCCTGCGCAGCAAGTGACGCACCGGCAGTCGGCGCGGCCAGCGTCCGAGCGAAGAAGTCCAGGAGTTCGGGCCAGTCCGGCTCCTGGTCGTAAACTTCTATGTCGAAGTCGACGCCCGCTTCGCACAGCGCGCCCTCCAGGACGCCCAACCGCGGTGGGACATGGCCTACGGCATAGCCAATTCTCACTATACCGTTGATTCGACTGGCAATCTCCCGGGCACTCCGCGGCCCGAGGCCGCGTCCGCCATACGCGCCGACGGCGGCGACCCGCTCAGCCCGGGCAGCCGCCAGGCTCATGGCGAGGTTTGCGCCCGGCCCGAACCCCAGCACGCCGACCCGGGTGTCATCCACCCGTCGCTCGTCCGCCAGATGGTCGAGGCACGCCGCTGCTGCGTCCCTCCGATCCTCCGCGGGCTGCCCCGACAAATCGGGGGCGAGCACAAAATAACTGTGGGCGGATAGGCGCCGGGCCGTGGTTTCCACCTCTGCCGAGAGTCCATGGCGGTCTGGCAGCAGAAGGATCGGCGCCTTGCGGCCGGGGGTGACGGGGCAGGCGACGAAGGCGTCGAGGACGCCGTCTTCCAGCTCGATCTCAATGCGGGCTTCAACCATACGCCCACGTTATTCCTACTATTTTTATAGGAATAACTCTAAAGTCTCGCAGCGAGTTCAGATTTGCTGGGGCCCCCGCTAGCCGCCGCCTTGGAGATCGACCGTCACTTTCGCCGACAGGCCAGGGCGGAGCTTGGCCACCTCCGGCTGCCCGGGATCGAAGCGAAGGCGAACCGGAACGCGTTGAACGATCTTGGTGAAGTTCCCGACGCCAGGCTCGAACGGCAGCAGCGCGAATTGCGAACCCGTGCCCGGCGCGAAACTGTCGATGTGGGCCTTGAGGATCACGCCCGGCAGGGCGTCGACCTTCACCTTGGCCGGCTGGCCGCCCAGCATGCGGGCGGTCTGCGTCTCCTTGAAGTTCGCAGTGACGTAGAGCCGATCCAGCGGGTTGACGACCAGCAGCCGCGAGCCCGGCTGGACATAGTCGCCCACGTTGGCCTGGCGATCCCCCACCACCCCGTTGACGGGCGCGCGGATCAAGGCGTGGTCGGCGTCCTGGCGGGCCAGATCGAGGGCAGCGACGGCCTTGGCGCGCTGGGCGTGGGCCTGGGCGACCGCCGCGACCAGTTCAGCCCGGCGGCCCGACGTAGCCCCCAGCCGGCTGCGGTTGACGGCCAGCTCCGCGCGGGTCCGCTCGGCGGCAGCGGCGGCGGCTACCGCCTGGGTCTCGACGCGGTCGGCGTCGCGCCGGGGGGCGTAGCCCGTCTTGAGCAAAGCTTCGTAGCGACCCCAGTCGGCGCGGGCGCGAGCCACCTCGGCGTCGGCGGCGCGGATGCCGGTCTCGGCCTCGCGCACCTGGGCCACGGCGACGGCCTCGTCGGCGCTGAGCCTGGTCAATACGGCTTCCGCGGCGGCGGCCGCCGCCTCGGCCAGGGCGACATCACCCTCGGCGGCGGCGACGCGGGCGGCGTACTCTGCGGGGTCCAGCCGCACCAGCACCTGACCCGCCTTCACCGGCTGGTTGTCGGCCACCAACACTTCGACGACGTGGCCCCGAACGCGCGGCGCCACCACTGTCACATCTGTGCGGACATAGGCGTTGTCGGTCACGGCCGAACCCTTGGCCGCGTGGATGTAGGAATAGCCGCCCCCGCCCACGACCAGTGCGGCCGCCAGCACCAGAACGCCCCGCGGCGGGAGCCTCCGCCTGGGCTTGACCGGCGCCCCGGTCTCGATCGTCTCCATCTTCATCGCTCGAACACCAGCAGGGTCGACGTCGCGGTGGCGTAGAGCCGACCCCGCTCGTCCACCAGACGGCCCTCGGCGAAGGCCGCACGGCGGCCCAGTTGCACGACACGGCCTTCGGCGCGGACCGGGCCCGTGTTCTTGGTCATCGGACGGTGGTAGGCGACCTTCAGCTCCAGCGTCGTGTAGCCCTGTCCCGCCTTTAACGCAGAGTGCACCGCGCAGCCGACCGCGGAGTCCAACAGGGTCGCCGCATAGCCCCCATGGACGGTCCCAATGGGGTTGTAGACGCTCTCGTCGGGGTGGCCGCCGAACACGACGCGCCCTTCCTCGATCTCGATAGCCGTGAAGCCCAGCGTCTTGCCAATGCCCGGCGCACGCTCGGGCCGTTCGGGATCGAAGGCGGCGCGCAACTGTTCCAGGCCCGACAGCTCGGCGGGTGGCGTGACGGCGTTCATTGCGGGATCCCCATGCGGAGTCTCAGATTGCGCCGCGCATCGGCCAGCAGGCGCTCGGCCGCCTCGGGATCCGAGATGGCGCGCGACACGACGACCGACCCGGCCATTTCGGCCACAAGCGAGGCGGCGTCGGCCTTTCGTTCGTCCGGCAGCCAGCGTGCGACGCGACCGATCAGGTTCAGAACGCCACGTTCGTACGCCGACCTCACCGCCGCGCTCTGGCGAGGCAGTTCGCTGGATAGGGCTGCTATCGGGCATCCCCGCTCGGGATGGTCGCGATGCTCGCGCGTCACATAGATGTCGACGAAGGCGGAGAGCGCCTCGGGCCCGCTCATCCCCTCGGTCAGCCTGGCGAAGCGGCGGCCGCTCTGGTCGAAGGCCTCAGTGATGGCGGCGGCGACCAACGCCTCCTTGTTTGGAAAGTGGGCGTAGAAGCCGCCGTGGGTCAGGCCCGCATGCGCCATGATCTCGGCCACGCCGACACTGTCGGGACCCTTGGCCCGAACCGCTGTGGCGGCGGCCTTCAGCACCTTCCGCCGGGTCTCTTCCTTGTGCGTCTCGCTGTAGCGCATGGCGTTTCACATCGTTATATGATGCTTATCATATTAAGCGCCCGCCGCCGGAACGCAAGACCATGACCGCCGCATCGACCGCCGCAGGCCCGCCTTCCGCCGCCAGCCTGCCCGAGGGCCGCAAGCTCTTGATCTTCGCGATCATGGCGTTCGGGCAGTTCATGGCGCTGCTCGACATCCAGATCGTCGCGGCGTCGCTGAACTCGATCCAGGCGGGCCTGAACGCCGGCCCCGACGAGATCGCCTGGGTTCAGACCTCGTACCTGATGGCCGAGATCGTCATGATCCCGCTGGCGGCGTTCCTCAGCCAGGCGATCTCGACGCGATGGCTGTTCACGGCCTCGGCCGGCCTCTTCACCCTCTCGAGCCTGCTCTGCGGCCTCGCCTGGGACATCAACTCGATGATCGCGTTCCGAGCGATCCAGGGGTTCACGGGCGGCGCCATGGTGCCGCTGGTGTTCGCCACGGGCTTCGTGCTGTTCGACGGGCCCAAGCGCGCGGCGGTCCCGGCCATCCTGGGCATGGTCTCGACGCTGGCGCCCACCCTCGGGCCCAGCGTGGGCGGGCTGATCACCGAGTATGTCGACTGGCGGTGGCTGTTCTTCATGAACATCGTGCCCGGCGTGGCGGTCACCCTGCTCTTCCCGCTCCTGGGCAAGGTGGACAGCGCCAATCCCCGGATGCTGCGCCGGATCGACTGGCTGCACGTGGCTTCGCTGGCGGTCTTCCTGGGCGGACTGCAATACGTGCTGGAGGAAGGCCCGCGGCACGAGTGGTTCAACGACGACGCGGTGCTGGCCGCCGCCTGGATCTCGTTCGTGGGCGCGGTCGTCTTCTTCGAGCGCACGTTCTTCTCGACGATGCCGGTCGTGAAGCTGACGCCGTTCCTGCGGCCCACCTTCGCGATGGCCTGCGTGCTGAACCTTGTGATCGGCTTTGGGCTGTATGCGGCCACCTACCTGACGCCCGTCTACCTGGGCCGGGTGCGCGAGTTCTCCAGCCTGCAGATCGGGACCACGGTGTTCGTCACCGGCGTCGCCATGACCATCACCGCACCGATCGCGGCCCGGCTCTCGACCAAGGTGGACGGGCGTTATGTCATCGCAGTCGGGTTCTCGATGTTCGCCCTCTCGCTCTGGATGTTCTCGAACGTCACCCCGGAGTGGGGCTTCTGGGATCTGTTCTGGCCGCAGGTGATGCGCGGGCTGGCCATGCTGCTCTGCATCGTGCCGGCGGTGAGCATGGCGCTGAACGGCGTGCCACCCGACCAGCTTCCGTACGCCTCAGGCCTCTTCAACCTGATGCGCAACCTCGGCGGCGCGATCGGCATCGCCGTCGTGAACACCTGGCTGATCGACTTTACCCGCGCCCACGTGAACAGCCTGTCGGCCGCCATGGGCGAGCAGCCCCAGCGCGCGGGCGAGATGGTCCGGGGGCTGACGCAGATGGCCTTGCAGTGGACGCCCGACGCCGCGCGGGCGGGACAGATCGCCGACGGGTTGATGGGCCGGGTTCTGGGCCGCGAGGCGCTGACCCTGGCCTTCTCCGACACCTACCTGCTGATGGCCATGCTGTTCGCGGGCGCGCTGCTGATCGTGCCGTTCGCCAAGCCCGCCCCCGTCGGAGGACCGTCGACGCCTGCCGGCCACTAGCCCTCCCTGGCGGCAGGGGGCTAGCGTCCGGGCAAAGGGAGGGCCGCCACGATGTCCGATACACCGATCCTGTACGAGACGCCCGCTGACCACATCGTCCGCATCGTCCTGAACCGGCCCGAAAGCCGCAATGCCCAGGACACCAGCCTGCTCTACGCCTTGAACAACGCCTTCGACCGCGCCGCGCAGGACGACACGGTGAAGGTGATCATCCTGGCCGCCGCCGGGCCGCATTTCTCGTCCGGCCACGACCTGCGCGAGGGCGGCTCGATCGCCGAGCAGATGTCGCCCTTCGACCTGGTCGGAACCTGGTGCGGCTTCGGCTGTGCGGGCGCCGAAGGGCGGATGGCGCGGGAGAAGGAGATCTATCTCGGCCTCTCCGAGCGGTGGCGCAACATTCCCAAGCCCACCATCGCCCAGGTGCAGGGCAAGTGCATTTCGGGCGGACTGATGCTGGCCTGGCCCTGCGACCTGATCGTGGCCAGCGACGACGCCGCCTTCTGCGACAACACGGTCGGCATGGGCGTTGGCGGCGTGGAGTATTTCGCCCATCCCTGGGAACTGGGGCCGCGCAAGGCGAAGGAACTCCTGTTCACCGCCGACTGGCTGACCGCCCAGGAGGCGAAGGCGTTGGGGATGGTGAACCATGTCGTGCCGGCCGGAGACCTGGCCGCGTTCACGCTGGCGCTAGCGATCCGGATCGCCGCCAAGCCCCTCTTCGCCCTGAAGCTGGCCAAGGAGGCGGTGAACGCCGCCGAGGACGCACAGGGCCGGGTGGGCGCCATGACGACCGCGTTCGCCCTGCACCAGCTGGCCCACACGCACAACGTCGTGGTGCACGGCGTGCCGGTGGACCCCAGCGGCCTCCAGGTGCGCCGGAAGACATAGGTCTGGCCACTGGCGCAGCTCCCTGTAGAATTCCGTTCTCCAAGGAGGGGCTGACCCATGGAAATCGTTCTGGATCCCATCGATCGTCGCATCCTGCGCGAACTGCAGCGCGACGCGACGGTTCCGATCGCCGATCTGGCCCTGCACGTGGGACTGTCGCAGACCCCCTGCTGGAAACGGGTGAAGCGGCTTACAGACGCCGGGGTGATTACCCGCCGCGTCGCCCTGCTCGCGCGGGAGAAGCTGGACCTGGGCCTGGTGGTGTTCGTCTCGGTGCGCACCAGCCGTCACGACCCCGAGTGGCTGGACGCTTTCGCCAAGGCGGCCGCATCGATGCCCGAGGTGGTCGAGTTCTACCGCCTGTCGGGCGACACGGACTATCTGCTGAAAGTGCTGGTCAAGGACATCGCCGCGTACGACGCCTTCTACAAGCGCCTGATCGCCGCCGTGCCGCTGTCGGATGTCTCCTCGGCGTTCGCTATGGAGCAGATCAAGTACACCACCGCCCTGCCCGTCTGATCCGCGCATTGCGAGCCTGAAACCAGCCGTCGTTTGACTTACCCCCGCGGCAGGCCTCCACTTTCGTCCAAACGACAAGACTAGAGTGGGAGGCGTGACGATGGCTTGGACCGTGGCGGACGTATGGGAGGCTATCGCGGCGAGTCAGCCGGAGCGGCCCGCGCTGATCCAGGCTGACCGGGTGATCAGCTGGGCCGAGTTCGACGCCCGCGCCGATGCTCTCGCCGCGCACTTCATCGCCAAGGGCATGGGCCACCAGGCCAAGGTCGCAGGTTATCTGTACAATGGGCCTGAGTACCTCGAGAGCTACTTCGCCGCCTTCAAGGGCGGGTTCGCGCCGGTGAACACCAACTATCGCTATGGTCCCGAGGAGGTGCGCTACCTCTTCGACAACGCCGACGCCGAGGCTGTGGTCTTCCACGCCGGCTTCACCGAGCTGCTCGAGAAGATCCGGCCCCAGCTGCCCAAGGTGAAGGCGTGGGTCGCCGTCGCCGAGCCCGGGCATGCCGTGCCCGCATGGGCTGACGACTACGACGCCATCGTCGCGAAGGTTCCGGCTCAGCGGCCGGTGCGCGCGCCGTGGGGCCGGTCGGGCGACGATCTGCTGCTGCTGTATACCGGCGGCACCACCGGCATGCCGAAGGGCGTGATGTGGCGCCAGGACGACCTGTTCCAGGTGCTGGGCGCGGGCGGCAACGCGGCGATGGGCATCCCGCCTGCCACCTCGATCCCCGAGCTGATCGAAAGGATCCACGGGCCCGAGCACCTGCGCGCCACCATGATGACCTGCGCGCCGCTGATGCACGGCACCGGGCAGTTCTCGTCCTTCATCTCGCTGAACGGCGGCGGCACGGTCTGCGTCCTGCCGTCCCGGAAGTTCAATGCGATCGAGCTCTGGAACGAGGTCCAGCGGCTGAAGATCACCAACATCGTCATCGTGGGCCTGGCCTTCTCGACGCCGATGCTGGAGGCGTTGGACGCCAACCCCGGCAGCTGGGACCTTTCCAGCGTCCGCTCGATGAGTTCATCGGGCTCGATGTGGAGCTACGAGAACAAGAAGGGCCTCCTGCGTCACATACCGCAGGCCATGATCGCCGACAGCTTCGGCTCGTCGGAAGCCGTGGGCCTCGGCGCCTCGGCCTCGGCGGCAGGCGCGGAGGCCCAGACGGCGGCCTTCATGCTGGGCCCGAACACCGCGGTCTTCACCGAGGATGGCAAGCGCGTCGAACCCGGCTCGGGCGAGCGCGGCCTGGTGGCCGTCAGCGGCTTCCTGCCCATGGGCTACTACAAGGACGAGGAGAAGTCGGCGAAGACCTTCAAGGTCATGGAAGGCATCCGCTGGAGCGTGCCCGGCGACTGGGCCGAGGTGAACACCGACGGCACGCTGAAGCTGCTGGGCCGCGGCTCGGTCTGCATCAACACCGGCGGCGAGAAGGTCTTCCCCGAAGAGGTCGAGGAAGCGCTCAAGCGCCACGACTCGGTCCGCGACGCCGTGGTCGTGGGCGTGGCCGATCCCCGCTTCGGCGAGCGCATCTGCGCCGTCGTCGAGCCCGAAGCCGACGCCCAGCCGACGCTGGCCGAGCTCTCGGCCTTCGTCCAGTCGCAGCTGGCCGGCTACAAGGCGCCCCGCGAGCTGGTGCTGGTGGACAGCATCGGCCGCGCCCCCAACGGCAAGGTCGACTACAAGGCTATCAAGGAGCGCGCTCTGGCAGCGCTGGGTGTTCCCGCGTAGACTTCTCCCAAAGGTTGTGGAGATGCGGCCATGCGCGCGATCAGGGCTCTGCGTTCGGCGCTGGCTTTCCTGATCCCCACGGCCGTGCTGCTTTTGCTCCCGGCCGCTCTTGCCCCCGGCGGGACTTGGCTGTGGCCCCAGGGCCTCGCCTTCATGGGTTTGCTGTGCGTCTTCGTGATCGGAGCGCGGATCGCGATGGCGGTCTATCGTCCGGCGAGTTTCGAGGTGCGTCAGGGCGGCTTCGTCGCCGACAAGGCCAAGCGTCAGCCGCTGATCGATGCCATCGCACTCATGAGCTACCTCGTCCTGCTCGCGATGTGGCTGGTCTTCATCCCGCTCGACGTGTTCGTGCTCCACCTGCTGCCGCCCGTGGCCAGCTGGGTGTCGGGCCTCGGACTGGCCACGGCGATCGGCGGGCTCTTCGTGACGCACGCCGCCGTCTGGCAGAACCAGTTCGCGGCGCCGACCATCGATGAGCAGGCCGGCCAGCAGGTGATCGACAGCGGCGTCTACGCCCTGATCCGCCATCCGCTCTACGCCGGGAACCTGATGCTGTTCGCGGGCGGCGCGCTCTGGCTGGGCAGCAGTGCGGCGCTGGCGACCGTGACACAGCTCGCCGCCACGCTGTGGCGTATCCGGATGGCGGAGGCCTACCTACGCAAGACCCTGCCGGACTACGCCGACTATGCGCGGCGCGTGCGGGGCCGGTTGATCCCGTACGTCTTCTAGCGCTTCGGGCGCGGTTCCTTCGACAGGCGAGTCATCAGCAGCGCCGCGCGCTTGGCCTGGCGATCCAGGCTCCTGAGGTCGGCGGTCTCGCCTGGGGCGTGGCTGCCCTCCCCGGCCATTCCCATGCCGACCAGCCCGTCGATGAAGGCGACGAACGAGATGTCGCCCGCGCCGCGGTTGGCCGGATCTCCCGCCGGCATCTGCGGCAGACCCAGCGTCGTGTTGACCTCATTGAGTCTGGCCAGCAGCGCCCTGTTGCCTTCGGTCGGCGCCATCGGCGGGTAACCGTCGTCCGAGAACACAAGCTCGGCCTGCGCCTTGTCCAGATGGCGGCCCACGATGGCTTTCATCTTCGCGCGCACGCGCTCTTCCTGTTCGGGCGACAGGGTTCGGATGTCACCTCGGGCGATCGCCTGTGCGGCGATAACGTTGGGCTTGCCGGTCGCGCCGCCACCGGTATCGCCAGCATTAAGTTCGGCCGACGTCCCGCCTACGATCAGGCCGACGTTGTAGGTCAGGTTCGGTTCGGGAAGTTCGAGACGGAACGCATCGACGATGCGCGCCAGCTCGTAGATCGCGCCGCAGCCTGCCGACGGTTTGCAGACCCCGGACGAGTGCCCGGATTTCGCCGTCGCGGTGATCGTCCACGACGTGGAGGAGCGACGCGCGATCGACCCGATGTCCTGGCCGCCACTCTGCGACAGACCCTCGAAGTCGAGCGCCACGTCGCTGACCTTGGCCGCGGCGATCAGGTCGGCGCGAGCTTCGGCCAGCGGCTCGCCCGGCTTCTCCTCATCGCCGGTCAGCACCACCGTGATGTCGGCGTTCTTGAGCGTGCCCGCAGCATGCATGGCCCGAAGCGCCGCGACGATCACGACGTCGCCGCCCTTCATGTCGCCGACGCCTGGGCCTTCGACGATGTCGCCCTTACGCTTCCAGCCCTGAAACGGGCTGTCAGGCTCGAACACGGTGTCGAGATGGCCGATCAGCAGCAGGCGCTTGCCCTTGCCGTTGCCCTTGTGCGTGGCGATCAGGTGGCCGGCGCGGCCCACCTTGGCCATGGGAATCCATCGGACGGTGAAGCCCAGTTGCTCGAACTCGGGGGTCAGCATGCGGCCGACCTGTTCGACACCGGCCAGGTTCATGGTGCCGGAGTTCACCAGGACCAGCGCCTCCAGCAGCTTGACGTTGCGTGCGTGATCGGCCTCGACGGCAGCGACCATCCTGGCCTCAGCGGGGTCACTTGGGGCCGCGACGGCGGGAACGCAAAGCGCAAGCGCGGCCAGAACGGCCGCGCCCGGAATTCGATGGCGCATAGATCAGCTCGGTTGGCGGAGACTTCTCACGAACTCTACGAGAGCCGAGCGGGAGACGCCACGGGGTAAGCCGGCATAGGCCTTTAGGAGTTCCAGGGCCCCAGGTTCGGCCAGGAGGGCCGCGACCTCGTCCACTGCGCCACTGGACGCCGACGCTTCGCCGAACATCTCGGCGACCGGCACGCTCAAGGTCTTGGCGATGCGGGTCAGCATCGAGGCCGAGACGCGATTGGCGCCCCGTTCGTACTTCTGAATCTGCTGGAAGGTGACCCCGGCGGCTTCCGCCAGGGCTTGTTGGGAAAGGCCCCGTACCTTTCGCAACAGCCGGATCCGCGCGCCTACCGCAACGTCAACAGGGTCGGCAGCGGCTTCAGGTTTATTGGCCATGGGTGCTCTTGTCTTCTTAGCGGGGGGCAGGTTGTTGTTTTTTGGGTAGCTCGCATCTGGGGGGAAACGCGTCACTTGGGGGGTTTAACGCCTACTGCTCCTGGTTTGATAGATCATCCGCGGGCGGCACCAGGTTTGCCTGCGGCGATGGTAGGTCGGAGATCACGTAGCAGGCCTCCGCCATCGCGATGCCCAGAGCCCGCCGCAATGAAGCAAAGACCGGGGCTTCGCGTTCGAGAAGGATGAGCTCCTCCTCATAGGGCGCCAGCAGCTCCACCAGGTTCTGGGCCAGCTTTCTGCCGTGCTCCTCGTCCTGAATCATCGGGCCCCCTTTTGTGGCAAACTCGACCATCGATCAGGGGATTGCAAGCAACTGGAGCGAGCGCGTGGCGTAACGGCGATCATCCGTCGAATGCGACCTGGAACCCTCGGACGATCAGAGGGTTAGACGCCCTTATGAGCCAAATTCGCCACAATGCGAGGCTCCCGCAAACGTGCGAGATCGTCGAATTCGACACCGCCGCGCTGGACGCCTGCAGCGCCGACGCCGTCTCGGAACTGCTAAGCAAGGCAAGGCTTGTCGCCGGCGGTTCGCGCCTGGCGGCGAGGCTGTGGAACTGCTCAAGTTGGCCAAGTAGTTGTCATTGGGACCGGCCCACCGACGATCTGAGTCGCGCCCATGCCTGAAGGCTTGCAGCGGCCCTCAAGCGCCTTGCTCGCGAGAGTTGTGAACGCCCCATTTCGGGTAGTTGAGTTGTCAGGGCGCGGCCCGCCGAAACCCCGTCCGGGTGCTCTCTCGGCGCCGACGCGACATCGTACATCACCGACCGCGACCGGATCGCCATGTCGAAAATGCTGGCCGGTGGTTCCTCGCCGGCTTCACCGGGTGACGGCTTCCCGACGGGCCAGACCAACTCGCAAAGGCGCCGCGCGACGGCGCGGCTGGGCCAAAAAAAAGCCGCGCCCGAAGGCGCGGCAGTTCATTAGGGAGGAAACGCCCAAAAGGGCAAGACCACTAATGAGCCTTTGCTGCACTGCACGCAAGCGAAAAATATCATCGACGCGAGAATTCTTTGGAAACCGGTGTCATTTCACCTCTGCCGAGGGAAGCGTCGCTGCGTCAGCGACTGTTGCATCGCAGCGAAATCATGGGGGTTAGGCGACCCAGTCGCGCTTCAGGCCACGAGCTGCGAGCGCGAACAGCGCCGCGCTGACGACGTAGAAGCTCAGGCCGGAGTAGATGGCGTAGCGCAGCGCCTCGGCCCCGAAGCGCGGGGTGAGCGCATCCGAAACGGCCCCGAAATACCAGGTGCCCAGGCCTAGCCCGATCAGGTTGTTCACGAAGAGGAAACAGGCCGAAGCGGTTGAACGCTGGGCCGCCGGGACGAGGTGCTGAACCGCCGTAATGACAGGCCCCAGCCACACCAGGTTCAGGCCGGTCGGAATCAGGAACAGCACGAACGCCACCGCCAGCGACTGCGCCTGCACCGCCAGCACGAAGCAGGGCAGCGCCAGCAGGAACGCGACGGCCGGCACGAGCAGGTACGCTGCTGGCCGCGCCTGCCCCAGCCGGTCGCCCAGCACCCCGCCCGCCCAGACGCCGATCACGCCGCCCACCAGGGTCATCGACCCCAGGAACAGCGACCGATCGACGAGACCCATGCCCAGGCTGCGTTCGAAGAAGCTGGGCAACCAGAACGCAACGCCATAGCCACAGACCGACGAGGCAGCCGCGCCAAGTGAGATCAGCCAGAAACTGGGCTTGGCGAGCAGCTCTTTAAGGCCGGCGACGACGGGCGTCGGAGCGCTCACAGGGGTCTCGCGCGGCGGCTCCTTGACCACGAGCCGGAAGATCGGCGCCAGCAGCACGCCCGCGAGGCCCACGATGATGAAGGCGGCCCGCCAGTCGATGGTGGCTGCGATCAGCCCGCCGAAGAGGATGCCCAGCGCGGAGCCTATGGGGATGCCGAACGAGTAGGCCGCCAGCGCCCTCGCCCGCTGGTCCTTGGGGAAGTAGTCGCTGATCAGCGAGTAGGCCGGGGCCACGCCGCCCGCTTCGCCGACGCCGACGCCCATCCGGCACAGGAACAGCTGCCAGAAGCCGGTCGCCAGGCCGCAGAGGGCTGTGAAGCCGCTCCAGAGCGTGAGCGCCCCGGTCATGATCCAGGTGCGGCTCGAGCGGTCGGCCCACGCGGCGATGGGCACGCCCAGGCCGGTATAGAACAGCGCAAACGCCAGCCCGCCCATCAGCCCCAACTGGCTGTCGGTGAGGCCAAGGTCCTTCTTGATCGACCCGGCCAGGATTCCGAGGATCTGCCGGTCCAGGAAGTTGAACGTGTAGGCGAGGATCAGGACCGCCAGCACGACGATCCGGTAGCGCTGGGTCATGGAAGGCCACCCGCAAAACGAAAGACGCCCGGCTCCGAGGGGGATCCGGGCGTCTCGCTATGTCAGAACTTCGCTTCGACCGTGAGGCTCACGGTACGCGGCGGGCCGTAGTAGGCGTTGACCGAGTTGCCGAAGAGGACGCCGGCCGACTGCGGGAAGTTGTAGCCGCCGATCCGGTATTCCTCGTCGCCGAGGTTCTTGCCGTGCAGCCCGACGCGATAGCGGTCGTCGGCCGAGGTCCAGACCACGCTAGCGTCCAGCAGCCAGTAGCTGTCCTGGTCGAGGCGAGAGGGGATTTCGAACATGTTGAACGACGAGCGGTACGAGGCCGACGGGATGAAGGCGATCGAGCCGTTGTCGCCCAGGTCGGCCTTGTAGGTCAGGCTGACCGAGCCGTTCCACTTCGGCGTGTTCTGGAAGACCCGCTCGTTGGCGAAGTCGCGCACCACCGGGGGTGTTCGCGTCAGATCCAGCGCCCGGTACTCGTCGAACTCGGCCTTGGTGTAGCCCAGCGAGAAGTTGGCGAAGAGGCTCTCGGTGAAGTTGGCCTGACCTTCGAACTCGGCGCCGTAGATGTGGCTCCTGCCGACGTTCAGCACCTGGGACGCGATCGAGGCGCCGACCGGAGTCTGCTGAGTGATCTGCTGGTCCTTGTACTTCGAATAGAACACCGCGGTGTTCAGCGACAGGCGCCGGTCGAAGAAGTAGCCCTTCAGGCCACCCTCATAGCTGTCGACCTTCTCAGGGTCGTAGCCATTGACTGAGGTGGGCGTGAGGATCGCGTCGGCCCGCATGTCGAAGCCGCCCGACTTGAAGCCCTGGCTGAACGAGACGTAGCCGTTCACGTCGTCGGTAATGTCGTACTTCACGCTGACGCGCGGGGTGAACCGCTCGTAGGTGTCGGAGCTGACGAAGTTCGAGCGGATCAGGCCGGGGACCGCCAGGCGGTTGCCGAACAGCGGGGTCTTCAGCCCGGTGAAGTTCTGGCGATAGACCTGCCCGGTCTTCTTGTCCTTGGTGTAGCGGCCGCCCAGCGAGATCGAGAGGCGGTCAGTGACGTCATAGCTCACGTCGGCGAAGGCCGAGTAGCTCTTGGTGTCGACGGCGCCGGCCGTGGCGATCGACAGATTGGCCTGGCTCAGCACGGTGTCGAAGGCGCCCGCCGCCGTGGCGTTCAGGTAGTAGAGGCCGAACACGCCCTGGAGCCGGTCGCTCGTGTAGAGCAGCTGGAACTCCTGGGTGAACTGGTGGTCGTTGTAGCGCGCCGGGATGTCCAGAATCGACGCCGGCAGGGTGTCGAAGTCGATGACGCCTTCGGTCTCGCCAGCGCGATAGGCCGTGATCGACTTGAAGGTCAGCGTGTCGCTGGCCTTCCACTCGCCCAGCAGCGACACGCCGCGGGCCTCGACCTTGTTCTTGTCGCCGGCGCCGGCACGGGTGTCATAGATGTCCGACAGCACCTCGCCGCCGGCGATCGGCTGGCCGAGGGCGTTCAGGGCCGGGACCTCGCGGTGCCCGTGACGCGGGTTCGAACGGTCGGTGACGATATCGCCCGACAGGCGGAAGAAGAGGCTCTCGGACGGGGTGACCTCGACGGTGGCGCGGGCGGCCACCACGTCCTTGTTGTAGTGCTCTGCGCCGGTCGTCAGGTTCTTGCCGAAACCGTCGCGGTTGAACGTGGCCCACGTCAGGCCCAGGCCTAGCCAGTCGTTGACCTGGCCCTTGGCCGAGGCGACGAGGTCCTTCTGGTCGTACGAGCCATAGGCGCCCTTGATCTTGAACTGCGGGTCGCCCTCGATCTTGCCGGTGACGTACTTGATCGCGCCGCCGATGGTGTTTCGGCCGTAGAGCGTGCCCTGCGGACCGCGCAGCACCTCCAGGCGCTGAACGTCGAAGATGTCGAGCACGGCGGCCTGCGGACGCGCGACGTAGACGTCGTCGATGTAGAGGCCGACCCCGGGCTCGAAGCCCCACAGCGGGTCCTGCTGGCCGACGCCGCGGATGAACGAGATCAGCGTCGAGTTCGAACCGCGCGCCACCTGGACGGTAAGGTTCGGGGTGGTCTGCTGCAGCGTGGTGATGTCAACGGCGCCGGTGGCGGCCAGGCGTTCGCCGGTGACCGCGGTTACGGCGACCGGCACGTCCTTCAGGCTCTCCTCACGGCGGCGGGCGGTGACCACCACCTCTTCGACACCGGCGCCCTCTTCGGCGGCCTGAGCGAACGCGAGCGTGGGAACGACGGACCAGGCGGCGCCCGCAAGGAGGGCGGCTTTCACGAAGCTTTTCATGTTCTTCCTCCCAGCGCCGACCTGCCCCGATGGCCGGAGCGGCGCCGCACATTTTCACTGACTAGTGAATTGAAGAACCTTCTGAGCCATTCGCGCGCGATCCGCCAGGGGCTGGAGCGACCGGCGCGGCACATTTTAAGCGGGTGATGAATTTATGGCACAGTAGCTGCCCTGCGCGATCAGAGCCGGCGGCGCACAACCTCGGTCAGGCCGGCCGCACACCACGCATAGAGCCGGTCGCGCACAGCCTCCAGGTCGGTCGACCGGCACAGGCCGTCCGACAGCTGGTCGATGCGTCCGGTCTCGGAGAGGGTCAGCATCATCGCCCCAGTGAGGAACTGATAGCCCCAGTAGAGGTCTCGCAGCTCGGCGCCCGGCAGCGCCATCTTCAGCATGTCCACCAGCTGGTGGACCACGGGATCGAAGAAGCGATGCATGGTCTCGCCGCCCCACGCGGGCGTGTTGTTCACCAACGCCACCAGCCGGAAGTAGTTCGTCCAGCCTTCATCGTTCGTCATCGAGCGCTGGATCAGAGGATCTATGAAGGCGCCGATGATACCCTCGGGCGTCATGGTCCCGACGTGTGCGTCGGCGTAGGCCCGCATCGCCGCCACTCGCTCGTCGTTGAGGATCTCGGCCCTGCGGGCAAACACGCTGTCGAATAACTCGCGCTTGGCGCCGAAGTAGTAGTGGATGAGCGCCGTGTCGACGCCGGCTTCGGAAGCCACCTGTCGGACCGTGACGCCGTAGAAGCCGTGACGCGAGAACAGGGCCTCCGCCGCGTCCAGAATGGACTGGCGAAGGTCGGGCCCCTGGCCTTTGGGGCGACGTCCGCGCAGCGCGCCGCCTGCCTGTCCGTCCGCCCGGGCCAACCGTCTCTCCAGCATCTCACCGCGCATCGCTAGCACTGTTTGCCCGCGTTGACAGTGCGCGGGCGTCGACCAGAGTGCCCATCAGGGAGCACGGGGGAATCGCATGACCAGCGCCAGCGCCGAACGGCACCTCTCCATCGACGCGGTCCGCGGGTTCGCAGTGCTGGGGATCCTGTTGATGAACATCGTGGGCATGGGCCTGCCCTCATTCGCCTACCTCGACCCCACCTACGCGGGGGGCTCGACGGGCGCCGACATGTGGACCTGGGCGGTCAACAACGTGCTGACCGACGGCAAGATGCGGGCGCTGTTCACGATGCTGTTCGGCGCCTCGATGGTGCTGATCGCCGATCGCGCCGAGGCGGGTTCGGGGCTCAGTCCCGCCGCCACCCACTACCGGCGAATGCTCTGGCTGCTGCTGATCGGGCTGGTCCACGCCGTGTTCTTCTGGTTCGGCGACATCCTTGTCCCTTACGCGATCGCCGGTGTCCTGGTGTTCCCGTTCCGCAAGCTGAGCCCGCGGATGCAGATCGGAATCGGTGTGGCGATTCTGGCGGCCCTGCTGGCCAAGAACGCCATGAACCACGAGCTGCTCGCAGCCCCGCCGGGCGCCAATGAGGCCGAACTCAAAGGATTCAGCGGCGGCTTCATGGACGCGACGCAGGCGCGGCTGAACATGCTGGTGCTCTTCTACCTCGTCATCCATCCGTTCGACACGATCCCCGAGGCGATCGGCCAGATGTTCCTGGGCATGGCGCTGTTCCGAACGGGCTTCTTCACGCTGGGCTGGTCCAGTCGCGCCTATGCCATCACCATTGCCATCGGCTACCTGCTCGCGGCCCCGTTCACGGCCTGGCTCGCCTACGGCATCGTCCAGAGCGGCTTTGACGCGAAGGTGCTGCACGAGAACGAGGTGTGGCAGCAGATCGGCCGCCCGCTCATCGCGCTGGCGCATGCGGCGGCGCTCCTGCTGGTGATCCGGGCGGGCGCCGTGACGTGGCTCACCAACCGACTGGCGGCCGCCGGGCGCATGGCGTTCAGCAACTATCTGATGACCTCGATCATCACGAGCCTGGTGTTCTGCGGCTATGGCCTGGGCCTTTACGGCGAGCTGTCGCGCGCCCAGCAGCTGTGGGTGGTGGCCGGGGTCTGGGCCTTCATCCTCACCTGGAGCCAGCCCTGGCTGACGCGCTTCCAGTACGGCCCGTTCGAGTGGGTCTGGCGCTCTCTGGTGCAGTGGAAACGCCAGCCGTTTGTGAAACAGCCGAAGCCGGCGTCCGCGAACGCCTAGGCCCCGAAGATCCAGCCGGTGGGGAGCGAGTTCATCTGCACGCCGACCAGGATCAGCTGGCCGCCGCCGGTCATGCTGATGACGGTGTCGGCGCCGACCTGGGCCAGCGTGTACTGCGTACCCGCGACCAGCATAACGCGGTCGCCCTGCGAGGCGCTGAAATCGGTGACGCGGTCGACGCCGGCCTCGGCGAAGGTATGGAAGACGTCGGCCCCGGCCCCGCCGGTCAGGGTGTCGTTGTCGCGATCACCCGACAGGAAATCATCGCCCGACCCGCCCAGCAGCACGTCGTCCTGCTGCCCGCCGCGCAGGGTGTCGTTCCCCGATCCGCCCTCGCAGGTGTCGGCGCCCAGGTTGCCGTAGACGAGGTCGTTCCCGTCGTCGCCGAACAGCAGGTCGCGGTCCTTGCCGCCCACCACCCAGTCGTCACCGGCACCGCCCGAGGCGGTGTCGTCACCGACGTTGCCGTTGATGTCATCGAAGCCGATCCCGCCGCCCAGGCTGTCGGCCCCGTCGTCGCCGCGCAGGTAGTTGGCCCCGTCGCCGCCCCGGACGGTATCGTTCCCGCCGCCGCCGAACAGGCGGTTGTCGCCCGCATCGCCCGTGAGGTTGTCGGCGAAGGCCGAGCCCACCAGGTTCTCGACGCCGTTCATGGTCTCGGTCTGGCCGGCCGTAGCGCGGGCCGCGTTGACAGTGACCTCGACCGCCGACAGTTCGCCCGAGTAATCGACCGTGTCGATCCCGATCCCGCCCCAGATCTCGTCGGCGCCCTCGCCGGGCAGGATCACGTCGTCGCCAGCTGAGCCATCCAGCAGATCCGAGCTGTCTCCGCCCGACAGGGTGTCGTTTCCCGAGTCGCCGTAGAGTTCGTCGCCGCCACCTCCGCCCGATAGCGAGTCCGCGCCTGCGTAGCCCATCAGGAAGTCGATCAGATCGCCGCCGACCATGGTGTCGAGGCCCTGACCACCGTAGAAGGCGATCGCCTCGATATTGGCGTAGACGCCGCCCCCGGCCGTCAGGGTGGCGTAGTTCGTGAGCCCGGGGCCCGCAGCAAAGTACCAGAGCTCATCGTAGCCCTCTCCACCGTCGACGAAACTGGTTCCCGCCGAAATGGTCAGGGTGTCACTGCCGGCGCCCCCGAACAGGCGGTTCACGCCCGAGCCGCCGCTCACGTAGTCGTCGCCGTCGCCGCCATCGAGCGTGTCGGACCCGGCCATGCCCCAAAGCTCGTCGTCGCCCGCGCCACCCACCATGGTGTCGTTGTCGTTGTCGCCGTCGAGGATGTCGTTCCCGGCGCCGCCATTCAGCGTGTCGTCGCCGGCCCCGCCGGCCATCGTATCGGCGCCTTCTTCGCCGTCGAGGCGGTCCGAGCCGCCGCGGGCCATGACGTAGTCCGCTCCCGCGCCCGCCCGGATCCGATCGTTCACCGCCACGCCGGCCAGCGTATCGTCGCCGGCGCCGCCCGACTGGGTCAGCGTCAGCGATGCGGCGTCCCACGACCAGCTCTGCGCCTGGGTTCCGTCGGCCGCCTGCTGACCGTAGAGGTGCTGGATGGCGAGCACGTCCAGGCTGCCGAGCGCCGTCGCGGGTCCTCCTGCGGGGTTATAGGTCATGACCGTGTGGACGAGGTCGTCGATCGCGCTCTCGAGGGTCGGCTCGCCTTCGAACGGGTGCTTGAGCCCCAGCGCGTGGCCGATCTCGTGCACCAGGATGTCGAAGTTCACCTGGCCGATATCGACAAAGACGTCGCCGCCGAAGTCCTCTTCCCAGGCCCCATCGGGCAGGTTCAGGACGTAAGGATTGTAGGCGAAGGCTGCGCTGTCCTGGATGTTCTCCGGGCCGAAGCGGAAATCGTAGACGCCGAACCGGATATCGCCCATCCCGGCGGGGACCTCGATCAAGGTCAGCCCGCTCACGTCGGCCCAGGCATTGAGCGCCTGCCGCGCCACGTCCTGCTCAGCTGGCGTGAAGGCCTGGAAGCTGCTCAGGAAGGCGGGCGAAAAGCTGCTGGTGAATGCCGACGAGAAGGTGGCGTCGAACGAATAGGTGACGAACACGGGTCGGCCGGCCACGCCCACGCCGTTCCAGCTGATCCCAGAGAGCAGCGCGTCAAACGTCGTCACTGTCGGCAAGACGCGCCTACCCCAACTGCTCGCGCGGGCGCACGCCACCCCGCACGACCGGCCTCCCCAAGGCCAAGTGACTTCATCTCCTGCGGTTGAGCTTGGCAAGCTCGCTCGCCGGTAGAGGGAAGTTCTCGGAATTGTTCAGGCGCGGAGCGATCCCGCTGGACAGACCTAGTGCTGTCCGCCGTCGACTCGCACGATGGTCCCCGTGGTGAACGACGACATCGGGCTGGCCAGGTACAGCGCCGTCGTGACGATCTCCTCGGGGCGGCCGGGGCGGCGCAGCGCGTTGTCCGAGGTCTCACGCGCCTCCGGCGTCCAGGCCTTCGAGATATCGGTGAGAAACGGTCCGGCCGAGATGGTGTTGACCCGTACCTTCGGCCCGTACTCGTGCGCCAGCGAGACGGTCATCGCATTCAGCGCCGCCTTGGCTCCGGAATAAGGAATCACCCGCGGCAGCGGCACCAGCGCGCCGGTCGACGAGATGTTGATGATCACCCCGCCGTCGCCCTCGGCCATCCGGTGCGCCACCTGCGAGGCCAGCCGGAACGGTCCCTTGAAATTCAGGTTCAGCACGCTGTCGAACAGCTGCTCGGTGACCTCGTGGCTGGGCATTGCGGGGCTCATGCCGGCGTTGTTGACCAGGATGTCGATGCGGCCGAACTCGGCGTAGGCGGCAGCCATCAGCGCATCCATCTCGTCCCAGCGCCCGGCGTGAACCGCCACTGCGAGGGCGCGGCGGCCCAGCGCCCTCACCTCCTCGGCGGCGGCCTCGCAGGCTTCCAGCTTCCGGCTGGCGATGATCACGTCCGCGCCGGCCTTGGCGAAGGCGCGCACCATCTGCAGGCCCAGGCCACGGCTGCCGCCGGTGATCAGGGCGACCTTGCCGGACAGGTCGAAGAGTTCGTGGGTCATGCCGTTCCCTCGCTTTTCGGCCACTCTGGCGGCCGTCCGCAGGGGAATGGAACCAGGATCAACCGCCAGCGGCGGCCTTGGCCTGCGCCCAGTAGGCGTCGCGGATGAGGCGCTTGTAGAGCTTGCCCGTCGGGTGGCGCGGCAGCTCCTCCATGAAATCGATCTGGCGCGGCAGCTTCACGCCCGACAGGCTGCCGCGGCAGAAGGCGGTCAGTTCGGCGCGGAAGTCGTCGCCAGCGTCGGCCCAGTCCATCGGCTGGATCACCGCCACCACCTTCTCGCCCATCTCATCGTCGGGCGCGCCCACCACCGCGGCGTCGGCCACCCTCGGATGGGTGATCAGGAGGTTCTCTATCTCTTGCGGGTAGATGTTCACGCCGCCCGAGATGATCATGAAGCTCTTGCGGTCGGTGAGGTAAAGGTAGCCTTCCTCGTCCAGCCAGCCCACGTCGCCCAGCGTCGTCCAGCCGTACTTGTTGGTGCTGTCGGCGGTCTTCTCGGGCGCGTTGTGGTACTCGAACTTCCCGCCGCCCGCGAAGAACACCATCCCCTCGGACCGCGGCGGCAGCGGCTCGCCGTCGTCGTCGCAGATCTTCACCTCAACGGGAAGGGTCGCGCGGCCCACCGAGCCTTTGTGGGCCAGCCACTGGTAGCTGTCGATTACGGTCCGGCCGTTGCCCTCGGTGCCGGCGTAGTACTCGTGGATGATGGGGCCCCACCAGGCGATCATCTGCTCCTTCACCGGCACCGGGCACGGCGCGGCCGCGTGGAACACCACCTTCAGCGAGCTGTGGTCGTACTTGGCCCGCACCGCCTCGGGCAGCTTGAGCATGCGCACGAAGTGCGTAGGCACGAACTGGACGTGGGTGATCCGGTGCTTCTCGATCAGCCGCAGGCAGTCCTCGGGATCGAACTTCTCCATCATCACGACCGTGCCGCCCAGGCGCTGGACGTTCATCGACCAGCCCAGGGGGGCGGCATGATAGAGCGGTGCGGGCGACAGGTAGATGGTCTCGGGATCCATCCCGTAGCCCTCGCGCGCCCAGGCCGTCAGCGCCTCGCCCTCCAATAGCGAGCCGCCGGCCAGCGCACGCTTCACGCCTTTGGGTCGACCCGTCGTGCCCGACGAGTAGAGCATAGCCGCGCCCGGCGTTTCGTCGGGGACGGGTGTCGCAGGATGCCTGGCCCGCTCGGCCTCGAACGAGCCAAAGGGGGCCACCGCCTCGTCGACCATCAGCAGGGTCACGTCGGAGAGGTTTTCAGCCAACTCCATGGCCACGGGCGCCATGGCCCTCGAGACCACGAACACCTTCGCGCCGGAGTCCTTCACGATGTACTCGACCTCCCCGGCCGTCAGGCGCGAGGAGATGGCGGTATAGCGAAGGCCAGAGCGTTGGGCCGCCCACAGCACCTCGTAGTAGATGGGGTGGTTCTCCATCATGATGGCCACCCCGTCGCCCACCCGAAGGCCCAGCGCCCGGAAGAGCTGGGCCCCCTGGTTGGAGCGGTCGTTCAACTCGCGAAACGTCACCGTGTGGCCTGAGCCCGCCATGATGAAGGCGGGCTTGTCCGGGGTGGTCTCCGCGAAGACGCTGGGGTGCATCAGGCGTCGATCCGCGCTTCCGCGTATCCTGACAGCACCTCGACGCCGTCCTGGTTCTTCGTCGACACGTCGAACTTCACCAGCCCATTGCCCACCTCGGTGACGGTCGCGGTGGCGTCCAGGGTGTCACCCGGCCAGACTTGGCTGGTGAAGCGCACGCCATACTTGGTCAGGCGCGTGTCGCCCACATAGTCGGTGAGCATCTTGCCGGTCATGCCCATGGTCAGCATCCCGTGGGCGAACACCGACGGGTAGCCGGCGACCTTGGTCGTGAAGATCTCATCGGTGTGCAGCGGGTTGTAGTCGCCCGAGGCGCCCGCGTACTGGACGATCTGGGTGCGCTTGAGGTCCTCGACCAGACGGGCCGTGTGGACATCGCCCACCTTCAGCTTGGCGGCGGAAAGAGCCATCGCTCAGGCCTCCTCTTTCTTGGCGGGCTGCTCGACCGGCCGTTCGGTGCGCACGCCCACGCCGCGGGCGGTGACGACGAGTTCCCCGTTCTGGTCGCGGTACTCGGTGACGCTCTCAGAGAACACGAGCTTGCCCGAGCGCTTGCCTTCCTTCTCCCAGGTCTTGCCGGGCAAGGTGGTCGCGGTCAGCACGTCGCCGGCGCGCAGCGGCCGGTGATACTCATAGTGTTGCTCGGCGTGGAGCCCACCGCCGCCCCCGCCGCCGCCGCCGCCGGGCGCACGGACGATACCGGTCGGGTTCTTGCCCGAACCGAACCAGGGCTGGCCCACCTTGGGACGCAGGAAGTAGTCCGGGTCAAACTGAGCGCTTGCCTGGACGAAGGTGGGCGGGGCGATGATGCCGCCAGCCTCGGTCTTCTTCGCCGCTTCCTCGTCGGTGTAGACTACGTTCTCGTCGCCGATCGAGCGGGCGAACATGAGGATGTGGCTCGCCTCCACCGGAAATCTCTTGGCCGCCATGGCGCTCCCTCTTGGAATGGCGGCATCTCAGGGTACCGCCTCTTCTAAATGAAGGCGGTCTCGCGCTGCGTCAGTCAACCCGTCATGCCGTTACGCTCTCCCCGCCGCGTATGACACCGGTTTCCCTGACACCGGCAAGATGCGCTAGGCTGAGGTCTAGGAGGCCCAATCGTGAGCTTGAGCGTTCAGTCCCCGCCGGTGATCCGGCTGCATCCCCATGACAATGTGCTGGTCGCCAGCCGCCGCGTTCCAAAGGGCGCCGTCGTGGAGGGCGTGACCGCGCTGGCCGATATCGGCGCAGGGCACAAGGTCGCCGTCGCCGCCGTGGCGGTCGGCCAGCCGATACTAAAGTACGGCCAGGTGATCGGGGTCGCGACCGAGGCCATTCCTGCCGGGGCTCATGTGCACACGCACAATCTCGCCGTCACCGCCGAACGCCGCAGCGTCGAGGCCAGGCCGGCCATGAGCCGACAGGAGCCGGCTCGCACCTTCATGGGCTTCCGCCGCGACGATGGGCGGGTGGGCGTGCGCAACTACGTCGGCGTGCTGACCTCTGTGAACTGCTCGGCCACCGTCTCACGGCTGATCGCGCGCGAAGCCGAGCGCTCCGGCCTGCTGGACGACTACCCGAACGTGGACGGTATCGTGCCGATCACCCACACTTCGGGGTGCGGCATGGCTTCCAGCGGCGAGGGCTTCGACCTCCTTCGCCGCACGTTGTGGGGCACGGCGGCCAACCCCAACTTCGGCGCGGTGATGCTAGTGGGGTTGGGGTGCGAGGTGATCCAGACCTCGAAATTCGCGCAGGACTTCGGCCTGGCGGGCCGCGAGGGCTTCCAGAGCTTCACGATCCAGGACGTCGGCGGCACGAAGCGGGCCGTCGAAACGGGCCTGGAACGCCTGCGCGAAATGCTGCCGATCGCCAACCGCGCCCGGCGCACCGAGACGCCGGCGTCAGAACTCGTGCTGGGTCTGCAGTGCGGCGGCTCGGACGGCTGGTCTGGGGTGACCTCGAACCCGGCCCTGGGGGACGCCGTCGACCGCCTGGTGGCCGTGGGCGGTACGGCGATGCTGTCGGAAACACCCGAGATCTATGGGGCCGAGCACCTGCTGTACGCCCGAGCCACCGCCGAGGTGTCGGCCAAGCTGCGCGCCCGCCTCGACTGGTGGGAGGCCTACACCGCGCGCCACGGCGCCGAAATGGATAACAACCCCTCCCCGGGCAACAAGGCCGGCGGGCTCACCACCATCCTGGAGAAGTCGCTGGGCGCCGTGGCCAAGGCGGGCTCGTCGCCGCTGATCGACGTGATCGAGTATGCCGAACAGATCCGCTCGCGCGGCCTGGTGTTCATGGACAGCCCCGGCTTCGACCCGTGTTCGGCCACCGGCCAGGTCGCTTCGGGCGCCACGTTGATCGCCTTTACCACCGGCCGTGGCTCAGCGTTCGGCTGCAAACCCTCGCCCTCGATCAAGCTCAGCTCGAACAGCGAGATCTACCGGCGCATGGAAGGCGACATCGACGTCGACTGCGGCCCGATCGCCGACGGCGCCGCCACCATTCCGCAGAAGGGCGAGGAAATCCTGGACTATCTGCTGGACGTCGCCTCGGGCCGGCGCAGCAAGAGCGAGGCCCTAGGATACGGCGGCGACGAGTTCGTTCCCTGGCTCATCGGAGCCACGATATAGCGATCATCTGCCGGGAAAAACGATGGTACCGCCCTCCCGGATCGAACGGGAGACCTCCAGAGCCACAATCTGGCGCTCTAACCAACTGAGCTAGGGCGGCGCATCGCGAGCGCGCTTTCTAGTCGCGAGGCGCGGTCCGATCAAGCCGCGCCTTCAAGGCTCGAGCAGCGGCTTTCTGTAGCGGCGCGAGCCGGCGAGCTCTCTCCCGTCGGAAAGCCGCACGATGTAGTCGCCGGACGGTTTGGATTCGACCTCCGCGACCGCAGCGCGCCGGACCAGGCGTGATCGGTGGATGCGCACGAATCCGGCGCCGCATAGCTGCCTCTCCATCTCGGAGAGTGGAGCACGGTGAAGGATCGGAGCCCCGCCAAGATGCAGTTCCACGTAGTTCCCGGCTGCTTCAACCCAGTCGACGTCGGACAGGAGGACGAAGCGTCGGCGGGCGCCCTCGCGGACTTCAATCGCCGCCGTCGGCCCCTCGTCTGGTGAGGGCGCGTCAACAGGGGCAAGGCGACGCCAGACGACGTAGGTCGCCACCATGCCGAAATAGGCCAACAGGTCCTTGCGGAACTCGTAGGCGAAATCCCCCAACGGCGACAAAGGCGAGTAGGAGTCCCCAACAGCGGCATAGATGGCCCACCGAAGGACACCCATCGCCGTCACATGCGCCAGGCAGAAGACCGTGGCCCCGATGAGGTGGCCTGCGATCACGCGGGGCCACGGCGCAGCGAGAGGCGGTAGTCGGCGGGTGTAGGCCATGAGCGCCGGCGCAAGCGCGGTCATCACAGCGACACTGCTCATCTCCCAGACCAGCGGCTCCCACAGTGGAACCGGGCGGCCGGCGTCGGCCCGGTCGTGAGTAACGCTGAGCGCATCGACAAGCGCGATGGCGCAGCCAACCACCGCGACCATGCACACGAACGCCGCGTCACGACCCCACCGACCTTTGGCTGGCTGCTCGCTCAAGCGACCTCCGCTGTTTCGCGGGCCCACCTAGCCGGACGTTCGGGCAAAGAAAAAGCCCCGGCCGCTGACGCGACCGGGGCCTTGACTTAGCCAGTTCTGGCGAACCGAGGGGTTAGCCCTTGGGCAGGACGAAGCGGATCGGGATCCGCACCGTGCCACCGTCGACGGGCTGACCGTCTTTGGTCTGCGGCCGCATCTTGAAGAGCCTCGACATCTTCTGGGCGGCGTCGCCGAAGCCCATGTCAGCCGGATCCTCAGAAACGATCGAGCAGCCTTCCAGAGTGCCGCGGGCGTTGACCGTGCAGCTCAGAGTCGCCCGGCCCTCCACTTCCATCCGCGACGCACGGTCGGGGTAGTAGCGGTTCATGTCATCGGCCGACGGACGGCGGAGCCAGTCCGGATTGGTGATGACCGACGGGCGCGGCGGCTCGGGCGGCGGCGCGGCGGGCGGCCGAGGCTCCTCGATCCGACGCTCGACCGGGGGAACCGGCAGAGGCGGGATCGACGGGAGATCAGGCACCGCGACGGGCGGCCGGGGCTGCAGCTTGGGCGGCGGCGGCGGCGGCGTATTCGGCGGCGGCGGCGGAGGCGGCGGCGGCGGCGGCGGCGGGACAGGCTTGATGATGTCCACGTCGGTCACTTCGTCCGAGTACTCTTTGTACTTCGGCTCGAACCGCGTTTTCCACAGATAGACGCCGAGAGCGCCGTGCACGATGATCGCCAGGAGCAGCGCGATGATGGTCCCAGGCCGGCGTTTCGGCTTGGGATCGTCAAACGGGTTGTGCCGGACGATGGCGTCGGAATGAGGTGATGTCTCAGACATGGGTCACCACCTAATTGTCGTCTTCGCCGACGAGAGCCACGCTGTAGAAATTATTATCCTGCAGCATGTTCATCACGCCCATGAAGTCACCGTAGAGCACGTCCTTGTCGGCGCGGATGAAGATCCGCTCCTTCTCGGGATTGCGCTTCTCACCCAGGTTCTTCCGCAGGTCCTCACCCAGGCTGGACAGGTCGGTCCGGAAGTCCTGGATGAAGATGCTGCCGTTCGGCTGGATCGAGATGTAGACCGGCTTCGGAGGGTTGGTGCCTGGCGGCGCGACAGCTGGCGGGAGCTGGACCTTGACGGTCACGCTCGCCAGCGGCGCTGCCACCATGAAGATGATCAGAAGGACCAACATAACGTCCACAAACGGTGTGACGTTGATCTCGGCATTCTGCTCTTCAGAATAGCGCCCGCCCCCTCCACTCGAGAGTTTGGCGGCCATCTAGGTTAGGCTCCCTTGTCGAGCTGCCGGGAAATCGCATTCATCAGCTCGGCCACAAAGCCTTCCGAACGGGCGCCGAAGGCGGAAATCCGCGTCTGGAAGTAGTTGTAGAAGATAACCGAGGGGATGGCGGCGAACAGGCCGAGACCGGTCGCCAGCAGGGCCTCGGCGATGCCGGGGGCCACGACGGCGAGGTTGGTCGTGTTGGTGTTCGCGATCCCGATGAACGAGTTCATAATCCCGTAAACCGTACCGAACAGACCGATGAACGGACCGTTCGAGCCGACCGAGGCCAGGTACTGCATACCGCCCGAAAGGCGACGGGCCAGCGAGGCCTGGACGGCGCTCACGGCGTGCGCGGCGCGATCGATGGTGGTGTCGCGATGCTCGCCGGTGATCTGGAGGCCGGCCTGCTTAGAGAGTTCGATCTCCTGAGCAGCCGCAGCGGCCATGTCGGCCAGCGGGTTACCGTCATACTCTTCCGAGAGCGCGATGCGGCTCATGTCGGTGATCGACTTGGCGCCGCGGAAGTTCTCCACGAAGCCGTCCGAGACCTTATTGAGCGCGTTGAACTCGAGGATCTTGGTGACGAGGATCGTCCAGCTCAGCACCGAAGCGAGAGCCAGGCCAATCATGATCACCTTAACGACGGGGTCGGCGTCCATGAACATGGTGCCGACGTTGAGCTTGCCGGCGCCCTTGATGGTCGGCGGATCGGCGGCTTCTTCGGCGGCCGGCGCAGCCGGCGCAGCGGCAGGAGCCGCAGCAGCAGCATCAGCGGCCGGAGCGGCGGCGGCGTCGGCGGCCGGAGCAGCCGGGGCGGCGGCGTCCTGAGCGAACGCCGGCGCGCTCACGCTCAGCGCCACGGCGCCGAGGAGAGCGGAAAAGGTCATCTTCAGTTTGTTGTCGAGCATCTGTCGCCAGTTCCTGGTTGGTCTAGCACGATTGGCCGGAGGGTCGTCGCGCGAGAGCGTCTCCACCCTAGTTGAAACAAGCCCGGCGCCCCAGTCCGCTTTCGCGAGCCCAGGGCTCCAGAGGCGCTGTCGTGCGCCCGACCCGGAACGCGGCTCCCGTCTTTTCGCAGGGATGGCGTTTCGAAGGTGCGGACGGCCTTGAACTCCCACGAGGGGAACCCAAAGTCTTACCGTCTTGTAAGAGAGCGGCACGACCCTTTGGCAACCCCTTGTCGAGGCGTCAAGGGGCATGAGCTTGCCATCCCGCGTCAAAATACTGACGCATCCGCACGGATTGTGCGCTGCACACGCAACAAGCGTCTTGAGCCGTCAGATTCAGCACCGTTCGTCGCGATTTCATGCTGCAGTGCAGCAACAAGCTGAGCCGCAATCTGTCCCAATGGGCATGATGGGTGCGCAAGGCCGTTTGCTGCGACGCGGAGTCGCGCGCCTCGCGAAATGGCGGACGTACCCGGACGCCCGCGTCGCCACGGGCTTGAGGCTTCAACGCTGTCCGGAAAGTGTGGTGCCTGGGGGCGGATTCGAACCACCGACACGCGGATTTTCAATCCGCTGCTCTACCAACTGAGCTACCCAGGCCCGCGGGAGCCGCGTCTATAAGGGAGCCAATCCGCGAAGTCCAGCAAGGTCCGAGGAGGATTTTCGCCGCGCCTCAATCCTCGTCGGAAAACTCCCCCGGACCGCTCTCGTCCTCTTCGGCCGGCACTGCGTAGCTGCCATTGAGCCAGCGCTGCAGATCGACGTCGGCGCAGCGCCGAGAGCAAAACGGCCGATACTCGACCACCCGCGGCTTGGCGCAGATCGGACAGCGCCCCCCGCTCATGCGACGGCGACATCGAGACGCTCGCGCGGGCGAGCGGGATCGGATGTGATGACGAAGCGGGCGCCTATGCGCGCGGCGAGAAGCCGCGCCAGCGGCTCGGCCGCCTTGGCCACAGCCGGCGCGCAGGACGCGGCGAGGCGTCCCCCAGGCTGCGCCTCGGCCTCGACCTGGATACGTCGGATCAGTCGCTCGGCGAGCGTGCGATCGTTCAAGGCGCCGTCAGCCTGACGCAGGCGCTCAAGCAGTGGCCGGGTGCGGCGCGGAATCGAGAGCTCCATGGTCCCGAACCGGCCAACCGGCCCGATCGCGACGCCTGGATTGTCCGGGCCAAAGGCAAGGCGTGCGGCAGCCAGGAGGGCAGCGCCGTCGTGCCCTCGACCGACGAGATCCAACACCACCAGGCCACCCAGGCCCTTGAGCCGAAGCAGACGGGCCGACTCCGCTAGCGCGGCATGGTTCGCGTGCCGGGTCACGCGTTTGGCGTCCACACCCTTGCGCTCCCCCAGGTCGACGTCGATCGCAGTCAAGGCGCGCGTGGGCTCAATGGCGAGGGTTCCGCCGCCCGGCAGCGGGTGGATGGTCTCAAGCGCCTCAGCCTCCGCGTCGTCGGCCGTGCGTCGGGCCTCACGCCCCTCAATGATGGGAACATCGCGGACGAGGAACTCCAAGGCCTCACGCACGCCCGGCGCCTCGGCGAGCAGGCGCGGCGCGCCCTCACCCTCCCCGACCTGGCGGGCGACCGCCAGCTTGCCGTCTCGCGGCTCGCTCCGAATCTCGATTACGATCGCGCCGCCCCGCACTGGCCGCGCCTCAGGCTTGAACGGTAGAATCGCCTCGTGACCTCCGCCCAGATCGAGGAACGCGGTGGCGATGGCCGGTTCGACCTTGGTTATGCGGGCAATAAGGCGTGCGCCCAAGGCCAGACGGGGCTCGTCGTCATTCCGCTGCAGAAGCATGCGTTCGGGGCGGCCGTCTAACGTTACGATCCCCCGCGTGACCCCGATTCCGACATCCAGGAAGACGCGCCGCTCGCTCATGAGCGCCGATACCCCAATCCCGCCAGCAGGTTGGCGGTTTCATAGAGGGGCAACCCGACGACGCCCGAATAGGAGCCCTGCAGAGAGATCACCATCGCGCCGGCGTGCCCCTGGATCGCATACCCACCGGCCTTACCGATCCCCTCTCCGCACGTCAGGTACGTCTCGATGTCGCCTTCGCTGAGACGCTTGAAATGGACGCGGCTCTCCACCAGTCGTGAAGAGACCCGCCCGCCAGGCGCGACCACGGCCACACCCGTCAATACGCGGTGCGCCCGCCCTGACAGGAGGCGAAGGCAGGCGCGCACCTCGGTGGCATCCTCAGCCTTGGGCAGCACGCGACGGCCGACCGCGACTACCGTGTCAGCGCCCAGAACATGGGCGTCCGGCGCACGAGCGGCGACGTACATCGCCTTGGCCTGAGCCAGGCGAAGCGCCAGCCGGCGTGGTGTTTCATGGGGTTGTGGGGCTTCGTCCAGATCGGCGGCCTCGACGGCATCGGGCACGAGGCCGATCTGACGCAGGAGGTCGAGCCTTCGGGGGCTCGCAGAGGCCAGGACGAGGCGCGGCTCAGAAGCCAAGTCGCAACCTCGGGCCGGTCAGCGGACGCGGAAGGTGATGCGGCCCTTGGTCAGGTCGTAAGGCGTCATTTCCACGAGCACCTTGTCGCCTGCCGAGACCCGGATGCGATTCTTCCGCATCTTGCCGGCCGTGTGAGCGATAATCTCGTGGTCGTTCTCGAGCTTTACCCGGAACGTGGCGTTGGGCAGCACTTCGCTGACCGTGCCTGGAAACTCCAACAGTTCTTCTTTCGCCATGCGGCTCCCTTGGTCCTTGGACGATCCGACGGCGACGCGCGCCGTCCAACAGGGTGCGCATATAGCGCATCGGCGGCGGAAAGGTCGATGGGCCGTGGCCTAGACGCGGAAACGCGTCCGAATTCGCTGGGCCAGCCCGTCGCGAACCTGGCGATAGGCCTCCAGCCGATGCTCGCGCGATCCCTCGCTGAGTGTCGGGTCCATCGTCGGCCAATACTCGATCTCGGCGTCGCGCCCGCGGGCGATCTCGATCGCGCGGTGCTGAGCCTCAGGTGTCAGCGAGATGACCAGGTCGAAGGAGTCGTCTTCCAGATCGTCGAAGATCTTGCACCGGTGCCGCGTCAGGTCGACGCCAAGCTCCTGCATGACCGCCGCAGCCAGGGGATCGACCTCCATGTCGTCCTCGTCGGGATCGAACGCCGCACGTTTCAGACCGCAGCTGTCGACGAAAATCCGGGTGCCGGCGATGTGCTTCAATAGCGACTCCGCCATCGGCGACCGCACCTGATTGAAGTTGCAGCAGAAGAGGACCGCGTCGGGCAGCCGCTTCCCGGGATCGCCGGTCATGCCGGTCAACCCCGCCAGTGAAGGGCGCAGATAAGGGTGAAGAGGCGGCGCGCGGTGTCCATGTCGGTCTCGACCTTGCCGGCCAAGCGGGTGCGCAGGAGTTCGGACGCCTCGTTGTGCAGACCGCGCCGCCCCATGTCCAAGGCCTCGATCTGCTGCGGCGTCGAGTTGCGGATGGCCTGGTAGTAGCTGTCGCAGATCATGAAGTAGTCTTTGATCAGCATTCGGAACGGCGAGAGCGACAGGATATGGCGTCGCTCGTAGGCCGGACCTCGCACGTCGAGCACAAGCCGGTTCTCCAAGAGTCCCATGCGCAGGTCGTAGGGCCCGGCCTCGGCGCCCTCCGGATGGAAGAAGTTCTCCTCGAGCAGATCGAAGATGGCGATCTGACGTTCCTGTTCCTGGTCGCGCGAAACGGCCGCGAGGGACTGCTCGTCCAGCTCGACGGATTGCAGGCGGTGGCTCTTCTTCGGGTCGTCGACCATGGGCTTCAGGTCGAGCTTTATTGCAATCTGGGGGGCGACGTCATCCCACCGCGTCATCGGGGAGGCCCAGATACGAGAAATCGCCCGGAGCGCGGAGGCTCCGGGCGCCTTTCAAGCCCGCAGGTCAGGCCTGCTAGCGGGAGGCGTAGCGGCCGACGGGATGGACAAAGTCGCCGCGCACATAGCCGGCTCCGACGCCATTGACGCCGACCAGCACCCAGTCCGAGTCACGGACAGCAGCCAGGGCCTGGAACCGTTCGCCGGCCTGCAGGCGGCCGACCTTTGCCGAGCTGGCGGTAGGCGCCGCACGCAGGTTCACTCCGCTTTCGGCCACGAACGTCTGGCCGATCCGGCTGTAGCTGGCAGGTTGAACGTTCGAGTACAGCCGATAGCCATTGCGCTTGTAGGTGGCCGCGCCCTGCTTCTGGGCCCTATTCTTCTGTGCTTCGCATCCAATCGCAGAGCCCGCCGCGGCGCCCGCTGCGGCGCCGGCCACGGTTTCGCCGGTGGCATGACGACCGCCGACCTGGTTGCCGATGAGGCCGCCGACCAGAGCGCCGATCACGGCGCCGCCCTCCTGTTTGCCGCCCGGGGCTGAGCAGCCCAGCACCCCAGCGCTGGCGCTCGAGGCGCCGCTCAGCGCCAGGCCGGCAGCCAGGGCGACCGCCGTCAGGGCGCCGCCGGTCGTCTTGGTGTTCAGGATACGCATGATGATCTCCGTCCTCTGCGTTCATTCGATGACGCAGCTTCTAGACGGGTGAGCCTGAACGGCTCCGCAGACCTTGCGGTTAGGAACCGTTCAGGTTGTCGACGTGGTTTCCGGTGGCGTCACAGCCGGCCCGTTGGCGGCCTGCGCATGCCGGTCGTCCAGCGGCTGGGCGGCGACGGGCGTAGTCTTCACGGGCGTCAGAATGCGCTCCGCGTCGAAAGCGTTCTTGAGCCGGCGGTTGAACTCCCGGCCGACGTCCCATTGCGTTCGGGGTACCGTGATGAAGCGGGCCTTCAGGTGCACCGCGTTGTCGGCTAGGCGGTCCACACCCATCACTTCGAACGGCTCGGTGATCATCGGACCGAAGCGCCGATCCTTTCGGAGGCCGTCACCGACCGTCTGGATCACCTTCAGCACATGATCGAGGTCGTTGTCGTAGCTCACAGGGATCTCGGCCAGGTACGAAGAGAAGACCTTGGTCCGGTTATGGATCACCTGGGCTTCGCTGTAAGGGAACACGTGCAGCGTCGCATTGGCGTCACGGAGGCGGATCGTCCGCAGGGTCATCGCCTCCACCACGCCTGCGAAGCCGCCAATCTCGACGTTGTCGCCAACCGACACGACGTCTTCGGCGATCAGGAAGAGGCCGGTCAGGAAGTCCTTCACAAGGGTCTGGGCGCCGAAGCCGATGGCGATCCCCAGGACGCCGGCGCTGGCCAGGATCGGCCCGACCTTGAGGCCCAGCTCGGTCAGGACGGTCAAGGCCCCAACGACGATCAGGACGGTCTGGGCACATCCGGTGAGAATCGGGCCCAGCGTTCGAAGTTGCGCCGCCCGACGCTCGTCTCCGCTCCGCCGCGCGAAGCCTCCGATCAGTCTGTTGATCGTGTAGCCGGCCAACTCCACAAGGCCGGTCGCCAGGACGACAACCATGGCCAGTCGAACAAGGCGCAGACCCACCTCGCTCGAAAGCCAGGCGCGGGTATCGATGCCCCAGATCTGCAGGACCAGGACGACAACGCCCAGCGTCATCGCAAGCCGGAACAGCATCCAGCTGAACCGAGCCGCCTTCTGGGTGCGGGCTTCCTCGCGGTCCGGCGCATCGCCGCCCTTCACGGTGACCCGCGCCAGCCAGCCGTCCAGAAGGCGGCGGCTACCCCAGACGAGAACCCAGGCGACAACCACCACAACACCGGTGGCCACCAGATTCATCCCCGCCTCTCGAGGGCCCATGCCGATGACGTGGTCGATCCCGTCGGTCACGGAATCGACCAGCCGCTCGGTGAAGCCTGGCTCAGGAGGTTTTGCCGGGGGCGTGGCGGCGGTCGTCGGGGTTTCTGCGGCGAACACGAGAGCGGCTTAGCCCCTGACCGCCCTGGCGTGCAACGCCCGCGACCTACTGTCCCATCCGAATGGCGGCTGAACGCGCATGGGCCGGCAGGCCTTCCGCCTCAGCGAGCGCGATGGTCGCGGGCGCCAGAGCTGCGAACGAGCGGGCATCGCATTTCACGATCGAGGTGCGCTTCAGGAAGTCATAGAGCGATAGGCCGGAGGAGAACCGCGCCGCACGGCTGGTGGGCAGGACGTGGTTCGACCCTGCCACATAGTCGCCAATCGCCTCCGGCGCATGGCGCCCCAGGAAGATGGCGCCCGCGTGCCGGACCCGGTCGGACAGGCGCTCGGGCTCATCGATCGCGAACTCCACGTGCTCGGGGGCGATCTCGTCAACGAGGCCAGGCGCGGCGTCGAGCGGGGCGATCACCACCGCTCCATGAGTCTGCCAGGATGCGCGCGCGTCAGCGCCGGTCGCGAGCACCTGAAGCTGCGCCTCGATTGCGGCTTCGACCTTGGCGGCGAACGCCTCGTCGTCGGTGATCAGGATGGATTGCGCGGCTGGGTCGTGTTCGGCTTGAGAGAGCAGGTCCGCAGCGATCCACTCGGGATTGTTCGCGCCGTCCGCGACCACGACGATCTCCGACGGGCCGGCCAGCGCATCGATGCCCACGGCGCCGTAAACGCGCCGCTTGGCCGCCGTGACGAAGGCGTTCCCCGGGCCGACAATCTTATCCACCGGGCGGATTGGACCTGCGCCATAGGCCAGGGCTGCCACAGCCTGGGCTCCGCCGACACGCCATATCTCGGTGACGCCTGCTGTCTGAGCTGCGGCCAGCACCGCCGGCTGAAGTCGCCCAGGGGGTGTCACCATGGCGATTCGTTCGACGCCCGCCGCCTTGGCGGGCACGGCGTTCATCAGCACGGTCGAAGGATAGGCTGCGCGACCGCCGGGAACATAGATCCCCACAGCCTCCAGCGGCGTCCAGCGCCAGCCGAGTTCAACTCCCGCCGAGTCGGTGAACCTCTGATCTGCGGGTCGTTGTCGCTCATGGTAGACGCGAATGCGTTCGGCGGCGAAGGCGATCGCGTCGCGCACTTCCGCCGAGCATTTCGCGGCGCCCTCGGCGATCTCGTCCGCGCTGACCAGCAACGTCGCCTCCGTCAGTTCGATGCGATCGAACTCAAGGGCATAGCGAAGCAGGGCCCCTACGCCCTCTGAGCGGACGGCGGCGAGCACGTCGCGGACGATCGTGTCCACCTCCTCGGGCGTCTCGCGACGTTCGGAGACGAACGCGGTGAAGGCGTCGGCGAAGCCGGGCTGGTCATATCGGAAGCGGCGCATGGCGCGCTCTCTTAATGGCGCCAGACGTCCAAGGCTATCCGTTCAGGCCTCGTGGCGCGGCGCGCGGGGCGTCGGCCATGGCGTTGAGACATCAGCCAGGACGGCGTCCACGCATTCGACGGTCGCCCGCAGATCGCCACCGCCGGCAAAGCTCAACGTCAGGATTCCACCGGGCGGCACTCCGGGTTCGAAGGCGATCGCAAGCAGTTCCAGCACGCCTTCACGGCGCTCGCGTCGTATCCTGCGCGCCTGGACCGACAACACGCCGCCGATCTGCAGGGCCGAACGCACGCGCTGCCGCTCGCCGGCCTCCCAGCGAAACCGGTTGAACGCGATGGTCAGCCGCCGTGAGCGGGCCTCGTAGGAGATGTCCCCCACCTTGGCCACCGCATCCTGAAGGGCAGCCGAGATTATGCTGAGATCCTCGGGATCTTCGGCAAGAAGGTGGAGCATTGCGCCGTCGGCCATCAGCCTACTCGACTTCCGCCTCGACGCCCTCGCCCTTCAGGCGCCGAACCTTGGCCCCGCACGCGCCGAGCTTCTCTTCCAGACGCTCGAAGCCACGGTCCAGGTGATAGACACGATTGACGATCGTCTCGCCCTTCGCCGCCAGGCCCGCGATGACCAGGCTGACCGAGGCCCGCAGGTCGGTCGCCATGACCTGAGCGCCTTCAAGACTGGCCACGCCGCGCACGCGCGCCTCGCCGCCATGCACCGAGATGTCCGCGCCGAGGCGGCCCAACTCGGGGACGTGCATGAACCGGTTCTCGAAGATCGTCTCACGGATCACGCTCTCGCCGTCGGCGAGCGTCATCAACG
>NZ_SCTC01000052.1 GCF_004299445.1 Phenylobacterium sp. | reverse complement strand
GCCGCAGTAGAGGGCCCCATGCTCTACGCCATCCTGGCCTACCACGAGGAACACATCATCCAGTCGCTCAGCGAGGGTGAGGACGGACAGCTGATGACCGGCCTGTTGGCCGTGCACGACCGCCTGATCGACGAGTCCAAGATGGGCCCCGCCGCCCGCCTGGGCGCCACCGAACTGGCGGTCACCCTCCGCGGCCCCGGCCGCGGCGTCGTGATCGACGGCCCCTTCGCCGAGACCAAGGAACAGTTGCTGGGCCTCTACGTCGTCGACGTCCCCACCCGCGACGCCGCCGTCGAAGCCGCCCGCGACCTCAAAGAGGCCAACCCCAGCGCCGTCTACGAAGTCCGCCCGATCGTCCTGTACATCCCCGGCAACGCCATCCCCCTGACCGACGCGGGGTTGGAGACGGTGCGGCCGAAAAAGCGGCCGGGGTGAAAGCGGCCGGGGACATGATACCTATCCCCTCCCGCCGCCGCTGAACCTGCACCGCCGCGCAAAGGGGATAGGTATCGTGCCCCCTAAACTCCCTCCGCCTTGCGTTTCGCCCGCGCGATCACCTCGTCCAGCAGTTCGGCGCCGCCGAGGCTCCCCTCGGCGTCCGGCTTCATCCCGCCCAGCGCCCACTCGGGCGGCACGGTCTCGGGGCCTTCGCCGGGGGGCAGGGGCGGGGTATAGTAGCCGAGCGCGTAGTTGCTCATGGCGTAGCCGACCAGGGCGGCCAGCTCTGGGTCCAGGGTGCGGGCCACGTCGGGCGGGCAGGAGAGGTACATGTTCTCCTCCTGGCGCAGCCACCCCAGCGAATAGGTGATGTTGAGGCCCCAGCGGTCGTGATCGGCGTCGTTCGCCCCGCCCGAGTGGAACACCGTGCCGGTGTAGACCAGCACCGAGCCCTTCTTCATCTCGGCCCGCGCGATCTCGTGGGGCAGGGCCTTGCGGTCGTCGTCCCAGACCTGCGAGCCCGGGATCACCTGGGTGGCGCCGTTGGCGGCGGTGAAGTCGGTGAGCGCCCAGATCGTGTTCACCTGCGGCTCGATCCCCGGCATCTGGCGGCCCCAGGCCCAGCGGTCGCGGTGGATCGCCTGCGCCCCCTGGCCGGGCATGATCCGGATCAGCTGCGCCAGGTGCAGCTGATAGCGGTGGCAGTTGGGCTTCAGCACCGCGTCGCACACCGCCAGGATACGGCGGTCCATCACCAGGGGCCGGATCCGCGGCGAGCGCGCCACCAGGGCGCCGGTGCGGGTGGTGTGGTCGCCCGTGAAGCTGTCGCGCCCGGTCGGCGTCGCCTCGACCCAGGGGCGAAGCTCTGCGGCCAGCGCGTCGACGTCGGCGGCGGGGAGCGCGTCGTCGAGGATCAGCGCTCCGTCGCGGTCCAGAGCAGCGGTGATCTCTTCGGCCGGCGCGTCGGCCGGCAGGTGGACGAGGCTCGGCATGGCGGCTCCTCCCTGAGGATGGCTCACCGTGCCAGACTTCCGTGCGCGGAAGTCACGGGCCGGCTTCGCCTTATTCCGAGTGGATTTCGACAGTGTCGGACGGCGCGGCGCGCGCGGGCCGCAGCAGGATGACCGCCGGCACGATGATGCAGGTCGCGAGCGCCATCCACATGAAGATGTTGACGTAGCCGATCATCGCGGACTGCCGCGTGATCTCGCCGTTCAGCACCTGGGCGCCCATCACCGTGCGGGGGTCCATGAACGCCGGCAGCAGGTTGTGCAGCAGCGGGCTGGAAGGATCGACGCGGCCGGCCAGCTCGCTGTGTGCGCCTGCCGAGTTGCGCAGCACCGCGGCCAGGACGATCGAGATGCCGACGCTCGAACCCAGGCTGCGGACCATGGTGGAGACGATCGTGCCCTCGACCCGATGGCGCTGGTCCAGGGTCACATAGGCCAGGGTGCTGAGCGGCGAGAACAGCAGGCCCACGCCGAACCCCTGGACGAACCCGCTGATCAGGATCGGCCCCGAGGTCATCTCGAGGCTGAAGCCGCCCATCATCCACAGGCCGCAGACGCACAGGACCAGCCCCAGGAACAGGCACATGCGGGGCCCCAGGCGCGCCATGGCCATGGGCACCAGCAGGAACGAGACCAGCGAGCCCAGGCCGCGGGTCATGCTGGCGATGCCCGCCTGGGTCGCCGAATAGCCCATCAGGTTCTGCATGAACGACGGCAGCAGCGCCGTGGTCGAGAACAGCAGCACGCCCACGAAGAACCCGAACAGGGTGGTGCCGATGAAGTTGCGGTCCTTGGCCAGGTCGCGGTGGAAGAAGGGATGCTCGGCGGTCGCCGTCTGGACGATGAACACCCACAGGCCGGCCAGGGCGATGGCGGCCTCGACCCAGATCTCCTTCGAGTCGAACCAGTCGCGCCCGGGGCCGCGATCCAGCATCGCTTGCAGGCCGACGATGAAGGCGATCAGCCCGCCGAAGCCCACGAAGTCGAAGGGTCTGGCCCGCCCTCCCGGGTCATGGGCCATGAACCGCAGCACCCCTACGATCGCCAGGATGCCGATCGGCAGGTTGATGAAGAACACCCAGCGCCAGTCCAGCTCTTCGGTGATCCAGCCGCCCAGAGTGGGGCCGGCGATCGGGCCCAGGATCACCGCGGCGCTCCAGATGCTCATCACCCGCGGGATCATGGTCATCGGGAAGATGTCGAGCATGACCGACTGCGACAGGGGCATCAGCCCCGCGCCGGCCAGCCCCTGGAGCACCCGGAAGATCACCATCTCGGGCACGTTCTGGGCCAGGCCGCACGCCATCGAGGCGATGGTGAAGCCCACGATCGACCACAGCAGCATGGTCTTGCGACCGATCTTCTGCGCCAGCCAGCCGGCCAGCGGCGTCGCCACCGCGGTCGCCAGGATGTACGAGGTCAGCACCCAGGTGATCTCGTCCTGCGAGGCCGAGAGGCTGCCCTGCATGTGCGGCAGCGCCACGTTCGCGATGGTCGAGTCGAGCGTGTACATCAGCGTCGCCAGCATCAGCGAGCCGGTGATCGGGATCCGGTTCCTAACGTCCTGGGCCGACGCCATTGGCCCCTCCGGACACGTCGCGCCCGCCCCAGTCGGCGGCCGAGGCGGCATAGAGGCTCACCAGGTCGGACAGCCGCTGGGCCTGGGCGTTGGCCAGGTCGCGGCGGTCGCGGTCCAGCTGGCGGCGCGCCTGCACCACCTCGGCGGCCGTCCGCGCGCCCAGCTGCGCGGCGCGCAGGGTCACGTCGGCCGACTCGCGGCTCAGCGACACCGCCCGGGTCAGCGCCTCGGTCCGCTGCCGGTCGGTCTCCAGCGCCGCCATCGCGTCCGACACCTCGACGAACGCCCGCAGCACGGTCAGCCGGTAGCGGGCCAGGGCCTCGCGGGCCTGGGCCTCGGCCTGGCGCGTCCGGGCCTTGCGCGCCCCGCCGTCGAAGATCGGCGCGGTGAGGCCGCCCAGCAGGGTCCAGCCCGCGGAGTCCGGTGAGATCACGTCCTCGGGGGTCACGGCCGACAGCGCGCCGTTCGCCGACAGCCGGATGTTGGGATACTGGTCGGCCAGCGCCGCGCCGATATTCGCCGTCGCCGCGTGCAGCTCGGCCTCGGCCGCCAGGATGTCGGGCCGGCGCCGCGCCAGCGCAGACGGCAGGCTGACCGGCGTGGTCGCCGGCGCGGTCAGGCCCGCGAGCTCGAAGTCCGGCGGGGCCCAGGCGGCGGGCGACTTGCCGACCAGCAGGGCCAACTGGTGGCGGGCGGCGTCGTACTGCCGGAGCAGCGGCGGAATCAGGGCCTCGTCCTCGGCCAGCGCGGCCTCGACCTGGGTGACGGTGATGCGCGGAATGCCGCCCAGGGCGAACGACTTGCGGGCCAGGTCCAGCAGCGTGCGGTCGTCGGTGATGATCGACTGCAGCGCCGAGATCTCGCCCTTGAGCCCGGCCATCCGCACCGCCTGCAGCGCCACATTGGCGGTCAGCGTCAGGTAGGCGGCGTCGGCTTCGTGGGCGGCCTGGGCCGCGCGGGCGGCGGCGGCCTCCTCGCGCCGGCGCGCGCCGCCGAACAGGTCCAGGTCGTAGCTGACGTGCCCGCCCAGCGCGAAGACGTCGTACGTGCGCGGCCGTCCGAACTCGGTGAACTGCGAGCCGCGGGGCGCGCCGGAAAAGCCGAACGAGGCCGGGTTGAACTTCTGGCGCTGGGCCGAGGCGGTGCCCTCGACCTGCGGCCTGCGCGCGCCCGCCGCCTCGCGCTCGGCTGCCTGGTAGCGCTCGAGCTTGGCGCGCGCGGCGGCGACGCTGGGGCTGTCGGCCAGCGCCAGGCGCATGACTTCGTCCAGGGCCGGCGAGCCGAAGGCCCGCCACCAGGGACCAGCGAGGCGGACGTCGGGGCTGAGGGCCACGCCGGGCGCAGGCGCGTCTCCGGCCATCGCATAGCCGGCGGCGGCGTCCACCTGCGGCGGCGTGAAGTCGGGGCCCACAGTCGTGCAGGCCGACAGCGCGAGACCCATGCCGCCGAATACGGCGCAGAGGCGGGCGGCGGACGCGCGGGCCATCCGCCCTAGTTCCGCTTCAGCGCATTGCGCACGTCGACCTTCACTTTGGCCGACAGGCCAGCGCGCGCCGCCCGCGGCGGGGGCTGGCGGTCGAACGCGATGCGCACCGGCAGGCGCTGGGTCACCTTCACCCAGTTGCCCGTGGCGTTCTGGGCCGGCAGCACCGAGAAGGCCGAGCCGGTGCCGGGCGCGAAGCTGGCCACGTGGCCCTTCAGCGGGCCGCCGGGGTAGGCGTCGACGTCGATCTCGACCGGCTGGCCCACCTCCATGTTGCGGACCTGGTCTTCCTTGAAGTTCGCCTCGACCCAGGGGGCGCCCGACAGCAGCCAGAAGGCGGTCTGCGAGGCGTTGAGATAGGCGCCCACCGGCAGCTGGTCGACGCGCGCGACCACGCCGTCGGCCGGGGCGACCACCGTGGCGAAGTCCTGGTTCAGCTGCGCGCGCTGCAGCTGGGCGCGCGCCTGCATCACCGCGGGCGCGCGATCGGCGACGTTCGGGTCTCCGCCCAGCGCCGCCAGGGCCTGGGCCGCCTGCTGCTGGGCCACCGCCAGCTGGTCGCGCGCCTGATTGGCGGCGTGGACGGCCTGGTCCACGGCCTGGCCCGAGACGGCCCCTGCCGCATTCAACTGCCGCTGGCGCGTCACCTCGCGCGTGGCGAAGGCCAGGTTCTCCCGCGCCGCCGACACACTCGCCATCTCGCGCTGATAGGCCACGCGCGCCTGGCTCACCGCGAGCTGGGCGTTGCTGAGCTGGGCCTGGGCCAGGTCGACGCTGGCCTGCAGGTCGCGCTGGTCCAGCCGGAACAGCACCTGTCCGCGCCGGACGGGCTGGTTCTCCTTGACGTAAATCTCGACGACGCGGCCCGAGATGGACGGCGCCACCGGCGTCTTGGCCACCTGGACATAGGCGTTGTCGGTGGTCTCGAACCGGCCGCTGGTCAGGATCAGGTAGGCCAGGCCCGCCAGGATCAGGATCGGGCCCGCCGCCATCACGATCCAGCGCCGGCGGAACCGGCGACGGGGCTCGTCGACAGCGGCGGACGGCTGCTCCTCGGACTGACTCAAATTCCCCCCAACGCCCTACTGAACGGCCCGCTTCTTCTGAGCCGAGCGGCCCTCGTTGCATACCACCTATTCAGGCGGACGCTACGTTCGGCAAGGGGGTTGGGGGGCTCGGGGGACACGATACCTATCCCCCTCGCCGCGATTGAACAGCGATGCCGCACGACGGGGGATAGGTATCGTGTCCCCCTGACCGCCGGGGCCTGCGCCCTAGAAGTCCAGGCGGGCCGACATGGAGATCGTACGGCCGTTGGCGGCTCGACCCAACCCGATGCCGTTGGCCGGAACCGACGGCGTGGTGATCTCGATGAAGGCGGTCTTGTCGAACAGGTTGTCGACGTTGAGCATGAGCTGGACGCGCTCGGTGGGGCGGTACTGGGCGAAGGCGCTGACCAGCGTGTAGCCCGGCATCTTCATCAGGTTGTTGTCCTGAACCCAGCTGTTGGTGGTGCCGATGACGTTGGCGCCGACCGTCACCTTCTCCAGCTCGAACTGCGGCGTCACCTGGAAGATGAAGTCCGGTTGCCGGCGCGGGACCTTGCCGGCTACGGCGGCGTTCAGCTTGTCGTTGACGAGCTCGGCATGGGTGTAGGTCACCCCTGCCCGGACGCTGAACGGGCCCTGCCGATAGCCGCCCTCGGCCTCGACGCCATAGGCCTTGTAGGTGCGGTCGGTGGTGATCGCGCCGGCCTGGACGTTGGTGTCTTCCGTGTCGGCGTGGAAGCCGGTGACGTTCACGGTGATGCCCGAGGCGCGATACTTGAACCCGCCCTCGAGCTGTTTGACGACGTCATAGCCGTCGCCCTTGTTGACGAGGCTGCCGTCGACCGTGCTGACCTTGTTGGAGAACAGCAGCTTGTCGGCCCCGGCCCGCGCGCCGCGGCTATAGCGGGCGAACACCGCGAACGGCTCGGCCACCCGGTAGTTCACGCCCACCGAATAGCTCACGTAGTTATAGTCGTAGTCGACGGGCGCCGGGCTGTCGTAGGGCGTGAAGGCGGTCTTCGACTCGGCCACCGAGATCACGCCGTTGCCGTTGAAGTCCACCGGCCGGATGCCGATGCGGCCGCCGCCCAGGTCGGCGCCGTACAGCTTGCCGCGCACCCGGCCCGAGTCGTAGCGGAGGCTGCCGCCCACCGCGACCTTGCCCAGGCGATAGTTCAGCGAGCCGTAGGGCGCGGTAATGTTGTACCGCACGTCGTAGTCGCGCCGGAAGAAGGCGGTGCTGCCCGAGCGGTTGAAGCCCAGATAGCCGCCCTGCGTCTGGGGGACGCCCGCCGCATTGGTGAAGTTGATCAGCGAAGACATGCCGTCGTCGGCCACATCCTGCAGGTGGTTACTGTAGAGCCAGTCGCTGGTGTAGTCCTGCAGCGACTTGTAGACGCCGCCGGTCACGGTCAGTTCTGCCTTGCCGACCGGGAAGACGCGGGTCGCGCGCAGATCGTTGATGGCGTTGTTGAGCGAACGGGATTGGATCCGGTTCAGCGAACTGGCCACGATCAGGCCGTTGCCGTTGATGGCGCCCAGGTTGGTGATCACCTGTCCCGCCCGTGGGCCGGTCGCGTAGCTGAACGTTCCCGCGCCGCCGCCCAGCGACGCCGGAAGGGCGCTGCCCGAATAGATGTTGGCGACCAGGTTGCGGGTCGTGCCGCCCTTGATGTCGGAATAGCGGCCGCGCTGGGTGATCGTCCAACCCTGGACCTCGAACTGGGACTCCAGGCCGATCGACTTCACCAGGGCGCTCATGCCCTGGCGCAGCGGGAGCTCGGCCGGATTGTTGTTGGCGTCCAGCGTGATCAGGTTGCCCAGGTTGCCCGAGAGCATGGAGTCGCGCCGGACGTCATAGCCCTGGAAGCTTCCGAACGAGGGGTTGTCGTTCGTGCCCGTGATGCGCACCGGCCCGGGCAGATAGTGCGGCGAGCGGTCGTCAAGATACTTGCCCGACAGCCGGACATAGCCGTTGGCGAACTGCCGGGTCAGGTTGGCCTTGAGCTGGCCGCCCTTGAAGGCCGTGAAGCCCACGTCGCGCGGACCCTCGCCCTGGCGGTAGAAGCCGCCGACGTGGAAGCGCCAGGCGTCGTTGATCGGGGCGCCATACTCGAAGTCGACGCGCTGGGTGTCGTAGTCCAGCCCCGCGGTCACCTGCACCGCGCCGCCGGCCACGTCCCCGGTCTTCGAGATCAGGTTGATCACGCCCGCCGGCGAGTTCGACGCGAAGGTCGAGGACGAGCCTCCGCGGATGGACTCCACCGCAGCCAGGTTGAGGTCGGCGCGGATGTAGATGTCGACCGCCCCATTGAAGAAGTCGCCGAACTCCAGGACCGGCAGGCCGTCCTCCTGGAGCTGCATGTACTTCGATCCGCCCGACGCCAGGGGCAGCCCACGGACTGTGTAGGCCGAGCTGCCGTCGCCGGTGGACGACTCCGTGCGGATCCCCGGCAGGTTGCGCAGCAGGTCGCCCAGCGAGCGGGCGCCCAGGGTCTCGATGTCCGCCTCGCGCAACGCGCTGGTCGAGGTGGCGCTGTCCAGTCGGTCGCGTCCCTTGGCGACGCCGGTGGAGAACACCTCTTCCCGGCTGGCCGGCGCGGCGGTGGCGGCCGCAGCTGCGGGATCGCCGGTCGCGGCTTGTGATGTAATGATGGGATCGTTTATTGTCCCAGAGGGCGCACCAAGGGCGGGTGCGGCAAATAGTATCGGACAAATTGTCGCAGATACAGACCAGAGCCTCATGATGAATCCGTCCCTATACATTGATCAGGCTCCACTCTGGCCGAGCAATATTGTGGAACGGTAAACGTCAGACTCATTATATATTCTATACAACTATATAGTGTGTCGCTTCGAGATCGAAGGCACGTCGCTTCGCGCGAAGTCGGCAGCTTGCGTCATCCGGGGCGTCTCAGCCGGGGCGTCTCAGCCGGGGCGTGGGCGCCGGGCCTCGGGTTCCGCCATCGCTTGAGCGCCGGCTGACGCCGCTCCGTCCGCCTAGCGTCCGCCCGCGGGCCTCTTGGCGCGCCCCGGTCCCCCTCTCTGGCAAAAATCTACAGTTGATCTCCCGTCGCCGAACTCCGACCGACAAGACGCCACGCGCGCGGCCGCGCCACCCGACCGGAGACGAAGTCATGAACCGCCTTGCCCTGAAGTCCGCCGCCGCCCTGGCGGCCGCCGTCCTGGGGGTCACGACGCCGGCTGCGGCGGCCATCGTCGATGTCGACGTCACGTTCGCCGCCAGCGACTTCTACGCGGTGCGCGGCGTCGGCGCCCCGCCGGTCGACCCTGTCTCTGGACGCGTCCAGCTCAGCTTCGACGACGCGGCCGACATCGCGCCCACGTCGAACGGCCTGGTCGCCACCGGGCTGGACTTCGCGGGCGGGCCGCTGCTCTACGCCTATGACAAGGCGAACGACGCCCTGCGCTTCGCCACCTCGACGGATGTGTTCGACAATCTTCTCGACGGCGACTTCCTGAGTTTCTTCATCTTCGCGCCCTCGACCCAGCCGGCCCCCAGCAACGTCGCTTATTCGCTTGGGGGCTACAGCATCTTCGTCGCGCGGCAGGTGACGGTCACCGACCCTGGCGCCGTGCCTGAGCCGGGCGCCTGGGCCCTCATGATCCTGGGCTTCGGCGCCCTGGGCGCCCAGCTCCGCCGCCGCCGCCGCAACCTCGCCGCCGCCTGAGGCGGCGACGGCCCGGCGGAACGTCGTCGCGCCGGGGACGTCCGCAGGCTCGGCGGCAGGCCGGCCCGCCCCGCGCGGGGGACGGGTCGCGTGTCCCCGAACTTGCCAGAAACTAATCCATAGGTTGATTTGGCTTCGGTCTGCATGTTCTCTGGCGCGTCAGGAGCGCCGGGGGCGCGGTTGGACGACCGCCGTTCAGTACCCGGCATCGCAGCGAGGCTGAAAAGCAGGCGGCAAGACATGGCTCAGGCGATCAGGGTGTTGGGCGTTCACGGTCTGGGGGACCACAGGAGCTCCCCGTGGCGGGCGCAGTGGGAGGCGGCTGTCCGCAGTTGTTTCGCCGCAGACGTCGATTTGCAGTTCGAGTTCGTCACCTACGATCCGATCTTCGAGGATGTCCGACTGACCTTCGCCGACACCATGCAGGCGCTATGGAAGCTGGGGCGAAGCGGCCTGGGTTCTTTGGTCGGCGGGCGGGGCGTGGTTTCGGACATCTCGGACCGCCTGCGCTGGACCGCCGGCTACGTTGTGGCCTGGGTCGAGAGCGAGGACTTCCAGGCCAAGACCCGAAAGCTGATGCTGGACGCGGTCGCAGGGTTCAAACCGGACGTGATCCTCGCCCACAGCCTGGGCTCGCTGGTCACCTACAACGCCTTCACCCACGCCGAGGCGGGCGCCTCGTCCGCCGCGCCGTTCCTGGCGAAGGCGCACTACGTCACCCTGGGGTCCCAGATCGGCAACCCGTTCGTGGTGGGCAACCTGACGCACGGACGCATAGAGGTCCCGAAAGTCAGGCATTGGCACCACCTCTACAACAAGCACGACGACGTCTTCACTGCGCCGATCCGGCTGCAAGGCGTCGCCAACTTCAGTCAGTTGCAGACGCCGTTCGATCTGGAAGGCGCCGGCGACCATTCGGCCGAGCGCTATCTGACGCACAATGTGACCGTGGGTTCGTTCTGGCGTCCGCTCGGCGCGCGATCCGCGGATTCCAGGGCCTTCGGCGGCGCCCGCGGCGGCCCCTGGCAACGTCCGGCCAGCCCGCAGGGCCGTGCGAAGGGGCGGAAGGACCGCAAGCGCGCGTTGCTCGTGGGGATCAACGAGTATCCCCGGGAGGCCGACCGGCTGTCCGGCTGCGTCAACGACGTCTTCACGATGAGCGCCGTTCTCCAGGAATGCGGCTTCGAGCCCGGCGAGATCCGAACCTGCCTGGACGAGCGGGCGACCGCCGCCGGCATCCTTGAGCGCCTCGAGTGGCTGCTGGACGACGCTCAGCCGGGCGACCAACGCGTCTTCTACTACAGCGGCCACGGCGCGCGGGTGCCCGAGTACGGCTCCAACCTCGAGCCGGACCGCCTGACCGAGACCCTGGTCCCCTGGGACTTCGACTGGACTCCTGAGCGATCGATCTCCGACGAGCAGATCTACGCCCTCTACAGCCAATTGCCCTACGACACTCAGCTCATGCTGATCTTCGACTGCTGCCATGCGGGCAGCATGCATCGGCAGAGCGGCGCCAGGGCTCGGGGTATTTCGCCGCCGGACGATATCCGCCACCGCCAGCTGAAATGGGACACGAAGACCCAAATGTGGGTCGATCGGGATTTCGTCCGGCTCAATCCCGACTTCAGCACGGCGAAGAAGGCCAACGCCGACTTCTTCGGGTCCAATGGCGCCACCGTGCGCATAGGCCGAGGGTCAATGCTGCGTCAGGAGCACCAGTCCGCCTACCGAAAAGCGCGCCAGACTCGAAAGGCTCCAGTGGGGCCCTACCTGCCCTTGATCCTTGAAGCCTGCGGCGAGGATGAGCTCTCATACGAGTACCGGCACGGCGCGACCAGCTACGGCGCCTTCACGTTCTGCCTGGCCAGCATCCTGCGCGAGCAGCGCTCGCTCACGTTCAGCCAACTCGTCAACGCCACCAAGGCGAGGCTCGCAGAGCTGCAGTACAGCCAGACGCCGCAGATCCTGGGCCCCTCGGCGGTGGTCTCCGCCAAGGTGCCATTCTCGGCCCCGCCCGCGCCGCGCCAGCCGCCCCCCGGCCGGCCCGGCGGCTCGACGCCTCGCCTGTCGGGGTGATCCCGGGTTCTGGCAATCGGAGATCGCTATCGGGTCCCGTGTCTTGGGAACACAAACCACGGGCGAATTGCGGGGACACGATGCCTGGCCCTGCGACGGGCTGGGCGCCGCGCCCCGACCTCAGCGCAGGAACGTCGCCGCCATGTAGGCGGCCAGCAGCACGCCCATGAGCACGATCACCACGCGGCCGAACAGCTTGTTGCGGGCTTCGGGGGTCATCAGGCGGGCTCGTAGTTGAGGATGGGGGCCAGCCAGCGTTCGGCGGTGCGCAGGTCCCAGCCCTTGCGCTTCGCGTAGTCCGCCACCTGATCCTTCTCGATGCGGCCGACGCCGAAGTAGTGGGCTTCGGGGTGGGCGAAGTAGACGCCCGAGACCGCGGCCGGCGGGTTCATGGCGAAGCTTTCGGTGAGCTCGATGCCCGCCGCCTCGGTGGCGCTCAGCAGCTCGAACAGCGTCGCCTTCTCGGTGTGGTCGGGCTGCATCGGATAGCCGGGGGCCGGGCGGATGCCGCGGTACTGCTCGGCGACCAGGGTGTCGATGTCGAACGCCTCGTCGGGGGCGTAGCCCCACAGTTCGGTGCGGACCTTGCGGTGCAGGGCTTCGGCGAAGGCCTCGGCCAGGCGGTCGGCCAGCGCCGTGAACAGGATCGCCGAATAGTCGTCGCCGGCGTCCTTGAACGCCTTGGCCTGGGCCAGCTCGCCGTGGCCGGCGGTGACGGCGAAGCCGCCGATGTAGTCGGGCTTGGTCCCCACGGGCGCCACGAAGTCGGCCATCGCGACGTTGGCGCCGTCGCCGGTCTTCAGCATCTGCTGGCGCAGCGTGTGAAGGCGGGCGAGCTCGGTGGTGCGGTCCTCGTCGGCGTAGACGATCACGTCGTCGCCGTCGGCGTTGGCGGGCCAGAAGCCCACCACCCCGCGGGCCTCGAGCAGGCCTTCCTGGAGGATGCGGTCCAGCATGCGCTGGGCGTCGTTGTAGAGGTCGGTGGCGGCCTTGCCGACCACGTCGTCCTCGAGGATCGCCGGGAAGCGGCCCACCAGCTCCCAGCTGGCGAAGAACGGCGTCCAGTCGATGTGGCGGCGTAGTTCCGGCAGGTCGTAGGGCGCGAACGTCCGCGTGCCCAGGAAGGTGGGCTTGGGCGGGTCGTACGTGGTCCAGTCGGGCGTGAAGGCGTTGTCGCGCGCCTCCTGCAGGGTGGCGCGCGCGCGGTTGGTCTGGCCCCGGGCGAACTGGGCGCGCACCTTCTCGTAGTCGGCGGCGGTGTCGGCCAGGAACTTCGCCTTCTCGGTGGGCGACAGCAGGTTCGAGACCACGCCCACCGCCCGGCTGGCGTCCAGCACATAGGTGGTCGAGCCGGACGGATAGCGCTGCGAGATCTTCACCGCGGTATGGGTCTTCGACGTGGTGGCGCCGCCGATCAGCAGGGGCATGGTCATGCCGCGCCGCTCCATCTCGGAGGCGACGTAGACCATCTCGTCCAGGCTGGGCGTGATCAGGCCCGACAGGCCCACGATGTCGACGTTGTGCGCGATCGCCTCGTCCAGGATGCGGTCGCAGGGGACCATCACGCCCAGGTCGATGACCTCGTAGTTGTTACACTGCAGGACCACGCCCACGATGTTCTTGCCGATGTCGTGGACGTCGCCCTTGACCGTGGCCATCAGCACCTTGCCCGCGGTGCTGCGTTCGCCGCCGTCCTTCTCGGCCTCCATGAAGGGCATCAGGTAGGCGACGGCCTGCTTCATCACCCGGGCCGACTTGACCACCTGGGGCAGGAACATCTTGCCCGCGCCGAACAGGTCGCCGACCACATTCATCCCGTCCATCAGCGGACCTTCGATGACGTGCAGCGGCCGGGCGGCGGCCAGGCGGGCCTCCTCGGTGTCGGCCTCGATGAAGTCGGTGATGCCGTGGACCAGGGCGTGGCTGAGGCGGCCTTCGACCGGCTGCTCGCGCCAGGCCAGGTTGGGCCCCTTGGCCTCGGACTTGCCGCCCTTGTACTTGGGGGCCAGGTCGACCAGGCGTTCGGTGTTGGACACGGCGGTCCGTTGCGGCCGGTTGAGGATCACGTCCTCGACCGCCTCGCGCAGCTCTTCGGGGATGTCGTCGTAGACCGGCAGGTCGCCCGCGTTGACGATGCCCATGTCCATGCCCGCGGCGATCGCGTGGTACAGGAAGACCGAGTGGATGGCGCGACGTACCGGTTCGTTACCGCGGAACGAGAAGCTGACGTTGGAGACGCCCCCCGAAATGCGGGCGTAGGGGCACAGTTCCTTGATCCGCCGCGTCGCCTCGATGAAGTCGACGGCGTAGTTGTCGTGATCCTCGATGCCCGTGGCCACGGCGAAGATGTTCGGGTCGAAGATGATGTCTTCGGGCGGGAAACCCACCTCGTTCACCAGCAGGTCATAGGCCCGCTTGCAGATCTCGACCTTGCGGTCGGCGGTATCGGCCTGGCCCACTTCGTCGAAGGCCATGACGACGACGGCGGCACCGTAACGCAGACACGCCTGCGCCTGCTCGAGGAACTTGGCCTCACCTTCCTTCATCGAGATCGAATTCACGATCGCCTTGCCCTGGACGCACTTCAGTCCGGCCTCGATGACCTCCCACTTCGAGGAGTCGATCATGACCGGCACCCGCGCGATGTCGGGCTCCGCCGCGATCAGGTTCAGGTAGGTCCGCATGGCCGCGACCGAGTCGAGCAGCCCCTCGTCCATGTTGACATCGATAACCTGAGCCCCAGCCTCGACCTGCTGGCGCGCGACCGACAGCGCCTCAGGGTAGTTCCCCTCGGCGATCAGCTTCCGGAATTTGGCCGAGCCGGTGACGTTGGTCCGTTCGCCGACGTTGATGAAGATGGGACGCATTCAGCTCACAGACTTGATGGATCGGATCAGGAAGTAGACCGCACCGCCGCCGGACGGCGCGCGGTATGCGCCCTCGGCATCGAGAACGCGAGCCGAGATCGCCGCCAGCATCCAGCCCAGGCCGGGCAGGTCGTCGCTCTCGAGGTGCGGGGTGGTCAGTTCTTCGATGCCGTGTTGGGCCCCGAAGTCGCGGACGGCGCGCATGCCGTCGGTGCTGACCGCCGGCCAGTTCTCGTTGGCCCAGCCCCAGAGCCAGTCGTCGGCGCCGATGGACCCGACGACCTGGATGTCTGCCAGCACCTTCGGTCGCCCGTGGTCCGAGAACGTCAGGGTCCCGGCGGCGGTGTCGTAGTCGTAGCGCTCCCACGACGCGAGACGATAGGTCTCGGTCAGCGCGTTCTGCTTGGCGCGGAAGGTCTCGAAGGCTTCCTCGCACCAGGCGTCATACCATTCGGGCGCCTGCATCAGGCGAGTTCGAACGGCTCGAGCCCGGCCAGCCGCATGGCCCTGGGCCGCTCTGCGGGCTGGCGCGGTTTCAGGCCGCGCACGGCGTCGGCCACGTGGCGGATGTGGTCCGGCGTGGTGCCGCAGCAGCCGCCCAGGATGTTGACCAGACCCTGCTCAGCCCACTCGTGCAGCTGGTGGCCGGTCTGGTGCGGCTCCTCGTCGTACTCGCCCATGGCGTTGGGGAGGCCCGCGTTCGGATAGGCTGAGACCAGCGTGTCCGCGACGCGCGCCAGTTCGGCGATGTGCGGCCGCATCAGGTCGGCGCCCAGGGCGCAGTTCAGGCCGATGGCGAACGGCTTGGCGTGGCGCACCGAGTTCCAGAAGGCCTCCACCGTCTGACCGCTCAGCGTGCGGCCCGACCGGTCTGTGATGGTTCCCGAGATCCAGATCGGCAGCGGCTCGTAGCCCTCGTCCTGCAGATCGAGAACCGCCTTGATCGCGGCCTTGCAGTTGAGGGTGTCGGTGATGGTCTCGATCAGGAACATGTCGACGCCGCCCTCGTGCAGCGCGCGGACCTGCTCGCGATAGGCCTCGTAGACCTGGTCGAACGTGACCTTGCGCGCGCCGGGATCGTTCACGTCCGAGCTCATCGACAGCATCACCGGCAGGGGGCCGATGGAGCCGGCGACGAAGCGCGGCTTGTGCGGCTCCTTCGCTGTCCAGCGATCGGCGACCTCGCGGGCGATGCGGGCGCCCTGCAGGTTGATGTCGCGCACGGCCGCTTCCTGGGCGTACTCGCCCTGGCCGATGCTGGTGGCCGAGAAGGTGTTGGTCTCGCTGATGTCGGCGCCGGCGGCGTAGTACTGGTCGTGCAGGTCGGCGACGATATCTGGCCGGGTCAGGCACAGGATGTCGTTGTTGCCCTTCATCTGGCCTGGATGGTCCTTGAACCGGTCGCCGCGGTAGTCGTCCTCGGACAGGCCGCGCTTCTGGAACATCACGCCCCACGAGCCGTCCAGGATGAGCACGCGCTCCTTGGCGGCGGCCTTCAGCGCCGCGATGCGGTCTTGCCGGGTCATGCCGCAGCTTCCTTCGGTTCAGCAGTCGGGGTCTCGCGCACGCCCAGGATGCGGCAGATCGCATAGGTCAGGTCGGCGCGGTTGAGGGTGTAGAAGTGGAAGTCGGAAAAGCCTTCTTCGGCCAGTTTGGCGCACATCTCAGCGGCGACCGAGGCGGCGACCAGCTTGCGGGTCTCGGGATCGGCGTCCAGGCCTTCGAAGTGATTGGCGAGCCAGGGCGGGATGGCGACCCCAATGCGGCCCGACATGTTGCGCAGGCCCTCGAAGCTGGAGACCGGCATGATGCCCGGCAGGATCGGCACATCGACGCCCGCCTTGCGGATGCGGTCCACGAACCGCAGGTAGCCGTCGATGTCGAAGAAGAAGTTCGAGATCGCCCGCGTCGCGCCGGCATCCACCTTCGCCTTCAGGACGGCGATGTCGTGATCGACCGACGGGCTTTCCGGGTGGATTTGCGGGTAGACGCCGACGCTCACCTCGAAGGGCGCGATGGCCTTGATCCCGGCGGTGAGCTCGGTCGCATTCTGATAGCCGTCGGCGCGGGGCGTGTAGACGCCGCCCAGCGAGCCGGGCGGGTCACCCCGAAGCGCCACGATGTGGCGGATGCCGGCGTCCCAGTAGTCCCGGATCACCTCGTCCACTTCGGCCCGGCTGGCTTCCACGCAGGTCAGATGCGCGGCCGGCTTGAGGCTCGTTTCCTTGAGGATCCGCACGACCGTGCGGTGGGTGCGCTCACGCGTCGAGCCGCCGGCGCCATAGGTCACCGATACGAACTCGGGGTTCAGAGGCTCGAGGCGGCGGATCGCCTCCCACAGGCTTTCCTCGCTCTTAGGGCCCTTGGGTGGCGAGAACTCGAACGAGATGCGGGGGCGCGGACCCTGGCCGGCGCCGGCGCGGGCCACGGGACCTAATGCGGTTTCAGCCGGACTCACGCGGCGCTCCTCAAGGCGGTGGGCGCACGCTGGGCGGCCCAGATCTTCACGGTCAGCCCATCGGCCCGGGTGGGCGGCAGGGCGTGCATTTGAACAGACGGCAGTTCGGCCTCGCTCAGCCACCGGGCCATCTCCTCGTCGGAGAAGCCGAGGCGGCGATGCTGGTGCTGCTCGCGCAGGAACTCGTGCTTGTGCGGGGCGAAGTCGACGATGATCAGCTTGCCGCCGGGCGAGACCACCCGGGCTGCCTCGCGGACGGCAGCGGCGGGGTCGCCCAGATAGTGCAGCACCTGATGGACGACCACGAGGTCGGCCGAGGCCTCGGGGAGGCGGGTGTCGAAGATGTCGCCGTGCCGCAGCTCGACGTTGGTCAGCCCGGCCTCGGTCACATTGCGGCGCGCGATGTTCAGCATCTGCTGCGACAGGTCGAGACCCAGGGCCTGATCCGCCTGGGGCCCCAGCAGGGTCAGCATACGGCCGGTCCCGCTGCCCAGGTCGACCAGCTTGCCGACACGCCCGCGACCGGCGACCTCCTGAACCTCGGTCTCGACGTGATCGTCCGAGACGTAGAGCGAACGGATCTGGTCCCACTGCGCGGCGTTCTCGGCGAAGTAGGCCTGGGCGGCGTCGGCGCGCTCGGCCTGCACGTCGTCCAGCTTTCGGCGGTCGCGGGCCAGGACGGGATCATCGGCGTTGATGTGCGCCAGGACCTGGCCGATCACCTCGCGCTGCCGGCCTCCGCTGGAGAGACGGTAAAACACCCAGGCCCCGTCAGGGAACCGCTCGACCAACCCCGCCTCGGCCAGGAGCTTCAGATGCCGCGAAACGCGTGGCTGGCTCTGGTCCAGCACACGGCACAGCTCGAGCACCGCCAGCTCCTCGCGCTCGAGCAGCGCCAGGATACGCAGCCGTGTGGGCTCGCCCGCGGCGCGCAGCACATCGACAGTCTGTTTGGCGGATAGTTTCATTGCACATAAAGATATCTTTATATGTGCTAACGTCAAGTGAATGGCCGTGACGCCGGCACACGAATATAGCCAGGTTCCGAAGGGGGCCGCCATGCGCCGGGTGCTGATCATCGGGAACTCGGGCGCGGGCAAGTCGACCCTGGCGCGGCGGCTGGGCGACAAGCTGGGCCTGCCGGTCATTCACCTGGATGTATTGTTCTGGAAGCCGGGCTGGACCGAGCGCGACGACGACGAGTTCAACGCCCTGATCCTGGACTACCAGGCGCGAGAAGCCTGGATCAGCGACGGCAATTTCGGCGGCTCCTGGCATCTGCGGATGCCGGCGGCCGACACGATCATCTGGCTGGATCTGCCGCCCTGGCTGTGCCTGGCGCGGGCGATCTGGCGCGTGGTCCAGTACCGCGACGGGACCCGGCCCGACATGGCCGATGGCTGCCGCGAGACCATAGACCTGAAGTTCTATCACTTCATCCTCGCCTACAATCGCGAGGTCCGGCCGCGCCTGGAACGCGCCCTGGCCGAGCACGGCGGCCGCGCCCGGATCGTGCGTCTGCGGAGCGACCGCGAGATCTCCGCCTTCCTCGCCCAAGCTTGACGTCGAAGGGTCGCCCGGCGTTAAACCGGCCCGGTGAGCCCGCGCGGCGGCCCTGAAATCGGCTCACCTCGTCCCACGCCTCGTCGCGTGGCCCTGGCCGTATGGCCGCCGCGATCCCTGTGTCCCATGTCCCAATCTCCGCCCGACGCCCTTTGGCGCGACCGCGACTTCGCCCGCCTCTGGATGGCCCAGAGCGTCTCGGCCTTCGGAGCCCGCATCACGCGAGAGGGCCTGCCTCTCGCCGCCGTGCTGAGCCTCGGGGCTTCACCCGGACAGGTCGGCCTGCTGGCCGCCATCTCGCACGGACCGGCGTTGTTGGTTGGGCTCGCGGCCGGCGGATTTGTCGACCGCAGCCGTCGGCGCGGGATCATGATGGCCGCCGACCTGGTTCGCGCCGCCGTGCTCGCCACGATCCCGATCGCGGCGCTGCTGGGCGTGCTCACGTTGCCGCAGCTCTACATCGCCGCAGCCCTGGTCGGAGCGGCCAGCGTGTTGTTCGAGATCGCCGACCACGCCTATCTGCCGTCGCTGGTGGCGCGCGAGCAGATCGGGCGCGCCAACGCCAGCTTCTCGGCGACGGAATCCGTGGCCGAAATCGGCGGCCCGGCGCTGGCGGGCGTGCTGTTTCAGGGGTTGGCCGCGCCCCTCGCGATCGCCGCGAACGCTGTCACCTACCTGGTCTCGGCGGGCTTCCTGTTCGGCATCCGCAGGACGGAAGCCGCGCCGCATCCCGAAGCGCACGCGCGCTGGGCGGACGACGTGCGGCTGGGCTTCGGTGTGGCGCTGCGCGATCCGCTGGTGCGGCCGGTGTTCCTGAGCTCATGGATGCAGTCGCTGGGCGGCGGGTTCTTCAGCGCGCTCTACATTCTGTTCTGCGTCGAGGTGGTCGGCCTCACGCCGGCGCTATTGGGCCTGACCATCGCGGCGGGCGGCGTGGGCGCGCTGGCGGGGGCGGCGGTCGCCGGACCGGCGTCACGGCGCTTGGGCGTCGGGCCCACCTTCGTGGGGGCCCAGGTGCTGGTGGCGCTGTCGGTCGCCATCATCCCGCTCTCGCCGCCGAACCCGGGCGCGGGAATGGTTTTCCTGGTGACGTCGCAGATCCTGGGCGACCTGCTGGGCGTCACCACCATGATCCTGGGGACAACGCTGATCCAGACCGTGATGCCGGTCCAGGTGCTGGGACGAGTGAACGCGGCCTACAAGGCCGCGACCGGCGGGCTGGTCGTGCTCGGCGCGCTGCTGGGCGGAATGCTGGGCGAGGTCATCGGCGTGCGCGGCGCGATCTGGGTCGGCGTCGCGGGGCTTGCGGCCGCGCCATTGCTGTCATTGCCGGGTCCGCTCCGGCGCCTGCGCGACATGCCGGACGGGCCGGCCGATCAGCCCGCGACGTAGATCCAGCCGTCCGGCAACAGCGAAAGCTGCACGCCTTCGACGATGATACGGTTGGTGAAGCCGAGGTTCACGATCACGTCGGCGCCCTCCTGAATGACGGTGAACGTCGTCCCGGGCTCCAGCTGCAGTCGGTCGCCTTCGCCGGCGTTGAAGCCGATGATCTTGTCGACGCCCGTCGTCGCAAACGACAGGAACAGGTCCGCGCCGAGGCCGCCGTCCAGGGTATCGTTGCCCAGGTCGCCCGAGAGGGTATCGCGGCCGTCGTCGCCGCGGACAAGGTCGTCGCCCTGGCCGCCGCGCACGATGTCGTCGCCGACGCCGCCGCCCACGGTGTCGTTGCCGATGTTGCCGTAGACGAGGTCATTGCCGGACTCGCCGAACAGGATGTCGTCGTCCTTCCCGCCCACGACCCAGTCGTTCCCAGCGCCGCCGGAGAGCGTGTCGCGGCCCATGTTGCCGTTGATGTCGTCGAAGCCGGCGCCGCCCGTGACGATGTCGTCGCCCTCATCGCCGCGCAGGTAGTTGGAGCCGTCGCCGCCGGTGATCGAGTCCGCCCCGATACCGCCAAATACCTGATCGTCGCCCGCGCCGCCGCTTAGGGTGTCGCCGCCGTCACCGCCCGTCACGGTGTCGTTGCCCGCGCCGCCTACGAACTGATCGGCGCCGCCGGTCAGCTGGCGCAGCACGCCACCTTCCGAGCCCGTTTCCACGAGGCCGCCCGAGAGCGATCCGGTGACGAAGTTGATGCGCTGTACGTCGGCCAGGTTGGCGTTCAGCAGCTTCACCGCCTGGCCGGTGCGGATCGCGAACATGAAGACATCGGCGCCCACGCTGGCGGCGAAGTACTCGCGGCCCTGGCCGCCGAAGGCCGCGACCGCTTGATTGTAGGCCTCCTCGTAGCTGTCGGCGACGCCCTGTCCGACCGAGCCGAACACCGCCGGGTTCGCCCCGACGAAGAGAATCCGGTCCTTGCTGCTCCAGTCGGTAATAACGTCGATCGCCGCCGGCGTGCTGATGGCGGTCGCCGCAGGGCTGTGGCCGTTGTCGATGACGAACAGGTCGAAGCCGACGCCGCCCGTGATCGTGTCGCCGCCCGCCGCCCCGATGAATGTGTCGGGCGAACCGTCGCCGACAAATACATCCGCGCTGTCGCCGCCGTTGAACGCAGGCATGTGCTGGACCCCTCAGGTGTGCGCCGAGGCTGGCCCCGGCACGCCATAAGGTCAATCGCAGGCTGTTAAGCTGAGGTTATGCCCCGAAGATCCAGCCCGGCGTCAGCGAGCTGAGCTGCACGCCGACACCCCTTGCTTGCAACGGCCGGGGGCCCTAGCGCGTGAACTTCTGGAACTTGATGCGGTGGGGGATGAGGCTGTCGGCGCCCAGGCGGCGCTTCTTGTCCTCCTCGTAGGCCTCGAAGTTCCCCTCGAACCACTCGACCTTCGAGTCGCCCTCGAAGGCCAGGATGTGGGTGGCCAGGCGGTCCAGGAAGAAGCGGTCGTGGCTGATGACCACGGCGCAGCCCGGGAAGTCCTCCAGCGCCGATTCCAGGGCGCCGAGGGTTTCCACGTCCAGGTCGTTGGTCGGTTCGTCGAGCATCAGGACGTTGCCGCCCGAGGCCAGGGTCTTGGCCAGGTGGACGCGATTGCGCTCACCGCCCGACAGCAGGCCCACCTTCTTCTGCTGGTCGCCGCCCTTGAAGTTGAAGCTGCCGACATAGGCGCGGGACGGAATCTCGCGGCTGCCCACCTTCATGACGTCGAGACCGCCCGAGATCTCCTCCCAGACGTTCTTGTTGGGGTCGAGGTTGTCGCGGCTCTGGTCGACGTAGGCCAGCTTCACCGTTTCGCCCAGGCGCACGCTGCCGGCGTCGGCGGTCTCCTGGCCGGTGATGATCTTGAACAGCGTGGTCTTGCCGGCGCCGTTCGGACCGATGACCCCGACGATGCCGCCGGGGGGCAGCTTGAACGACAGGTTCTTGAAGAGGAGCTTGTCGCCATACTCCTTCTCGAGATTGTCGGCCTCGATCACCACCTGGCCCAGGCGCGGGCCGGGCGGGATCTGGATCTGGGCGAAGGTCTGCTTGGCGTTGTCGGCCGCGTTCTGCAGGTCTTCGAAGGCGGCCAGACGGGCCTTGGACTTGGAGCGGCGGGCCGACGGCGACGAGCGCACCCAGGCCAGTTCGCGCTCGATGGTGCGCTTCTTGCCGGCTTCCTCGCGCTCTTCCTGGGCCAGGCGCTTGGTCTTCTGCTCGAGCCACGACGAGTAGTTGCCCTCGTAGGGCAGGCCCTTGCCGCGATCGAGCTCCAGCGTCCACTTCGTGACCTGATCCAGGAAGTAGCGGTCGTGGGTCACCAGGATCACGCAGCCCGGGAAGGCTTCCAGGTGGTGCTGCAGCCAGGCCACGCTCTCGGCGTCGAGGTGGTTGGTGGGCTCGTCCAGCAGCAGCATGTCGGGCTTGGCCAACAGCAGGCGGGCCAGGGCCACACGGCGGCGTTCACCGCCCGACAGCTTGTCGACCGGCCAGTCGTTGGGCGGGCAGCGCAGGGCGTCCATCGCCATCTCGATGCGGCTGTCGATGTCCCAGAGATCGCCCGCGTCCAGCTTCTCCTGGAGTTGGGTCATCTCCTCCATGAGCTCGTCGGTGTATTCCTCGCCCATCTGGGCGGCGACGGCGTTGTAGCGGTCGAAGATCTGCTTTTCCTCGCACCACGAGATGACGTTGCCCCAGACGTCCAGCTTCTCGTCAAGCTTGGGCTCCTGCTCGAGATAGCCGCGCTTGATGCCGTCGGCCGCGAAGGCCTCGCCGGTGAAGTCCTTGTCGATCCCCGACATGATCTTGAGCAGGGTCGACTTGCCCGACCCGTTGACGCCGACGACGCCGATCTTCGCGTCCGGATAGAACGACAGCCAGATGTTCTCGAAGAGCTTCTTGGGGCTGCCGGGGAAGGCCTTGGTCAGGCCCTGCATCTGGAAAATGTACTGCTGCGCCATGGGGCGTGCTGCTCGCTGGTCGGTGTGTCGGGAAAGTCGGGCGAGCAGATAGCGGCGAGGAGGCCGGCGTGCAACGGCGGAACCCTGCGCCAATCCGCGCGTTGGCCGCATGAGGGGTGTGAGGGGAACTCGCTGGTGCGGGCCAAGGACAAGCCGCCGACGGGCTACCCGCCGGGCGTGCGTATCGACAAGACGGCCGACAGCGTGCTGCGCGGCCTGGTCGACGCTGTGACCGACCACGCTATCCACCTGCTGGATCCCGACGGCTGCGTGGTCACCTGGAACACCGGCGCCGCGCGGCTGAAGGGCTATGCCCCGGCCGAGGTCGAGGGACGGCACATCTCGATGTTCTTCACGCCCGAGGATCGCGCGGTCGGCGCTCCGGAGAGGCTGCTGGCTACGGCTGCTGCCGAGGACCGGGTTCAGGCTGAAGGGTGGCGGGTCCGCAAGGACGGCACGCGGTTCTGGGCCGTCGACACCCTGTACGCGGTCCGGGCCGAAGATGGCGAGCTGATCGGCTACGCGATGGTGACGCGTGACATGACGGCCGAACGCGACGCGCAACTGGCCCTGGCCCAGAGCGAACGCCGGTTCCGATTGCTGGTGGGGGGGATCACCGACTACGCCATCGTCATGCTCGATCCGAACGGCGTCGTGACCAAATGGAACCGCGGCGCCCAGCAGATCAATGGGTACGCCGACGGCGAGATCATCGGTCGGCATTTCAGCGTCTTCTACACGGCCAAGGATCGCCAGGCCGGGGCGCCCGCCCGGGCGCTGGAAACGGCGCTCCGCGATGGTCGCTTCGACGCCGAGGGCTGGCGCGTGTGCAAGGACGGGCGGCGCTTCTGGGCCTCAGTGGTGATCGATCCCATCTATGACGAGGACGACCGCTTCATCGGCTTCGCCAAGATCACGCGCGACGTCTCGGCGAAGAAGGCGGCGCAGGAAGCCCTGATCCAGAGCGAGCGGCAGTTCCGCACCCTGGTGTCGGGGGTGACCGACTACGCGATCTACATGCTGGATCCGAACGGGGTGGTGGCCAACTGGAACACGGGCGCCCAGCACATCAAGGGTTATGCGGCCGACGAGATCGTGGGCCGGCACTTCTCGATCTTCTACACCCGCGACGACCGGGCGGTCGGCACGCCGCTGCGGGCGCTCAAGACCGCCGCCGACCAGGGCCGCTACGAGGCCGAGGGCTGGCGGGTGCGCAAGGACGGCAGCCTGTTCTGGGCGTCGGTGATCATCGACGCGATCCGCGAAGAGGGCGGCGCCCTCATCGGCTTCGCCAAGATCACCCGCGACATCACCGACAAGCGCCGCGCCCAGCTGGACCTGCAGCGGGCGCACGAGCAGTTGGCGCAGAGTCAGAAGCTCGAGGCGTTGGGCAAGCTGACCGGCGGGGTGGCCCATGACTTCAACAATCTGCTGATGGTGGTCAGCGGCCAGGCCCAGCTGTTGCGCCGCCACCTCAAGGACGACCCGCGGTCGCTGCGCGCCCTGGATGCCGTGGAGGCGTCCGCGCGCCGGGGCGAGGAGCTGACGCGCCACCTCCTGTCCTTCTCGCGCCGCCAGCGGCTGTCGCCGGCGCCCGTGTCGCTTTCCGACCGGGCGACGGGACTGAGCGAGCTGCTTTCGGCCAGCCTGCCGCGCAGCATCCAGCTTGAGATGGACCTGCCCGGCGACCTCTGGCCGATCGCCGTCGATATCGGCGAGTTCGAACTGGCCGTCCTGAACCTGACCGTGAACGCGCGAGACGCGATGCCCAGGGGCGGGGCCATTCAGCTGCGCGCCCAGAACCGCTCGCTGAACGGGACCGAGACGCCGGACCGTCTGCAGGGCGACTTCGTGGCGCTGTCCGTGGAAGACACCGGCTCGGGCATCCCGCCCGACATCCTGCCGCGCATCTTCGACCCGTTCTTCACCACCAAGGATGTGGACAAGGGCACGGGCCTTGGCCTGAGCCAGGTCTATGGCTTCGCCCAGCAGTCAGGCGGCCAGGTGACCGTCGCAAGTCAGCTGGGCGCTGGCGCAGCCTTCACTCTCTATCTCCCGCGCGCAGACCGCGCGCCACAGGCGCAGGATGAACCCGAAGCTGCAGAGTTGAGCCGCCGCGGCCGCATCCTGCTGGTCGAAGACAACCCCGACGTCGCCGACGTGGCGGCGCGGATGCTGGAGGAGCTTGGCCACGAGGTGGTCGCCGCGTCGGGCGGGCTCCCGGGCCTGCGCAAGCTGGAGTCGGAAGGCCCGTTCGACCTGGTGCTGAGCGATATCGTGATGGCCGGCGAGATGGACGGGCTGGAGATGGCCCGCAAAATCCGCGTGCGATCCCCCGCGACGCCCGTGTTGCTGGCCACGGGCTACAGCGAAGCCGCCGCACGCATCGGCGCCGAGTTCCCGATCCTTCGGAAGCCCTACAGGCTGGCGGACCTCAACCGTTCGATCGCCAAGCTGCTCGCCCGGCCGCGGGCCAGCGTGGTGCGACTGGAAGAGGCGCGCCGGGCGCGGGACCAAAAGCCCGAAGCGTAGCGGCTCGCCGAAAAGACCGCGGGAGAGGCGGCCAGCGCCTCCCCCGCGAGTGATCCCTTGGCCGGCCGAGAACGAAAGCGCCGCGCCGAGGGGAGGACCTGTGCGCCCGTCCTCAGGCGAATTGGAAGCCGTTCGCCGCCTCAAGGACGCGCCGATAGAGCGTTCAGTTGCGGGCGGTCTGCACCTGGATCGCACCCCTGTTGCAGGCGCGGATCTGGCCGTCGGTCAGTTCGCGGGCGCCCGACTTGTAGCTGGCCACGGGGCCGATCACGGCCACCACCTTCCGGCACTCGCGCACCACGCCGTCGACGTTGTTCTTGCGCGCCGCCTCACCCTGGCAGGCGTCGCCGTCGCAGCGCCAGGCCACCCCGGCGATGGTCTGCTGGACTGGCGCCGTCGCCGGGTTCGCCAGCCGGGCTTCGCCCTTGTATCCCGTCGTCTGGGCGAAGGCGCCGCCCGCCGCGAACACGGCCATCGCCGCAATCGCGCTCACACACCTGAAGTTTTGCATTCTCGTGTTCCTTTCGGTAGAAAAGAGCACGACCGGTCGCTAAGCTCCAAAAAGGGCACGATCGGTCACTTTGTCAAGCAGGGAGGCTTGGCCGTATTGAAAAAAGGCGAAGCGACGAAGGCCCGCATCCTCGAAGAGGCGACGCGCCAGGCGGCGCTGCGTGGCCTCACGGGCGTAAGCCTGAACGACGTGGCCGAGGCCGTCGGCCTGTCCAAGAGCGGACTTTTCAAGCACTTCGAGTCCAAGGAAGACATGCACCTGGCCGTGGTGCAGATGGTCACGGACCGCTTCAGCGAGCTCATCAGGCTTCCGGCGTCGCAACTGCCCCCCGGTCGCCCGCGGCTGGAGAAGATCTTCGAGCGCTGGCTGCAGTGGTGCGAGGACGACTGGGCCGAAAGCGGATGCCCGATCATGCAGCTGTCGGTCGAGCTGGACGACCAGCCGGGCCCGCCGCGCGACCTGCTGCACAAGCAGTTGCAGGGCTTCCGCAAGACCGTGACGCGCGAGTTCCTGTCGTTGCGTGACCCGCCGCTCTCGGATCGCGAGGCCCAGGCGGCCTACTTCCAGATGAAGAGCTTCGTCCTGGGCCAGTCGGACGCGCGCCGCATGATGGGCGACGCAGACGCCCGCCGGTCGGCCCAGGCCGCCTTCGAGGCGCTGCTGGATCGCACGTCGCGGGCCGCCGCCTAGGAACCCTTCCGCGCGCCCCGCGTATGGCCTTCCTGATCAATCGGAAGGACCAAGCCATGCACAAGGACGAAGCCAAGGGCGCCGCGAAGGACATCAAGGGCTCGATCAAGGAAGCGGCCGGCAAGGCCACGGGTGATCGTGACCTGCAGGCCGACGGCGCCGCCGACCGCGTCGAAGGCAAGGTTCAGAAGGGCGTGGGCGCCCTGAAGGACGCCGCCCGGGACGTGCTGAAGAAATAGCCCCGGGTCTACGCCTCGGCGTCGATCTCGTCGAAGCTCTTGCCGCGCGTCTCCCGCGCGGCGAGGGCGGCGATGCCTGTGACCAGCGAGGCGGCTGCGACGTAGAGAGCGATCGGGAAGCCGGAACCCGTGGCCGCCAGCAGCGCGGCTGCGATCAGCGGCGCCAGCGAGCCCGCGAAGATCGAAGTGGCCTGGTAGGCCAGCGAGACGCCCGAGTAACGGTATCGCGTCGGGAACATCTCGGCCAGGAACGCCGCCTGTCCGCCGTACATCGCCGCATGGAACACCAGGGCGCCGCAGCAGGCGGCGACGATCATCGTCGGGTCGGCCGTGTCGAGCAGGCGGAAGAACGCGAACGCCCACAGCATCATCCCGAACGCGCCGAAGGCGTAGACCGGCCGCCGACCGATCCTGTCCGAGAGCCAGCCGAAGGCCGGGATGAGGATCACGTGGAGGGCAGAGGCGACGAGGATGGCGTTCAAGGCCACCTGCCGCGACAGCCCCACGGCCTGGGTCACGTAGGTGATCGTGAACACCGAGACGATGTAGTAGCTGATGTTCTCGGCGAACTTGAGCCCGCCGCCGATCAGCAGGCGCAGGGGCCGCTTGCGGATGGCCTCCAGGGCCGGAGCCTTGGGCAGGGCCTGGACCTCGGCCGCCACGGCCTTGAACGTCGGGCTCTCGTCGACCGTCGCGCGGATCCACCAGCCCACCCCGATCAGCACCGCCGACAACAGGAACGGCACGCGCCAGCCCCAGGCCAGGAAGTCGGCCTCGGTCTGCAGCGCCGCCATCACCGCCAGCAGGCCCGAAGCCAGCAGGCTGCCGGCCGCCACGCCGGCCTGTGGGAAGCTGGTCCAGAAGCCGCGGCGGGCGGCGTCGCCATGCTCGGCCACGATCAGCACTGCGCCGCCCCACTCGCCCCCCACAGCGAAGCCCTGCACCAGGCGCAGGACGATCAGCAGGACAGGCGCCAGGAGCCCCACCTGATCGAAGGTGGGCAGGCAACCGATCAGCACCGTCGCCACGCCCATCAGGATCAGGCTCAGCATCAGGAGCCGCTTGCGCCCGATCCGGTCGCCGTAGTGGCCAAAGATCACGCCGCCCAAGGGCCGGGCGACAAAGCCCAGCGCATAGGTCGCGAACGCCAGCATCGTACCGACCAGCGGCTCGGAGGCTGGGAAGAACAGCTTGTTGAACACCAGCGCCGCGGCGGTGCCGTAGAGAAAGAAATCGTACCACTCGATGGTGGTGCCGATCATGCTGGCGGCCACCACCTTGCGCAGCGTGGCAGGCGACGAGACCGGAGAGGCGGCCGCGGTCATCGGCGGCCGCGTGGTGCGGCGGACGGGCGCATGGGCATTGAGGAAACCTCCCAGGCCGGCGTCTCTCACGCACCGGCTCGACGGGACTGTCCGCGAACGCTCGCCGCCGCTCAAGGCCTAAGCTGCCGGCGACCGTCGGTCGCACCCTGTCGGCTATAGGGTTGACGTTAACGATTGGCCCGCCATCTTGCCGCCTTCGTTTCGACGGCCTGGAGGCGCTATGCCGAACCTCGTCCGCCGCAGAGAGCTGCTCACCTTTGGGGCCGCCGCCGGCCTCACCGCGATCGCCGCCCCCGCTTGGGCTCAGCGACTCGACATCTGGGAACCGCGCCGCGCGGTCCTGCACAACCTCCACACGGGGGAGGCCTTCAACGAGGTCTACTACGCCAACGGCAGCTACCTGCCCGACGCCCTCGCCGAAGCGAACCGCGTCATGCGCGACTGGCGCACCGGCGATCAGACCTTCATCGACCCAGCGCTTTTCGACGCGCTGCACTCGATCCAGCTGAAACTCGAAACGACGCAACCTTTCCAGGTGGTATCGGGCTACCGCTCGCCGAAGACGAACGCGATGCTGCGCTCGCGGTCGAAGGGCGTGGCCGAGCATAGCCAGCACACGGTGGGCAAGGCCGTCGACATCGTCGTGCCGGGGGTGGACCTCGCAAACCTGCGTGACGCCGCGCTGGACCTGGGCGCCGGTGGGGTGGGCTACTATCCCGTCTCCAACTTCGTCCATGTCGACACCGGCCGCGTCCGCCAGTGGCGCGGGGCCTGACGCCGAGCCGATCTCCTAGCCCGTGCGTTGCGCCTGCGGCCGTACGTCGGCGCGGTCAACCACCACTTGGTGAGGGTAGGGGAAGCTCAGGCCCCGGGCCTCAAGCGCTTCCTTCGCCTGCTTGGTCAGATCGAAGCGGGTATCCATCCAGTCGTCTGGCGTGGCCCAGCAGCGAAGGGTGACGTTCACCGACGAGTCGCCCATGGCGGTGACCTTGGCCCAGGGCGCAGGCTGCTTCAGAACTCGCGGGTCGCTTTCGGCCAGATGGGTCAGGGTGGCCAGCGCCACGTTCAGGTCGTCCTCGTAGTCGACCCCGAACACGATCTCGATGCGGCGTCGTCCGGCCTGGCTGATGTTGACGATCATGTCACCGAACACCTTGCCGTTGGGGAGATAGAGGGTCAGGCCGTCGTAATCGAGCAGCTTGGTGTTGAAGAGGTCCATCCCCACCACCTTGCCCTGGCGGCCGTTCAACTCGACACGGTCGCCGGCGCGGTAGGGCCGCAGCAAGAGGATCATGACGCCCGCGGCGACGTTGCCCAGGGTCCCTTGCAACGCCAGGCCGATGGCCAGTGAGGCGGCGCCCAGCACCGCCAGCACCGACGTCGCCTGAACGCCCAGCTGCTGCAGCACCGCCACCAGGCCGATAGCGATCACCACGTACTTCACCAGCGTCGACACGAAGATCGCCAGCGTCTGGTCGGCCTGCTGATGGTGGCCTGGCAGGCGGCTCAACGCCCGCTCGGCCAGTTTTCCCAGCCGCCCTGCCAGCCAGAGCGTCGCGGCCAGGATCACCAGGGCGACCAGCAGGCGAATGGAAAACGAGCCCAGTGTGGCGGCCATGCCGCGCAGCATCACGGGATCGCCGGACAGGGCCATTCCGACCATGTCGAAGAGGGGCGTGACGGGGTCTTCTGTTTTCGGGGCCAAGCGGGATCTCGCGTCAACGACCCCCGAGGCGAGAACTCGCAAAGCGCCACGGCGATGCGAGGTGTCAGAAAAATTCGAATGCTCTGGTCGGCGCCCACGGGCCGACAGGGCCCATATGTGACGCATCAATCCTGAAACTGGAGTCCTGTCTGATGGCCTTGTCGCTCTATGACGCCTCGATCCCCGGCTTTGTGCTGATGCTGAAGAACCTCGCCGCGCTGCTGGCCAAGGCCGAGGCGCACGCCAAGGCGACCGGCGTGGATCCCCAAGTCTATCTCGAGAAGCGCCTGGCGCCCGACATGGGCACGTTCACGGCCCAGATCCAGCTGGCCAGCGATGCGGCGAAAGGCGGCGCGGCTCGCCTGGCGGGCGTCACCCCGCCCAGCTTCCCTGACACCGAGACGACCTGGGATCAGGTCAAGGCGCGCGTGGCCAACACCATCGCGTTCCTGGAGTCGGTGGAGCCGGCCAAGGTCAACGGCGATCCCGAGCGGACGGTCGAACTGCCCATCCCCGGCCGGACGCTCACGTTCACGGCCCGGGACTTCCTGTTCACCTTCGCGCTGCCGAACTTCCACTTCCACGTGGTGACGGCGTACGGCCTGCTGCGGGCGGCCGGCGTGCCGCTGGGCAAGATGGACTACCTGGCCGGCGGCCGGCCTGAGGCGCTCGCCGCCTGACTAGGCGGCTTTGCGGTATTCCATCGCGGGCGCCCTTTCGGCGCTCGCAACCTTCTGAGGAGCGCGTGCGGGAAGGTTAGTCCAGATCCAGACGGACCCCAGGACGACCATGAAGAGACCGAACATGGCGAAGACGACGGTCAGGACGACGACGGTGGCGGCGGGCATTTGGCTCTCCCTTGAAACACCCGCCGGATAGCTGCGGCCGCAAGGCGCAGCTTTGATCCAGGTCAATCGGGCCGCGTCTCAACAGACGCGGAACTCCTGGCTCATCTGGATCTGGTAGGTGCGGGCGACCCAGCCGGCGACTTCCTTGTCGATCGCCAGCGCCGCGCAGCGGTCGGCCTTGCTGGCCGCCACGCCGGCAAGGTTGCCCCCGGTCCGCATCCCGGTCATCAGGCTTCGCCCGTAGATGGCCACCGCGTTCCGCGGATCGTCTGCCAGCACCTTGGCGAAGTCCGCCGCAGCCTCGCCGTTGCGGCCGATTTTCAGGAACAGGTAGGCGCGGTCCAGCCGCCCGTCGACGTCGTCGGGGCGCAGCGCCACGGCCTTGTCGCAGTCGCCGGGCGCCTGTGCGCGCCAGGTCCCGCGGGCAGCGGCGGCGCAAAGCCACGCCCAGTTGTGGTGATCCGTCGGGTTGGCCTTGGCCCTGTCCGCGATGTCCACGGGCAGCGCCTGCGACTGGCGAAGCGCGGCCTTGATGTTCTCGACCACATGGCCCTTCTGGCCGTGGCACAGCGCCGGGACCTGATAGTCGCCCGCTTCGACCACCCGGCCACGCTTGCCGGAGTAGCCGGCCGCCGCGCTCAGCAGCTTGCCGTCCAGGGTGAAGGCGCCGGACTGGCCGTCGAAGATGCGGTTGGCGGCGCAGTCGACGGTCGCGACCTGGCTGACCAGGGGCCCGGCGTCCTTGATCGAACTGACCGTGCGGCCAACCTTGACGACCGTCGCGGTGACCAGGCCTTCAGGACTGCGCTTCACAGTGTCCAGCGCCACATAGGTGACGTCGGTGGAGTTCGACATCGCGAACTGCAGCGGGCCGGCCGGGAGGGTGGGCGGATTGGCGGCGGCTTCGGCGGCCTCCTGCTTGGCGCGCGAAACGTCGCTGAGCAGCCAGAAGCCCACGCCGCCCGCCACCAGCGCGCAAAGGCCCAGGAATACGAACAGGACCGTGTTCGGTGTTTTCCGCGCCATCGCAATCTCCCCCCAGTTGCATGCGTGCGATACTCGCGTTCATGCCGACCGTACCGGCGGATCGCAGTGCTCGTCCATATGGCCAAGCTTGGGCTGGGCGGCCCGACGCAATGTTGAAAGGCATCCGCCGGCCCCCACGGTTGCGTAGCTGTCAGGCGGCGCTCGGGTTAGAGTGGGCGCGCAGCGATGGAGCGATCGATGTTGGTCAGGTCAGTTGGATTGGCGCTGGCGGCCGCCAGCCTCGCCGGTGCGGCGCAGGCTGAAACGCTGACGCCGTCGCAGGCGCTGGCCCAGGCCGTGCGGCCCGAGTTGGCCCGCGCGCCGGTGGTCAAGCTTTCGCTGGACCCCCGTTCCGCCGAGGCCCACGCGCTGAAGCGCGCCGGCATCGCCCGCACGGCCATTGATCGGCGGCTGGATGACGACGTGACCGGAGCTCTGGGCTTCCTGTGCGGTATCCAACCCGGCGCCGAACGCAGCGGCGCCGCCGCTGCTCGAGGCGTGGACCCGTCGGGCCGGTTCGTCGGCGCAAAGCTCAGCCTGGCCTTCCGCTAGGCGCTGACGCCGTCTGCGGACCCTCACGTCACGATGTGCAGGGCGGATGCACGGGCTCTGTGCAGAAAACGCATAGCGACAGTGCGAAATCGCTGACCATTAAGTAACCGAAGCAGTGCTATCAGATGGGCGTCCGAAGCACGGACGGCCCCGCCCCCACCGGGGTCTCCCCAGACTAAGAAGGCCCTCGCCATGATCCTCTCGTCCCTGCGTAGCCTGTTCCAAGCGGCGGCCGCCCCGGCCCTGCTGACGGCGATGCTGGGCCTGGTGATCGGTTTCGCGACCATCGGGGTTGTCGGCGCCGTCTAGGCGTTCTCCCCGCTCGCGGCTCCTCCCCAGGCCGCAGCCCCAAGCGCACGTCCCCGGCGTGCGCTTTTTCTTTGCCCGCAGGCCTGGCGGCTGGCTGTCGCCAACATGAACGACCGGCTCCAGGGGCGTTCAGGCGCGGCCCTGCACTCTCAGTCTCAAGATGCCGGCGCTTCCCCGTCCGGCGAATGAACGCTGAAGGAGCTGAGCCATGACCAAGATCCTGACCAAGGCCGTTCTGGCCCTGACCGTCGCCGGCGCGGTGGCGCTCCCCGCGAGTCAGGCCGCGGCGGCCTCGAAGACCGAAAGCGCGCTGCTGGGCGCTCTGATCGGCGGCGTCGCCGGCGCAGCGATCGGCAACGGCAAGACCGAAGGCGTGGTCCTGGGGGCCGTGGCCGGCGCGGCCGTGGGCGCGGCGGTCGACAACGACAACGACAAGCGTCGTTACCGCAACGGCTACGCCTATCGTACGAGCCGCCCCTATTACAGCGACAGCCGCTACCGCACCTACGATCGCGGCGACTACGGCCGGGATGGCTACGACGGACGCGGCTCGTATGACCGCTATGACAATGGCTACGGCTATCGCCGCTAGGTCCTGATCTTCGGGACACACACACGCCAGGGGCGCTGCGCGAGCAGCGCCCCTCTTTTCGCATGTGCGAAATCGCAGAGCTGCAGTGCAAAATTGCTGATCTATGCAGCGTTCAGATTCTGGTATCCATCATTCGTCCCAAACGGACGCCCCGCTCCCCCGGGGACCCCAGAACTGAAAAACTAGGTGTGTGTTATGTCTCTTATGAAGAATTTCGACCGGATCGCCCCTCTCTACCTGCTGGCTCTCGGCGCTTTCGCTGCGATCTCCACGGCGGGTCTGGGCATCTGACGCCTCCCCATCCTCACGGTCGAACCGAGGAGGGGCCCTTTCGGGCCCCTTTTCGTTTTTGGACGTTCGCAGGTGCGTCATACGAAAACTAATGCCGACCACCAAAAAACAACGATTGAACACTGCTTAGATTGTGCTATCTAAGCATTGTCCAGATGGACGGGGCCGGATGGGCCGGCCCCGACTGCAAGTAAGGAGAATGCCTATGTCGCTCCGGATGAACCGGGTGCTCGACATGGTCGTGACGTACGCGGTGCTGGGTCTGACCCTGACCGTCGCCGGCGCCACCGCCATCCTCGGCGCCTGACCACATGTCGCTCGACTAGAGACCTCGCCCCCGCAATGCGCTGGGCGGGGTCCAAGAGCTCAAGATCCAGGCCCGTGCCGTCGTAGAGTTGTCTCCGAATCGGGCCTATAGTTTTCCTCGGTAACGTCGATCTCTCGCATTGGGGTGCTGTCTTCAGTCCCACTCTGATCGTCATTCACGCCGCGAAGCGACCCGGGAGGATCCGCCATGCAGATCCTTAAGGCTCCGCCGTCTGGCTGGCCCTGTCTGGTGCTCAACGCCGACTTCCGGCCGCTGTCCTATTATCCGCTGTCGCTCTGGCCCTGGCAGGAAGTGATCAAGGCCGTCTTCCTGGATCGCGTGGACGTGGTGTCCACCTACGACCAGGAAGTCCACTCGCCGTCCTTCGCCATGAAGCTGCCCAGCGTGGTGTCGCTGAAGCAGTACGTCGCTCAGGACCGGCCGCCGGCCTTTACGCGGTTTAACCTGTTCCTGCGCGACAGCTTCACCTGCCAGTACTGCACCGCCGACCACGAGCTGACGTTCGACCATGTGATCCCGCGGTCGCGCGGCGGCCGCACGACGTGGGAGAACATCGTCACCGCGTGCGCGCGCTGCAACCTGATGAAGGGCGGCCGCACGCCGCACGAGGCGCACATGCACCCCCGGCTGAAGCCGCGTCGGCCCAGCGCGCACGAGCTACAGGAACGGGGGCGGAAGTTCCCGCCGCACCACCTGCACGAAAGCTGGCTCGACTACCTTTATTGGGACATCGAACTGGAGGCTTAGCCGGCTTCCACGTCGCGTGAGCGGAGGCGAGCGATGCGCAGCAGCGCCTCGACGTTAAAGCACTGCGTCAGTCTCTCGGCGATCTCGTCCAGGGCGGCGTCTACCGCATCCGTATGATCGCCGGCGTGTGTGCTCGCGCTAAACTGCGCCAGGAACGCCGCACGGGCCCGGGTCTTCGCGAACAGGCCGTGGACGTAGCAGCCGGCGATCCGGCCATCTGGAGAGACGGCGCCGCCGGAGCTGAGGAATGGGCGGGCGAGCGCGGGGCCGGTCGTGCGGCCGACGTGCATCTCGTAGCCTTCGAAAGCGCCGCCGAGGAGCTGGCCGCGGACCGGCTTCAGCACCTTGTCGCCGGTGAGGACAGTCTCGACGTTGAGCAGGCCCAGCCCCGGCGCCTCGCCGGGCGAGCCCTCGATCCCGTCGGGGTCGGCGATGCGATGGCCCAGCATCTGGAAGCCGCCGCAGATGCCCAGGACGCGGCCGCCGCGGCGGACGTGGCCCATCAGGTCGATGTCCCAGCCCTGGGCGCGGAGGAAGGCGAGGTCGGCGAGGGTGGCTTTCGTGCCGGGCAGGATGACGAGGTCGCAGACCGGCAGCGGTTGGCCGGGTGGCACGAACCGCAGGTCGACCTCGGGCTCGGCGCGAAGGGGGTCGAAGTCGTCGAAGTTGGCGATGCGCGACAGCATCGGGACCGCGATCGTCACCCGGGCGGCCGGTCCATCGGCGGCCCGCTCCAGAACCACGGCGTCCTCGGCGGGAAGGCGGGCGGCGGCCGCCAGCCAGGGCGCCATGCCCAGGTCGGCCCAGCCCGTGCGGCGAACGATCTCGGCCCGGCCCTCGTCGAACAGCGCCGGGTCGCCGCGGAACTTGTTGATCAGGAACCCCTGGATGCGCCCGCGGTCGGCGGCGTCCAGCACCTCGTAGGCGCCCACGAGGCTGGCGATCACGTGGCCACGGTCAATGTCGCCGATCAGGACGACAGGCACGTCGGCCGCATGGGCGAAGCCCATGTTGGCGATGTCGTTGGCGCGAAGGTTGGTCTCGGCCGGACTGCCGGCGCCTTCGACGATCACGAGATCGGCCTGCGCCTCCAGATGGCGGAAGTTCTCGACCACGACCGGCAGCAGCGAGCCCTTGCGGTCCTGGTAGGCGGCGGCCTGCCATGTGCCTTCCATGCGGCCGCGCACGATGAGCTGGGCGCCGGTGTCGGACTGGGGCTTCAGCAGCACAGGGTTCATGTCGACGGTGGGCGGGGTGCGGCAGGCGATGGCCTGCAAGGCCTGGGCCCGGCCGATCTCGCCGCCGTCCGCCGTGACCGCGGCGTTGTTCGACATGTTCTGCGGCTTGAACGGGCGAACCGTCAGGCCGCGGGTCGTGAACAGACGGCAGAGACCGGCGACCAGCACCGACTTGCCCACGTCCGACCCGCAGCCCTGCAGCATCAGCGCGGCCATCAGGCGGGCCCCAGGTAGTCGACCAGCGCCTCGGACCCCGCGCCAGCGATACACGCGCGGACGTCGAAGACTTCGGCAAGCAGTTCGGGCGTGAGGGTCTCAGCCATAGGACCGAAGGCGACGAGCCGGCCCTCGCGCAGCGCGATGACGTGCGTGGCGTGGCGCAGCGCCAAGGTCAGGTCGTGCAGGGTCGTGACCACCAGGCGTCCCTCGTTCACAGCCAGCCGGCGCAGGCGTGTGATGGTGTCCAGGCGATGGCGAGGATCGAGCCCCGAGATCGGTTCGTCGGCCAGCAGCACCTGCGGATCGCCCACCAGCGCGCGGGCCAGCATGGCGCGGGCCAGCTCACCGCCCGATAGCGTAGTGGCGGGCTGGAAGCGCTGCGGGATCAGGTCGAAGGCCTCGAGCGCCTGGGTCAGCCGCGGCTCGAAGCCGCCGGCCAGGCCGCCGAACGCCGGCAGTTGCGGCGTCAGCCCAAGAGCCACGACGCGCTCCACCGAAATCGGCCACTCGGCCCGCAGGCTCTGCGGCAGGTAGGCCCGACGCCGCGCAAGGTCGCGGCGATCGATGGTCAGCACGGGTTTGCCGTCGAGGGTGACGTCGCCGCGCTCCGGCTTCATGAGGCCGGCCAGGCAGTTGAGCAGCGTCGACTTGCCAGCCCCGTTCGCCCCGATCAGGGCCACGAACATGCCGGCCTCGAGGCGCGCCGACACGCCGTCGACAATGGCGCGGCCGCCGCGCTGGACAGTGACGTTGCGGGCCTCCAGCACGCTCATGGCGCCAGCCTCCGCAGGCGCACGACCAGCCAGAAGAAGAATGGCGTGCCGATCAGGCTGGTGACAACGCCCAGGCGCAGCTCCGAGCTGGTGTGCAGCACGCGCGTCAGGATGTCGGCCAGCAACAGCAGCGCGGCGCCGAACAGGGCCGAGGGCAGCAGCGTGCGGCTGGGCTGGTAGCCTACGAACGGCCGCACCAGGTGCGGCGCGATCAGGCCAATGAAGCCCACCGAACCCGTCACTGACGTGGCCGCGCCGACGGCCAGCGCCGTGCCCAGCAAGGCCAGCGCCCGGGTGCGGTCGAGATCGACGCCCAGGCTGGAGGCCTGGGCTTCGCCGAGGGAGAGCGCGTCGATGGCGCGGCCCATGGTGGCCAGGATCGCGAGGCCTACCAGGATGAACGGCCCCGCCAGCAGGATATGGTCCCAGCTCTTCTGCGAGAGCGAGCCCAGCATCCAGATGCTCATTTCGAACGCGGCGTAGGGGTTGGGCGCGAAGTTGAGCGCCATTGCGAGGAAGGCGCCCATCAGCCCGGAGACCGCGGCGCCGGCCAGGATCAGGCTGAGCGTCCCGCCGCGGCCCAGCGCGAAGGTCAGGGCGCCGGCCCCGAGGGCGCCGGCCAGACCCAGGATCGGCGTGGCCAGGGCGAAGGCCGTCGCCAGGCTGAAGTAGATCGAGACCACGGCGCCCAGGGCCGCGCCGCTGGAGACGCCCAGCAGCCCTGGCTCGGCCAACGGGTTGCGGAGCAGCCCCTGCAGCACCGCTCCCGACAGGCCCAAGGCCGCGCCGACCAGGATCGCGAGCACGGTGCGCGGCAGCCGAAGCTCCAGGACAACGAGGCGGGTCAGGCTGACGTCGGGCGAGGTCAGAGCGTGGAGGATCTCCTGGGGGCCGATGTTGACGCGGCCGAGGAACAGCGAGGCGGCCGCCGCCACGATCAGCAGCAGGACGGCCAGGGCGCTCATCGGCAGGGGGCGCGAAGTCATCGGGCGGCGCCGTTCGGCAGGGCGTCGAGCTGGCGACGGAGGTCCACGGCGGCCTTGGCCGATTGGGGCAGGCCGCAGTTGAAGGCCACTTCGGGGTAGGCGAGGCGGCGGCCTTCGAAGACGCGGCGGACCACGCGGTGGCGGGCCTCGTCGTTCTGCAGCAGGGGCTTGGCCCCGCCGGCGTACACGAGGGCGTCGGGCCGCGCCTCCAGCAGCCGCTCGACGTCGAAGCCCGTGTAGAGCCCGCCCGGCTGGGCTGCGATGTTCACCGCGCCCGCAGCGCGGATGATGCGGTCGGCGAAGGTGTCCGAGCCCGGCACGGTCGCACCGCCATCCCAGACGACGATCCGGTTCGGGCGTTTCGGAGCCTGGGACGCGAGCTGCGCGAGACGGGCGTCAAGTTCCCGCACCAGCGCCTCGGCCCGCGCCGGCTCGCCGACGGCGGCGCCCACCTGGCGCAGGGTCGTCCGCACGTCGTCGAAGGTGCGCGCGCTTTTCACCTCGACCAGCGGCGCGCCGACCTCGTGAGCGAGGCGGCGCGTCACCGCCAGCGAGAAGTCGCCGGTCAGGATCAGGTCGGGCCGAAACCTGATGATGTCTTCCGGGGTCCCGTAGTTGATCGCGATCCCGTCGGCGGCGCCTGGAAAGAGCGCCGCCGATCCGTCGCGGGCGAGATAGGTCACGCCCGCGATCCGCGACTTTGGAACCAGCTGCAGCAGCAGGAGGTCGGTGCACTGGTTCATTGAGAGGATGCGGACCGGCTTGGCCGGAGCGGCGTGGGCGGGGAGGGCCAGGAGAACGAGAGCCGCAAAGGCGGAGCCCAACGCCAGAAGCCCTCTCCCCCTTGCGGGGAGAGGGTTGGGAGAGGGGGTGTCAGCGTCGCGCTTGCAGGCTCGCACCCCCACCCCCGACCCCTCCCCGCAGGGGGGAGGGGAGAGGCGTGTCCCTGTCCTCAGAACTTCACCCTCGCGCCGACGTAGGCCGCCCGCCCGTCGGTCGGGAAGGCGAAGACCTCATAGTAGTCATCCGACAGCAGGTTCTCGACCCGCGCATAGACCTCGACGTGGTCGTCGATGTCGTAGCTGGCCGCGACGTTCACCAGGGTGAAGGACGGCAGCACCACCTTACCGGCATTGGCGCCGGTCGCCGGCTTCACATCTGGCAGCGAAGCCGGGAAGGGCGCGGCGATCCCGGAGAAGTTCGAATCCAGCTGGCGGCCATTGTAGCGGACGTTGAGGTTCAGCGTGGCGCGGCCGTCCAGCGGTCTCCAGGTCAGGTTGGCGCTACCGATGTGGGGCGCTCGCCGGATCTCCTCCAGCCCGTTCTCCTTGGCCGACAGGTCGGTGTAGCTGCCGGAAAGCGTCAGGCTCTCCACGATCCGGACGTCGCCGTAGAGCTCGACGCCGTGCTGCTTGGACTTGAACTCGCGGTTGCACGCCGTGCTGGCGTTGGCGGGCGGGGCTGGGCAGGTCGTGGGTCGGCCCGCGCCGCCGAAGTAGGTGAAGATCTCGTCGTCCAGCCGGGCGTCGAAGTAGGTGGCGCCCAGCCGCACGCGGCCGTCCGCGAACGACAGGTCGGCTCCGACCTCCCAGCTCCGCGACGTCTCGGGCTTGAGGTTGGGGTTGCCACGGAAGGGGAACGGCCCCGTGGCGTTGAACCCGAACAGCTCGGTCTGAGACGGGTTCTTGATGCCCGTTCCGGCCGCCGCACGCAGGCGGATCATGTCGTTGAACCGGTAGAAGGCGTGCGCCTTCCACGTCGTGGCGTCGGCGAAGAAGTCGTTGGCGTCGTGGCGCACCGCCCCGCCCAAGCCAGCGTTGTCGCCGATCTCCAGGTCGTACTGCGCCACCAGCCCGGTGTTCTCGATCGAGCGGCGCGTGGTGTCGGCTCCGGCGCTGGGCGGCGAGGTGTTCTGGTAGGTCTCCTTCTCCCAGTCGGCCGCGCCTGTCAGGCGATGGACGAGGTCTCCAGTCTCGACCCGCCAGGTTGTGGCGTACGAGGCCTTGGTGCGGACGCCCTCGTTGCCACTGCTTCGACGATTGGCGCTATAGCCGTTGCGCTCGGCGTCGAGCCCCTGGATCGACAGACTGTGTGTCCAGGCGCCCTCCAGCAGCTTCAGGTCCGCGCCGCCGAACCAGAACAGGCTGACCGCGTCGGAATAGCTGCCGAAGCTGTCCACCTGGCCGCGACCGAAGCTGGAGCTGTTCGTCTCGGCGTGGGTGTTGGTGTAGCGGACAACGCCGCGCAGGCGCAGTGCGTCGCTGACGTCATAGGCTGCTTTCGCCCCGAAATTCTCAAGCTCTGAACCTACCTTGCGGCGACCACCCGGCAGGGTCTGCATGACGTAGCCATCGGTGGTTTGCACGTCGGCGTTCAGCACGAGGTCCAGCGGTCCCAGAACTACGCCATACCGGGCCGCGCCGCCGAACGTGCGGTGCGAGCCGGCCTCGACGCGGATGCGGCCCCCCGGCTGCTCGGCCGCCGTGGGGGTGATGTAGTTGATGACGCCGGCGATGGCGTCCGAGCCGTAGAGCGCGCTCTGCGGCCCGCGCAGGATCTCGATGCGGGCGACGTCGTCGCTCAGCAGCTGGCCGAAGTCGTATTCGCCCTGGAAGGGGTCGGCGGCCTCGATGCCGTCGATCAGGGTCAGGACGTGGTTGCCCTCTGCGCCGCGCACCCGAACGGCGGTCAGGCCGCCGATGGCGCCGGTGCGGCTGACGGCGAAGCCGGGCACATCGCGCAGCACGTCCGAGACCAGGCGCACCTGACGGTCCTGCATCTGCTCGGGCGTGATGACGGTGACCGATGCGCCGACCTTCGCCGCATCGACGCCCTCTGGAGAACGCGTGCCGGTGACGATGACGCCCTCGACGCCCCCATCATCGACCTCGGCGGCCCAGGCGGGCTGGGGGATCAACAGCGCCGCGACAGCGGCGCCCAGGAAGTATTTCGTGGCCATGCGAAGGGCCCTCTCTGTCTGCGTCCTTGCGACAGGGCGGAGGGCCTCCTTCAGCGCGGGACCCGCGCAGAGGTCGACGGATCGGCGGACGTGGACGCATGCGCGGGCCGTCCGATCGATCGAAACGGCCCTCGCCGTTTCTCGTCGTCGCCCTGACGGAGATCCGCGCCCTGGAGGTCCACTGCCCCAAAGCTCGAGCGACACGCGCCGACCGGTTTCCTGGCTCGCGGGTCATCACGGCATGCGCCCTACCTTCCCAGGCCCGAGGGCCCAGTGGCTGGCGGGGAAGACTCCGCCCGGCGCACGCGCTCACCGCTCACAGTTGCAGGGACAGCCGCAGATCGGGGCGAACCCCTACTGCGTTCCCGATTAAGCCCGAAGGCTTCGGCGCGCATTGCAACGCGGCCAAGCGAACCCGCCCACGTCACGCGGCGCCTATTGCGCCGCTCCGGCCGCAAAGTCCATGGGCGGGCGGGCCGTTTATTCCCTTGGGGAACCCGCGATCAGCGCCCGCACGGTGGCCTCGACGACGGCCTGGGCGCGGTGCGGCGTCAGGCCTTGCTGGTTGCGGAGACGGGCCCAGCCTTCGAAGCTGAGGAGGAGATCCAGAGCCTCGACGCGGTCGCGGTCGCGCGCCAGTTCGCCCGGTAGTTCGGCTTCCAGGATCGATCGCTGCTCGGCCACCAGCTTGACGTAGTCGGTGCCCAGGAACTTGGACCGGTGCTGGAACGCGTCAGCGGCGCGCTTGTAGGGGGACATCTTCTCGTAGGCGAGCGCGAAGCGGCCCGCGCGTTCAAGCAGTCGATCCTGCCAGGTCGCGCCGGTGAGCGGACGCTCCAGCACCGCGCGCACCTCGGCGCCAACGACCGCGGCGATCTCGCGATACAGGCTGTCCATGTCCTGGAAATGGCGAAAGACCGTGCGAAGGCCGACGTCCGCGCGAGCGGCCACCTGCTCGGCGCTGGGGGCGATTTCGCCGCCGTGCACGATCTCCATCATCGCCGCCACGATCCGGGCGCGGTTGTCCTGTCCGCGACGGCGGCGGCCATCGGCGATGTCGAGGATGGGGGCAGATTCGATGGGACGAGTCATTGTCGGTGAGTCTCGCGCGTCGGCGACGCAACTGTCGAGGGCCTGGGTTGACGCGGACATATAGTGACACGCATACTGTCACTATATTCAGGAGGTTTCCATGGACGTTCTGCGCACACCCGACGCCCGGTTCGAGGGGCTGCCCGACTGGCCCTATGCGCCGTGCTATCACGAGGTGACGGATGCGGACGGCACGCGCCTGCGCATGCACTATGTGGACGAGGGTCCGCGCGATGCGGCGCCGGTGCTGCTCATGCACGGCGAGCCGTCCTGGGCCTATCTCTACAGGCATATCATCGCGGGACTGGTCGCCAAGGGACATCGAGTCCTGGCGCCTGACCTCATCGGCTTCGGCCGTTCCGACAAGCCGGCCAGCCGCAATGACTACACCTACGAGCGGCACGTCGACTGGATGAGCCAGTGGCTGAAGGGGCTGGACCTGAACGGCCTCACGCTCTTCTGCCAGGATTGGGGCGGGCTGATTGGCCTGCGGCTCGTGGCGGCGTTCCCAGAGCGGTTCGCGGGCGTCGTGGCGGGCAACACCTTCCTGCCGGTCGGCGGCGGCATGACCGACGGCTTCAAGGCCTGGCTCGATTTCAGCCAGCGCGTTCCGGAACTGCCGGTGGGGTTCATCGTCAACGGCGGATCGGGTCGCAACCTGACCGACGCCGAGGTCGCCGCCTATGACGCGCCGTTCCCGGACGAGAGCTACAAGGAAGGCGCGCGGCAGTTTCCGGCCCTGGTGCCGGTCACGCCCGAACACGCCTCCGTGGCCGAGAACAAGGCCGCCTGGGAGGTGCTGGAGCGCTTCGACAAGCCGTTCGTCACCGCTTTCAGCGACGGCGATGCGGTGACCCGCGGCATGGACGTCCCGCTGCAGGAGCGGATTCCAGGCGCGAAGGGCCAGCCGCACGTGACGCTGAGCGGCGGACATTTTCTGCAGGAAGACAGTCCGCAGGGGATCGTGGACGTCATCGACGCCCTGATCCGCCGGCGCGGCTAGGCCCGTTCAGATCAGGCGCAACGGCCTGATCTGACGAAATAGGCTCTCAATCAAATGCTTGAGGCGTTTCGGCGCGGGGCGCCCATTTCCTTGCCGCGCGCTCTAGGAGAGGGACGAGGATGAAGGTCGAAAATGCGGTGATGCCGTCGCCCGAGCAGGCGATGGGCTTCTTCGGGATGGAGGAAGATGGTCCGTTCGTGATGGTCAACCTGCTGCGCTTCAAGGAGAAGGCCGAATACGCGGACGGCTCGGACAGCCATCTGACCGGCGCCGAAGCCTACGCCCGCTACGGCGAGGAAGTGCGCAAGCTGGTCGAGGGGCTGGGTGGCAAGATCCGCTACCAGGGCCGGGTCGCCGGGCTGCTGCTGGGCGAGGTGGAAGACCTGTGGGACGTGGTGGCGCTGGCCGAGTACCCGTCGTTGGCGGCGTTCCGGGAGATGGCGATGTCTCCGGCGATGCACGCGATCGAGCACCATCGGAAGGCGGGGTTGGCGGGCCAGCTCAACATCCGCACCAAGCCGGGCGAGGGCTTCTAGCAAAACCGCAGAACGGTTTGCGAAATCGCTGATTGGCTGGGCGGCGCGGCGTCGGCATGTAGCGCGCCTGTCCGATCAAGAGAGTGAGTTCGTCGTTTGCGTCTGTTGCCACTTGCCATCGCCCTGAGCCTGTTCGCGGTTCCCGCCGCCGCCCAGAACACGTCCCAGCAGATGCTGGACCTGGCCCGCCAGCTGCGCGCGCAGGCCGCGCAGATGAAGGATCAGCTGCCGCCCGAGGACGTCGCCGACCTGATCAGCCAGGCCGAGCAGATCGAGAAAGACGTGCGCGAGGGCGGCTTCTCGGTCCCAGTGGCGAAAGAGCCGGTGAGCGTGTCCAAGCGCATCGCAGACGCGCACCAGGGCCGGCTCGACTGGCTGGACGGCGAGGCTGCCTGCGTCGGCTACGGTTGGGAGAACCACAAGCGGTTCGTCTCGAACTACGGCGATCCTGAGCGCGACCGGCTGTGCCGAACGGCCTTCGCCCACTACGAAACCTACTTTCTGACCGCCCGCAATGGCGCTGGCTCGGCCACGACCGATCCACTCCTGGAGGCCTACGACCACGCGGCCCAGGCGGCCGTAGACTACTACGCGCGGAAGGGTCGCTAGCGGGAGCTATCTGGTCCGCAGCGACAGCGCCAGGAACACCGCGGCCAGGACCACGGTGACGGGGCTGGCGTAGTGCTCGGGAGGGTGGTGCGGGCCGGGTTTCAGCACCCAGGCCTGCAGGGTCATCAGGCCGCGCTCCAGGATCAGCAGCGCCAGAAACAGCGGCGTCAGCGGACGATAGCGCAGGGCTACGGCCAGCATGGCGAAGCCCAGCGCCAGCTGGGTCGCGCCCTCCCAGGCGAAGACGCTGACGACCAGGTCGCGCTTGTCGCCCATGTCCAGGCCCGCGATCACCCCGGCCCCGCCGTCGGGCAGGAAGCTGTGGATCAGCCCCGGGACGATGGTGAGCACCGCCGCCAGGGTCAGGAACCAGGCGGCCGAGCGGGCGCCGCGATAGTCTGCGTTCGTCGAGGGGGGCAGCAACATCGTCAGTTGTCCCAGAGGATGTATTCGTCGCCGGGCTTGTGCGTGCGCCCGCCGGGCGCGTCGATGTAGACCGGCCCCTGCAGCAGGGACGGCCAGATCGGCTTGGCGCTCTCGGCATCCTGCGCCTTCAGCAGCGCCTTGAGACGCGCGACGACCGCAGGTTGGGCGGCCGACAGATCCTTCTTCTCCAGCGGATCGGTGGCGAGGTCGTGCAGCCACACCTTGTTCTGGGCTTCGCTGACCTGCAGCTTCCAGTCGCCTGCGCGAACGGCCTTGTACTGGCCCGAGCGCCAGTAGAGGGCCTCGTGCGGGCGGCCCTGCGCCTTGCCGGTGACGAAGGGCGTCAGGTCGACCCCGTCGATCTTGCGGTCGGTGGGGATCGCGGCGCCCGCGGCCCCGGCGGCTGTGGAGAAGATGTCCACGTGTCCCACGGGCGGGGCATAGCGGGTGCCGGCCGCGATCTTCTGCGGCCAGCGCATCAGGAACGGCGCGTGGATGCCGCCCTCGAAGAACGTCGCCTTGAAGCCGCGATAGGGCCGGTTCACCTCGGGCAGGCCGATGTAGGCGGCGCCGCCGTTGTCGGTGGTGAAGATCACGAGCGTGTTCTGATCGAGGCCCTCGTCCTTAAGCGTCTTCAGGATGCGGGCGACGTTGTCGTCGAGGTTCTTGGCCATAGCGCCATAGACGCGCAGGCGGTGATCCTTGATGCCGGGTAGGGCGTCGTAGTCGCTCTTCTTGGCCTGCAGCGGCGTATGGATGGCGTTGGGCGCGAAGTAGAGGAAGAAGGGCCGGTTCTTGTTGGCCTTGATCGCCTTCACGGCCTCGTCGGCCAGATAGTCGGTCATATAGCCCTTGGGCTCGAACATCGGCGAGCCGTTGAACTGCACCGCATAGGGCAGGTTGGGCCACAGGAAGCGATCGATCGGGTCCCAGTCCTGCTTGGCGTTGACGACGTTGGGGTCTTTCTCGGGCAGGAACATCGCGCCGCCGGCGATGAAGCCGAGGCTCTCATCGAAGCCCTGATCCTCGGGCCGCGAGCCCTTCTTTCCGCCCAGGTGCCACTTGCCCAGGTGGACCGTGTGGTAACCGCGGGTCTTGAGCACCTCGGCCAGGGTGATTTCGGTGGCGGGCACGCTCAGCACATTGACCGCCTGCGGGCTGCGCTCGGTGCTGCCGGGCGGCATGTCAGCCAGCCGTTCCTTGAAGAACTTCGGCTTCACGGTCGAGCCAGGCTCGGCTTCGGTGCCGACGAGGCGCTGGAAGGCGACCGGGGCGGGGGTGAACTCGAAGCCGAAGCGGGTGGCGTTTCGGCCCGTCAGCAGGGAGGCGCGCGAGGGGGCGCAGGTGGCGTTAGCCGTATAGCCGTTGTCGAAGATCGCACCGTCGTGGCCGATGGAATCGATCGCCGGCGTCTTCACCATGCCGCCGGCGACGCCGCCGCCGTTCAGGCTGATGTCGTTGTAGCCCAGGTCGTCCGCCAGGATCAGGATCACGTTCGGGGGCCGCTCGCCGGTCGGCGGCGTCGCAGGCCCCGCGGCCCAGGTCACGGGCCGGTTGGGCTCCACAGGCGGCAACTGGGCGCGGGCCGCCATCGAAAGGAGCGTCGTGCGGTTCATGTAGGCGAGGCCCCCGGCCGCCGCCAAGGTGATCGCGCCGGCCGCCAGCCAGGTGCGCAGCTTCATGTGGTCCCTCCCGCGCCGTCCGGCGTCTGGTTTGAGGAACATATATAGTGACACTATGCGTGTCGATAGTTTGCGTTACTCACCGTGTGGGCGGCAGGCTTGATGGTCCGAAAACGGTGTGAGCGCGCTCTAAGCCACCGGGAGCGTAACCCGGGCGATCAGGCCTTTGGCGGCGGGGATGAGTTGGACGTCGCCGCCGTGGGCGCGGGCGGTGGAGCGGGCGATGGGCAGGCCCAGACCCATGCCGCCGTCGTCGAGATTCCGTGCGGCGTCCACGCGATAGAAGGGCAGGAACGCCTTCTCGCGCTCCTCGGCCGAGAGGCCGGGACCGTTATCGATGACGTCGACAAAGGCGTGGTTGTCGTCCCGGCTGACCCGCAGACGCGCCTGGCCCGCATGTTTCACCGCGTTGTCGACCAGGTTCACGAACAGGCGCTGCAACGCCACGGGGTCGCCCTCGACGGTGACCGGCTGGCCGGCCAGGATTTCGACGTCGCCGCCGACCAAAGCTGCGTCATCGACCACACATTCCACCAGCGACAGGAGGTCCAGCTTCTCGCGGGTGCGCGGCGTCGACTCGTCGCGGATGAAGGTGAGCACGCCCTGGATCATCTGCTCCATCTGGGTGACGTCAGAGAGCACGCTGTCGCGCACCTTGGGGTCGGCGCCCTCCAGCTTGAAGCGGATGCGTGAGAGCGGCGTGCGCAGGTCGTGGCTGATGGCGCCGAGCGTGGCGGTGCGGTCGTCGATGTAGCGGCGCAACCGGGCCTGCATATTGTTGAAGGCGTCGGCCGCGGCGCCGATCTCCGCGGGCCCGGCGAGGGTGACGGGCGGAGCGTGAGGATCGCGGCCCAGGCGCTCGGCCGCCTCGGAGAAGCGCTTCAGCGGCGCGGTGATCCGGCGGGCGAACAACAGGCCTGCGGGCGCCACGACGACGAAGCCGGCCAGAAGAATCAGAGATGCGCGCTTCTGCCAGTCGGTAGGAAACGGCTCGAGGCTGGAGCGCACCACCGTCCATTGGCCGTCGGGCCGGCGCAGAGCGGCGGTGAAGTCGCCCAGCACCATCTCGCGCGGCCCAATGGCGTGGTCCAGATCGCGGAAGGCCGTCGCTCCCGGCGGCGGCGGAACATGGACCCGGTCGGGGCCAGGAGGCGGGGGTGGGGGCGGCTCGGACGCATCCGGGGCGCGCCCTTCGCGGTGCGCGATCACGAACTGGCGAACGCCGCGCTCGGGGCGAAAGAGGCGCTCCACCGCCGACGGCGGCGTCGAGGCGAAACGGACGTCCTCGCGCGGTCTGCCCAGGGTGGTCGCCAGCGCCTCCGTCATGCGACCCGACCGGCGGTGGCCCGGTGGACCGCCTTCATGGGCCCGGATCGTGGGGGGCGTCGCCGAAACCGTCCGCAGCATGGGTCGACCGAAGCGGCTGTCCAGCGATCCCCCTTGCAGGGCGCTCGCAATCTCGCTCAGCCGATAGATCGGCGGTCGGGGCGGCGGCAGCAGCGCGATCGCGACGAACACCAGGATGTGCGTCGCCGCCAGGCAGGCCAGAATAAGCAGGACGAGCTGCAGGCCGATCGACAGCCGGGGCCCGCCGGTCCCGCGGCTCATCGCGAAGGGGCGATCATGGGCGGGTGACCGCCACGTCGAACATGTAGCCGGCGCCGCGGACCGTCTTGATGATCTCGCCCTCCGAGCAAGCGTGCAGCTTGCGGCGCAGGCGGCTGATCTGCACGTCGACGGCCCGGTCGAAGACATCGCTCTCGTTGCCGCGGGCGATATCCAGCAGCTGGTCGCGCGAAAGAATCCGCTGCGGGTGGTCGAGGAACGCCGACAGCAGCGAGAACTCGCCCGAGGTCAGGAGGATCGTGGTGCCGTTGGGCGCGCGCAGTTGGCGGCGCAGCACGTCCACCATGAATCCCTGGAACTGATAGCCCTTGCCGCGCTTGGGCGCGCCGCCACGGGCCTCCTCGAGTCTCCGAAACACGGCGCGCACGCGCGCGAGGAGCTCGCGTGGGCTGCACGGCTTGGCCAGATAGTCGTCGGCGCCGAGTTCCAGCCCCAACACCCGATCGATCTCCTCGCCCATCGCGCTGACCATGATGATCGCGGGTCCGCCGTCGGCCGAGAGCCGACGGCAGATCGACAGGCCGTCCTCCCCGGGCAGCATCAGGTCCAACACCACGAGGTCGATAGGAGCGGCGCTGAGCGCCATGTCCATCGCCTTGGCGTCGGCGGCGGCATGCACCTGGAACCCGTGCTCGGTGAGGTAGGCGACGATCTGCGCGCGCAGCTCGGTGTCGTCGTCGACCACCAGGATGTGGCGCGCGGGCAGAACCGAAGGCGCAAGTGTCATGGCGGGTCCTCTCGCCGTGAACTGTGGCGCCGTCATAGCGACTTCGCCACATTCACGCAGGCTGACCGATCAGCGCGGGCCATCGTCATCCGGACCGCCTGGGCCGTGACGACGCATGATCATGATGCCCGGGCCGCCGTGGCCGCCCCTCATGTGATCACCCGGACCGCCGTGCATCATCATGCGTCGACCGCCCGGACCGCCGGGGCCATGGCCTTTCAGGCGATGGAGAGCGTCGAACACCTTCTGCTGCTCGGGCGACAGGGCTGCGTAGAACTTGGCCAGGGCGTCGCGCGACGCCTTCTGACGTTCTGCCATCTCGGTTTCGACCTTGGCCATCTCTTCCAGGCGCTGGGGCGTGGTCAGCGAGGCCGGGTCGGGCATGCGGCGGGTGAACATCTTCGGCTCGTGCGCGGCCAGGAAGGCCGCCAGGGCGGGCTCCTGGTCGGGGCGCAGGCGCAGGACGATCTTCAGGTCCTCCATATGCTGCTTCGCCATCGCTTCGTGATGCGCCTTCATCTCGGCGGGGGGCGCGGCGGGCGGACCGGGCGGCTGAGCCACGGCGGCGGTCGCGAACAGCGCGGGCGCCAACGCCAGGATCATGCGTCGCTTCATGGGACGGAACTCCTTCTTCTTGATGTCCGCCACCCTGACACGGCCGTTCAAGTCCCTGATGGCCGCGGGCGCGGCGCCATTGAAATGTTCACGCAACAGCGGCCCACACAAAACCGCCTCCCGATACCTTTTCGGTCACCGCTGCGCCCTATCCCTGCCACACCGGACCTCCAGGTTGAGCTTGTTGCAGCGACGCGGGCATCCCCTCCCCCAGTCCGCCTCCTGCCACCGGCGTCCGCCAAAGGGCGTTCGGAACGCGGCTCCCCCTATCCCCCACCGGGGGAGCCGCCATTCCGCCGGGATCGATGGCCTGACGAGGGCGTCCGTTTCGCCCGGCCAGGTCGTCTGTTGGACTTGCGCCGCGGACTGCGGGCGACCGCCAGGCACACTTTGGAGGGCACGTTAACCCCGGCGTTGCGGAGTTCGCGGGCATGTCTCGCCGGTCACTCGCCGCACGGGCGAGTTGCATTGCGTGCGCCTTCGCAATTGGCTTAACAGTAGATTCCGAAGGCACAGGTTCGCGGCACGCGTCTTGCACGTGTGGGCGAAGTTGGCCCGTGTGGGGATAAGAACGTGTTTCAAGCGCTTACAAAATCTGTCCGAAGCGGGCCCGTGTTGGGCATGCTGAAGGCTGCGGTCCCGGCGGTCGCGCTGGCGTTTGGCGCGCTCACGATGGCGCCGGCGGCTCATGCTGCGACCTACGTCTTCGACGACGGCGAGATGTACAGCTACCGGACGGTCAGGCTGTCGGGCAGCGGCTTTACGACCGTGACGGTCAAGGCGGCTCCGGTTCTGTTCGACGGCTACATCAAGGGCACGCCGAACGAGCCGTTCGAGAACCTCGTGGCCTTCTGCGTCGACGTCTATCACTCGATCTCGCTGGCGGACTACAAGCCCGACCTGACCTACACCGACGACATCGAGCTTGAGCACAACTCCCACTGGGACCCGAACAAGCGCGACTATCTCTCGGACGACGAGATCGTGCAGATCGGCAAGCTGGTGAACTACGGCACCGAGGTCTGGTACAACCACAACATCAGCACCACCGCGAAGACCAACGAACTGGCCAGCGTCCAGGGCGCGATCTGGAAGGTTGTCAGCGGCCTGACGGTGACGGCCACGGGCAACACCACCAGCATCAACAATATTCTCAACACCCGTATCGCGGCGCTGTCGAACGCCAGCACCTACACGAGCGCGTTCACCTACGCCGAGGGGCCGGTCTACTCCAGCATCAAGCTGCTGACGCCGTTCAAGGACGGCAAGTACCCCAAGCAGTACCCGCACAAGGATCTGACCCAGTCGTTCGCCATCGGCGACGCGGTGCCGGAGCCCGGGACGTGGGTGATGATGATCGGCGGTTTCGGCCTCGCCGGCGCGATGCTCCGTCGCCATCGCCAACAATTCCTAGCCGTGAAGATCAACAGCTGATCGGCCAACCGACGAACGCTTTTCGCAGCCCCGGACCCCTGGTCCGGGGCTGTTTTCGTTTGTGGGCCTACGCTCAGCGGAAGACGTGGATACCGCCCGAACCGCCGCCGGGCGCCTCGGCGAGGCCGCGGATCTCGAGGCTGGCCTGCCGCGCGCCGCAAACGCAGCGCAGGCGGTGTTCCAGGTCGTGCAGCGTCTGTCGGCTAAGACCCTGGGCCAGCCAGGGGCGCGGATCGACCGCCGCCTCGCGCCCGCAGCCGCAGCGCGCCCAGAGGCTGGACCTAGCCGCCGTAGCCCAACCCAGTCGGGCCTCGCCATAGGTCCAGTCACGGGTCAGTTGTTGTCTGCTTCCGTCCGCCATCTTGGTGACTCCCTGACATGAACAAAAGCAGAACTTTTGGGCCGTGACCACTCCATAGCGGATGTTTTTTTGAGTCGCCTCAACCCGTCCGAGTTGTCCCCGGAATTGTGGGCTTTGGGGCGGCTAGACCTTCTCGCTGATCTTGATGGCCGCGCGGCAGCCGGCGCCGATAATGGCCGACAGCAGGCGATAGCCGGGCGCCTCGCGCGCGCCTTCCTCCACCGCCTGATCGCGGTGCGCCAGTTCCTCGTCGCGGAACTGGGCGAGTTCGGCGGCCAGGTCGGGATCGCGCTGAGCGAGTTCCGCGATCTGGTCGGCGTAGTGCCCCTCGATCACCGTTTCGACGGCTTCGGTGCAGGCGTGCGCCGCCTTTTCGCCCATCAGCGCCGTGCCGGCACCCAAGGCGAATCCGGCCAGCCGCCAGACGGGCGTCAGCACCGTGGGCCGCACCCGGCGCTCCGTCAGCAGCTTGTCGAATCGGGCCAGGTGCTCGGCCTCCTGGGCCTCCAGCTCGGCGAAGTGTCCCGCGAGCTTCGTCTGGCCGGACGAGGCCCCCATCACAGCGCGCTGTCCGCGATAGATCTGCACGGCGGCAAGCTCGCCCGCGTGATCCACGCGCAGGATCTCGGCCATTCGCGCCGCCTGGGCGCCACGGCCTGGGCGCGGTGGAATGGGCTTGCTCATCGCTTGCTCCGCTCGCGGATCGCCGCCACGGCGCTCAGGCCGGCCAGGCCCAGTGAGATCAATGCATTCCAGCCCGCCATGGACAGCCCGGCGAAGACCCATGGGGCCTCGTCGCAGGCCGGCGGCCGGATCTTCGCGTCCAGCGCCGCCGATAGATTCGTCAGGTCCAGACCGCCGCCCGCCGAGGCGCACGCCTGCGGTCCGGGCCAGAACTTCCACTCGGCGCCGGCGTGATAGACCGCCAGGCCGCAGCCTACGAGGAACGCCAGCCCCAGCACCCAGCAGGTGGCTTCGCGCCACCGCGGCCCACCGGGCAGGCGCACGACGACCATGAACACCGCGCCCAGGCCCAGGATGGTCCAGTAGACCTCGCGTTGGCGCAGACAGAGCGTGCAGGGCGCATAGCCGCCGAACGTCTCGAAGGCGTGCGCCGTCGCCAGCATGGCGGCGGCGACCAGGACGGCGACAAGCCGCCAGCGGTCGAGGAAGGGGCGAAGCACGTTCGTCATCGGCCCGCTCTTATGGCCTAAGGCGCAGCGTTAGAAAATGAACTTGAGCGCCACGATGCCGCCGACCAGCAGCACCAGCAGGATGACGCTGTAGAGGTTCAGCCGACGCTCGAACTCCTTCAGCATGGCCTCACCGAAGTATTTTAGGATCGCGGCTACCGCGAAGAAGCGGAACCCGCGGGTCAGGATCGAGGCCCACACGAAGGTGAAGAGATCGAACCGGGCCAGACCCGCGGTGATGGTCACCAGCTTGTAGGGGATCGGGGTGGCCCCCTTTATCAGGATCACCGCCAGCCCGTACTGGTCGAACCAGCGCTTGAACTCGGCCTCGCCCTCGGGGTGGCCGAAGATCTTTAGGATGGTTTGGCCCAGCGGCTCCAGCCAAACGCCGATCGCGTAGCCCAGCAGCCCCCCGGCCACGGAGGCCAGCGTGCAGATCCCCGCGTAGATGAACGCTTTGTCCCGCCGCGCCAGCACCATCGGCGCCAGCATCACGTCGGGCGGGATCGGAAAGAAGGAACTCTCGGCGAACGAGATCGCAGCCAGTGAGGTCGGGGCATGGCGCGAGGCGGCCAAGCCCATCACCCACTCATACATCTTTCGAAACATGCCGGTCCCAACGCGAGAAATGTGGAGCCTGCCTAGCAGCGCCCGAGGCGAATGTCGCGTGGAGCGTCAGCTCGCACCCCTTGGCGCACACATCCACGCGCGCCTTCACGCCCACGGGCTATCGCTATATAGTTTCATATGATACTACATCGGTATCCCTGGACCGGAGACCGTCATGAGCGTGCAAGCCCCCCAAAAGACCGGCGAGCCCCGGGACCTGTTCGACAATCCGCTGGGAACCGACGGCTTCGAGTTCGTGGAGTTCACCTCGCCTGAGCCCGAGCGGCTGAAGGACCTCTTCGAGAAGATGGGCTTCACGGCCGTGGCCAGGCATCGCTCCAAGAACGTGCTGCGCTTCCGCCAGGGCGACATCAACTTCATCCTGAACATGGAGCCCCAGGGCCAGGCGGCCGACTTCCGCGAGGCGCACGGCCCCTCGGCCAACGCCATGGCCTTTCGTGTCCGCGACGCCGCAAAGGCCTTCAAGCTGGCCGTCGAGCGCGGTGCGAAGCCGGTACAGGGTCCGGTGGGCCCGATGGAGCTCAACATCCCGGCCATCGAGGGGATCGGCGGCTCGAACCTCTATCTGGTCGACCGCTACGGCGCGCAGGAGATCTACGACGTCGACTTCCTGCCGATCGAAGGCGCCGAGGAAGCGCGGGCCGGGAACGAGGTGGGTCTAACCTACCTCGACCACCTGACCCACAACGTCCATCGCGGCCAGATGGCCAAGTGGGCCGAGTTCTACGAGCGCATCTTCAATTTCCGGGAGATCCGCTACTTCGACATCGAGGGCAAGCAGACGGCGCTGATCTCGAAGGCGATGACCAGCCCGGACGGCAAGATCCGCATCCCGCTGAACGAAAGCCAGGACGAGCACTCGCAGATCGAGGAATTCCTCAAGGACTACAAGGGCGAGGGCATCCAGCACATCGCGCTGGGCACGGGCGACATCTACGAGTCGGTCGAGACGATGCGCGACCGGGGCGTGAAGTTCCAGGACACCATCGACACCTACTTCGACGGCATCGACGCGCGCCTGCCGGGCCACGGCGAGGACGTGGAGCGGCTGCGCGCCGACCGCATCCTGATCGACGGCGCGCCCAGCGAGGGCCAAGGCCTGCTGCTGCAGATCTTCACCGAAAACATGGTCGGCCCGATCTTCTTCGAGATGATCCAACGCAAGGGCAACGAGGGCTTCGGGGAGGGCAACTTCAAGGCCTTGTTCGAGAGCATCGAACTGGATCAGATCCGTCGGGGCGTGCTGCCCGCGAAGGACTGAGCCATGCCGCAACCGACGCAGCCGAAGTGGGCCCTGGTCGCCCACGGCGGCGCGGGCGCGATTGTGCGGGGCGACCTGACGCCTGAGCAGGAGGCGGTCTACCGCGAGGCCATGGCCACGGCGGCGAACGCCGGGGCCGCGGTGCTGCGGGCGGGCGGCTCGGCGATGGACGCTGTGGAGGCGGCGATCCGGGTCCTCGAAGATGATCCCCTGTTCAACGCGGGCCGCGGCGCGGCCTTCACCGCCGAGGGGCGCAACGAGCTGGACGCCTCCATCATGGACGGCCGAAACCTGGCGGCAGGCGCGGTCGCGGGCCTGACCACCACGCGCCATCCGATCTCGGCGGCGCGGGCGGTGATCGAGGGTTCGACCCATGTGCTGCTGGGCGGGGAGGGCGCCGACGCCTTCGCCCGCAGCCAGGGGCTGGAGCAGGTGGAGCCGGGCTACTTCTTCACCGAGGAGCGGTGGCGGAGCCTGGAGAAGGCGCTGGGCAAGTTGGGGCTGGCGGTTCCGCCCAAGCCCGCCGGCGCCGCGCCGCCCTCCGGCAAGGCGGCGCTGGTTCACGAGGAAGGCAAGTACGGCACGGTGGGCGTCGTGGCCCGCGACCACCGTGGCGATGTGGCCGCCGGCACCTCCACCGGCGGCACGAACGCCAAGCGCTGGGGGCGAGTGGGCGACAGCCCTCTGATCGGCGCCGGAACCTATGCGTCCAACACCGCGTGCGCGGTCTCGTGCACCGGGGCGGGCGAGTACTTCATCCGCCTGGGCGTGGCGCATCGGATCTGCGACCTGGTCGAGCACGCGGGCCTGACGCTGCAGGCGGCCTGCGACCGGGTGGTGCAGCACCAGCTGACCGCCCTGGGCGGGGCGGGTGGCGTGATCGCTGTGGCGCCCGACGGCGCCATGGCCTGGAGTTTCAACACCTCGGGCATGTACCGGGCCCGCGTCGCCGACGGCGAGCCGCTGGCCGTGAGCATCTACAAGGACGAGATCTGACATGGCGAAGGGCGACTGGATTCCCGTTCGGGGCGCGCAGGGAGAGCACTCACGCCAGGCGCACGCCGACCTGCCCGAGGGCGCCTACGAGCGCGAGATGAGCAAGGAGGGCTTCTTCGGCCCCGCCGCCTTCCTCTATCACCCTCGGCCACCGACCGGCTGGACCAGCTTCGAGGGCCCGCTGCGCCCCCGCGCCTTCGACCTCGCCCGGCTGAACGCCGCCGACCCGTCACCGTGGGCCGCGGGTGTCATCCTGCAGAACGCGGCCACCGAAATGCGCTTCTGGAAGCCGGCGACGCCCATGCCGGCGCTGGCGCGCAACGCCGACGGCGACCAGCTGCTGTTCGTCCATCAGGGCGTCGGAGACCTGTTCTGCGATTTCGGCCGGATCGCCTACCGCGCCGGCGACTACCTGTACCTGCCGCGCGGCACGATGTGGCGTCTGACGCCGTCCGAGCCGACGGCGATCCTGATGATCCAGGCCACCAACACCCATTTCCGGCTGCCGGATCGCGGCCTGATGGGCCCGCATGCCCTTTTTGACCCGGCCATCCTCGACACGCCGGAGATGGATGACGTCTTCCGCGCCCATCAGGCCGAGGCGGGCGACGTCCGGGTCGAGGTGAAGAAGCGCGGTCAGGTCTCGACCGTGACCTATCCGTACAACCCGCTGGACGCCGTGGGCTGGCATGGCGAGCTCGCGCCCGTGCGGCTGAACGTGAAGGACATTCGCCCGGTGGTGAGCCACCGCTACCACCTGCCGCCGTCGGTGCATTCGACCTTCGTCTCGGACCGGTTCGTCGTCTGCACCTTTGCGCCGCGCCCGTTCGAGACCGATCCGGGGGCGTTGAAGATCCCCTTCTTCCACAACAACGACGACTACGACGAGGTGCTGTTCTACCACGCAGGCGATTTCTTCAGCCGCGACCATATCGAAGCGGGCATGATGACGTTCCACCCGTCGGGCTTCACCCATGGCCCGCACCCGAAGGCGCTGAAGAACATGCTCAGCCAACCGAAGCCGGCCACGGACGAGTACGCGGTGATGATCGACACCCGCGACCCGCTGGACGTGGGCGAGGCGGCGGCTGCGGTGGAGAACCCGGCCTACGTCGATAGCTGGAAGAGCGCGTGAGCCTGCAGGACGACCTGATGGACGCCGCGGTCGACGAGTTGGACCGCGCCATGACCCTGGGCTGGCGCGACCTGGCCGCCAGTACGCCATGGGGCGACACGTTCGAAGGCTTCACACCGGACGGCCGCGATGTCTGTTTCGAGCGCGCCTACATGTGGGAGCATGACGCGGGCGGTGACATCCGTGTCGAAGTGAGAGTGTATGAGCCTCGGTCCTACGAGGACGGGGTCACGGTGACCCGGGTGATCACGAAGGAGAGCGCATGAAGCTGGCGTCGTTGAAGGGGGGCCGGGACGGCCGCCTGGTGGTGGTCTCGAACGACCTCGCCTGGTACTCGCCGGCCGACCGGATCGCGCTGACGCTGCAGGCGGCGCTGGACGACTGGGAGCGCTGCGAGCCCGAGCTGCGCGGCCTGGCAGAGAGCCTGGAGCACGGCTCGGTGCCAAAGGCGCGGTTCCATGAGCATGACGCCATGAGCCCGTTGCCGCGCGCCTACCAGTGGGCGGACGGCTCGGCCTATGTGAACCATGTAGCCCTGGTGCGGCAGGCCCGCTCCGCCGACATGCCCGAGAGCTTCTGGACCGATCCCTTAATGTACCAGGGCGGCTCGGACGGCTTCCTGGGCCCGCGCGACCCGATTCCGCTGAAGGACGAGGCCTGGGGCTGCGACATGGAGGGCGAGATCGCCGTCGTCACCGGCGACGTGCCGATGGGCGTGACGCGCGAGGAGGCGCTGGAGCACATCCGTCTGGTCATGCTCTGCAACGACGTCAGCCTGCGCAACCTGATCCCCGGCGAGCTCGCCAAGAGCTTTGGCTTCTTCCAGTCCAAGCCCGCGTCGGCGTTCTCTCCGGTGGCGGTGACTCCTGACGCGCTGCCGAACTTCAAGGACGGCAAGCTGCATGGGAAGCTGGAGGTCGAGCTGAACGGCAAGCCGCTGGGCGAGGCCGACGCCGGCGTCGACATGACCTTCGACTTCGGCACGCTGATCGCGCACGCCGCCAGGACCCGGAACCTCGCGGCCGGGACCATCATCGGTTCAGGCACGGTCTCGAACCGCGATGATGACGGCGGTCCGGGCAAGCCAATCGACCAGGGCGGGCTGGGTTATTCGTGCCTGGCCGAGGTGCGAACCGTCGAGACGCTGCTCGGCGGCAAGCCGGTGACGCCCTTCATGAAGCACGGCGACACCGTGCGCATCCAGATGGTCGACGCCCGGCGCCACTCGATCTTCGGCGCCATCGAACAGCAGGTCGCTCCGGCATGAGCCTGCTGCGCTCCGGCGGGCGGGGTCCCCAGGGCGCCGCGCAGGACGGCCTCACCCTGCACAGCGTCGAGGCCGAAGGCGGGCTGAAACTGGACGCCTATCTGCCTTACCGCCTGTCGGTGGCGTCGAACGCCGTGTCCGGCCTGATCGCGCGGGCCTACGAGGACCGCTTTGGCCTGACCGTCCCGCAATGGCGGCTGATCTGTGTGCTGGCGGAAGACGGCGGCATGACTCAGGTGCAGATCGTCGCGCGTACGGTGATGGACAAGGTCACGGTCAGCCGCGCCGCTCAGGGACTGGTGAAGCGCCGCCTGATCAAGCGGGCGGAGAACAAGACCGACGGCCGCAGCCATGTGCTGACCCTGACGCCAGAGGGCAGGAGCCTGCATTCCGAGATCGCGCCGCTGGCGTTGGCCTATGAGGCGGCGCTGATCGCGGGCCTCTCGCCCGAGGACGTCACGCTGCTCAAGCGTCTGCTGACCCGGCTGCAGGCTGCCGCGGGACAGCTATCGGGCGAAGGTGAGCCGCCGAAGATCCCGGGCTAGGCCGCGAGCGCGTCTTCCATGCGGACGCCCCAGCGGTGCGAGCCTTCGCCGAACGGCAGGTGGAAGCCGTAGGCCGCTCGCTTGCGCTCGTCGCGCCACGTCTGCTCGAACGAGACGATGACCTCGAGCTGCAACTCCTCGGGGATCTGACGGACATCGTGGCCGAGATTTCGGGCCACCTGCTCAATCACGATCGATCGGTGCGCTTCGCCGCCGAGCGAAAGGAGGGCCTCGCGGACGCGCTTGCACAGGGTCTTCTTGACCTTGATCGGCCTTTTCCCCGTGGGCGCGTCCCGGGCGATTTCCAGCTGGTTCTGCATGGCGGACACAGCTTTCCCCCCACTCCTTTATCGGCGGGTTAAAACGCACGGAAAAAGCGAAATTAACGCAACCCGGGGGCGATCTCCCGACTCGACCCCGTGGTGCCTATCCCCAGCCCAGGGCGACCGCCCCATGGTAGACCAGGAACGAGGCCAGGTAGGCCAGGGTGACCATGTAGGCGAACATCACGCCCATCCAGAGCCACGAGTTGGTCTCGCGCTTCACGACGCCCAGGGTTGCGGCGCACTGCGGGGCGAAGATGTACCAGGCCAGAAACGACAGGCCGGTGGCCAGGCTCCACTGCTCGGCCAGTCGCGCGCCCAGGGCGCCCACATTGGCTTCGGCGTCGCCGACCGCATAGACGGTGCCCAGAGCGGCAACGGCCACCTCACGGGCGGCGAAGCCGGGGATGAGCGCCACCACCATCTGCCAGTTGAACCCGATTGGCGCGAAGAGCGGCTGGATCGCGTGCCCGATCATGCCCGCGAAGCTGTAGTCGATGGCGGGCAGCGTGGCGTTCGCCGGTGGGCCGGGGAAGGTGGACAGAACCCACACCAGAACCATCAGCGGCAGGATGATGCGCCCGGCGCGGCTCAGGAAGATCTGCGCCCGCAGCAGCAGGTTGCGCGCCACGTTCTCGAATGAGGGCAGCTTGTAGGTGGGCAGCTCCATCAGGAACGGCTCGACCGCGCCGCGCCAGAACACCTTGCGGATCACGAACGAGACCGCCAGCGCCGAGAGGATGCCCGTGGCGTAGAGGCCAAACATCACCAGGCCCTGCAGGTTGAGGCCCGGTCCTACGGTTCGGTCGGGGATAAACGCCCCGATGATCAGGGTGTAGACCGGGATGCGCGCCGAGCAGGTCATCAGAGGCGCCACGAGGATCGTCGTCAGCCGGTCACGCTTCTGGTCGATGACACGGGCCGCCATGATCCCGGGGATCGCGCAGGCGAACGATGACAAGAGCGGGATGAACGCCCGACCGTGAAGTCCTGCGCCCCCCATGATCTTGTCCATCAGGAACGCGGCCCGCGCCATGTACCCGAAGTCCTCGAGCAGGATGATAAAGAGGAACAGCACCAGGATCTGCGGCAGGAACACCAGCACGCTGCCGACGCCGGCGAACAGGCCGTCGACGATCAGGCTCTCCAGCAGGCCGTCCGGCAGCAGGAGACCCACCTGCGTCCCCAGCCAGCCGACCCCGGCCTCGATCGCGTCGGCGGGCGGCCCGGCCCAGGTGAACACCGCCTGGAACATCAGGAACAGCAGTCCCAGCAGGATCGCCAGCCCGGCGACCGGGTGCAGAAGGACAGCATCGACGCGCCCCGTCATCGTGTCGGGACGCTCGGGCGGACGGACGTACGCCTTCAGGATGCGCTGCGCCTCGCGGTGAGCGTCGCGGATCTCGCCGGCCGATGGCTCGCGCCAGACGTTGTCGGTGGCCAGCTGGCCCGAGGCGATCAGGGCGTCGACCTTGGCGGTCAGCTCATCGATGCCGCGCTTGCGGGTGGCCACTGTGGTGACGATCGGGCAGCCCAGCTCGCGCTCCAGGCCCTCCAGGTCGATGCGCAGACCCTGGCGCTGGGCGATGTCGTACATGTTGAGCGCCAGCACCATCGGCCGGCCCACCGCCTTGAGCTCCAGGATCAGCCGCAGCACGAGGCGAAGATTGGTCGCGTCGGCCACCGCCAGCACCACGTCAGGCGCGACCTCGCCCTCCAGCCGGCCAAGCACCGCGTCACGTGTCACCACCTCGTCGGGGCTGCGCGCGCGCAGGGAATAGGTTCCGGGCAGGTCCAGGATCGAGAGATTGCGGCCGCCGGCCGTGGTGACGAAGCCTTCCTTCCGCTCGACGGTCACGCCGGCATAGTTGGCGACCTTCTGGCGGCCGCCGGTCAGGGCGTTGAAGAGGGCGGTCTTGCCGGTGTTGGGATTGCCGACCAGCGCCACGCGGGCAGGTCGCGCCACAGCTTCACTCATTTGTCTTGCAGCCGCACCCAGACGTCCGAAGCGTCGCGGCGACGCAGCGCCACGCGCATGTCGTCCAGCTTCACGGCGATGGGGTCCGCGCCGAACAAGCCCTGATGCAGGATCTCGAAGCGGGCGCCCTCGACGAAGCCGAACTCGAGCAGGCGGCGCTCCAGTTCATGGACATCGACCCCGCCATGGTCGTTGGCGTGGTCGGCGCGCACCTCGGCGATCACGCCCCGGTCGCCGGCCTGAGCCTGGCTGAGGCGGGAGAGCCCGTTCGCTTCCATCGTGGCGGCGTCAGCGACCTCGGCCAGCATCTCGTGCATCGAAGATTGATCCCTGCGCCCGCCGTCTTGCGAACGATTATCAGGTACGACCTCGACCGCCTCGGCGCAAGGCTCGCGTTGACGGACGCGATGCGGCGCCTATGTTCACCCGCCGCTGCCCCAGTGGCGAAATGGTAGACGCGGCAGACTCAAAACCGAGTAAAATCAACGCGATGCCAACAAAATGCTTGTAAAAACAATGATCTAACTATATGGTGAAGGTTCAGTTGGCTAGCGCACTCCAAGCGCACTAGCGCACTTTCCACCCTCACGGTGCAGGTCACCATGGACGCCACGAGACACTCGCTTCTCGACAACAAGGTTCAGCTTTTCCAGCGTCCGCGCAGTCCGTTTTGGCAAGCGTCCTGCACCTTCGGAAACAAGCAGCACAAGAAGTCCACTGGCGAGGAGAGCCTGGCGCGCGCCAAGGACGTTGCGCGCGACTGGTATCTTGAGCTTCTCGGCAAGTACCGAGGCGGTGACCTCAAGACCGGCACGACCTTCCGCAAGGCGGCCGATTACTTCCTCAAGGAGTATGAAGTCATCACTCAGGGCGAGCGCAATCCGCTCTATGTGGCGAGCCACGGCCTGAGGCTGCGGGTGCATCTGCTCCCGTTCTTCGGTGACACCATCGTCACCGAGATCACTCCAGGTATGGTCCAGGACTACCGCATCCATCGGATGACGTCTCGAAAGGACCCCGCCACTCAGACGATGTTGCTGGACGCGAATGGGCAGCCGGTGCGCGATCCGAAGACCGGGCGGATCATGAAGGATCCGAAGTCAGGATCGCCGAAGCGCCCAGGTCGGACAACGCTGCATCACGAGATCATCACTCTCCGGCATGTGCTGAAGACGGCCAACCGTCACGGTTGGCTGCCGTACCTTCCGGACCTCTCCGCGCCCTACAAGGCCTCGGGCAAGATCAGCCATCGCGCGTGGTTCTCGCCCGAGGAGTACAAGCGTCTCTACGAAGCGACGCGCGATCGCGCCAAGAACCCGAAGAAGGAGCGGTGGCGTGGGGCGTGCGAAGACCTGCACGACTATGTGCTGTTCATGGTCAACACCGGTTTGCGGCCAGACGAGGCCGCGCGCATCGAATTTCGAGACGTTGCCATCGTTACCGATGAAGCAACGGGCGAACGCATTCTCGAAATCGAGGTCCGGGGGAAACGCGGCGTGGGCTTCTGCAAGAGCATGCCCGGCGCAGTGCTGCCATTTCAGCGCATGGTCAAACGCCACAAGCTCCAGCCGAAAGACCGGGTGTTCGGTCTGCCGCAGCGCGAGCTCCTGAACACCATTCTGGACGAACTGGACCTGAAGTTTGACCGGGAGGGAAACCGCCGAACAGCGTACAGCCTCCGTCATACCTACATTTCCATGCGCCTTATGGAAGGCGCGGACATCTATCAGATCGCCAAAAACTGTCGAACCAGTGTTGAGATGATCGAGAAGTATTATGCTTCTCACATCAAGAACATGATCGACGCATCTGCTATCAATGTCAGGCGGGAAGCGCCGCGGGCTAAGCCGAAGTCAGCAATGCGAAAGCGTACGCGACTGAATTCTTGACGTTGCCATCGAAACCGGTTGGCTTCTGGAATCCGCCTCGCTATAGAACGGCTCGGGCCCCTGTGGTGGAATTGGTAGACGCGCCGGATTCAAAATCCGGTACCGCGAGGTGTGTCGGTTCGAGTCCGACCGGGGGCACCACCTTCAGCGAGGAACCGCGCGCTCGCTGCGCTCGCGAGTGCCGCCGACACCGGCGGCACGTTGGCCGAGGTATCCCTGACGGGAAACGGCCACGCGTTCGAGGGCTATCAAATCACGCTCCTCATCCCCACGTCGTGACACGACAATCCGGTCAATCGAAACGACACGCCTCGGGACGCTCACAGCGATGACCTGCCTGTTCTGCGATAACAAGCTCGATGCGGCGACTAAGCCGGAGCACGTGCTCCTCAATGCGCTGGGCGGCCGCAAGACCTCCAAGAAACTGATCTGCTCCGTCTGCAACAATGAGTTCGGAGGCTCCATCGACGCGGCTCTCGCGAACCAGGTCCCGCTGCTGCGAAACTTGCTTCAGCTCTACTCGGGCACGGGCAAGCCTCCGCCGACGATCAAGGGAGTGAAGGCCGGCGATGAAGTCGTCGATTTCCTCCCCAACGGCACTGCAGACAGCCGAGCGAGCCCGTTCCGCATCATTCGCGAAGATGAAGGAATACGGCTTGAGGTGGACGTTCGCTCACCGGAGCATCTGGCAGAAATGATCCCTCACATCGCGGCGCAGGTGAAAATGCCAGAGGATCGCGTGCGGCAGCTACTTCCCGACGGGGAAGCCCGAGCAATTCAACGGCGGGTCGGGTCGATGCACGGTCGCTTCTCCTTCGGAGGAGAACTCGCCATCCGATCGATGGTCAAAGCATGCCTGGAGATCACGGCGCTGGCCGTTGGCAACGACGTGACGCGAAGCACTCCCTTCGACCTTGCGCGCAGTTTCGTGAACGTCGGCAGCGAAACCTTCGTGCGCGAGAGAACCCATCTCGATGACCGCTTGCTGCCCAATGTCGCCCAGCTGATCGAGCTCTACGGCACCGCGTTCAATCTCGTATGCGTGCGTAGCGACGAGCACGGTCGGGTGCTGGGGCATTTCACGCTCTACAACATGTTGGCCTGGCAGGTGGTGCTCGCCGAGGAAGGTGGTCCGCCGAATTTGCAGCTCGCGCTGGTCTCCGATCCGATGAACCAGGCCAACTGGTCGGAAGAGCCGTCGGTCATCGATGACGTTTCCTGGGCATGGCTAGCGTCGCCCAGCCATGCCGATTTCGCGACGGTCATGCCCCAACGCGTCGGCGCGATCCTCAAGCTTGCGAACGACATCGGCACATCGAGAGCGATCGAACGGATCGTGGGCGACGTGTTCGAGCGGCACGGCGTTAGCGGAGATGTCGTCGTGGAAGATGAGGCCATGAAGGAAGCCATTCTTTCCGAGGCCATCCATCGCGCCGCCCATCTTTTGCTCAAGGTGCCGTTGGAACAGGTTGTCTCGCAGGACGAGCTGGCTCGCTGGCTCGCCAATCCGTCGGCTGACGAGAACGCCGGGTGACCCATACGACTTTTCAAGCGCTGATTGCCCGCCTGACCTAACGCGCTGACGGAGGCGTTGGAGGTCTGCTTGAAGCCGCGGGCTTGGCCGCTGTTCACTACCGCCTCCGGCGGATGCTCCAGACAAGCTTGGCGAGCGCTGCGAACATGGCGGCCAGAGATGCGATCAGGGTCGTGATGTCGGGGCATGTCATAAGTCCTCCTTCGTTGCCCGCGCGCGGCATGCGCGACGGATGAGGATTTCCTGCCGGCACTGAGCGGCCCCGGAGCGGACCGCACCCGGGGTGCGCCGCGCGTCGCGGGGCGGAGCTGCACAAGGACATTCTCGTCCGCGGAAGCGAGCCGTCTTGCAGGGGCTACCTGCCGGCTATCCTTCCTCACCCGTCGTCGCTGCTGCGTGGGCTGACGAAGGCGGCTGCGTGGCCTGCATGATGCTTATGACCCTCGCCCGGGCCTTGTCCTGAGCGGCCGGTCGCCAGGTGAGCCGATCGTCGAGGTGGAGGCGTCGCTTGGTGTCTCCACGAGCAGGCGTCTGGGCCTGACCGGCGGCTGGGTTGGTCAGAGGTCGTCTGACGTAGCGCTTAGCGAACCATCTCCACCGGCTTCCTGGTCCTGAGGTCTGGCGCCGGCCCGGCGCCGTTCAACCCGGCTTGCTTCCTGGCGTGCAGCTTCACCCCCTCCGGGCGCGGGGCGGGGTGTGACCGTCCCCTCGGCGGCCGTCGCCGTCTCCTCCCCACGAAGCGGCGGGATGGTCCCGCAGCGAAACGAAGGAGACGAACATGACCGACCAATCCACCAAAACCACCGGCCAGAAACCGACCCACCGCATCTACGTGGTGACCGGCGAAGGCGAGAAGTCCACCTGGACGCCGATCGCCGCGGCCTGGCCCCACAAGGACGGCAAGGGCTTCGCGATCAACTGCACCGCGATCCCCATCCAGGGCCGCATCGTCATGCGCGCGGTCAGCGAGCGCGACGAGCAGGCGGGAGGTCAGCAATGACTCCCGCCATCGCCACCCGCCAACGCATCCGGGATCTGAACGATGCGTTCCGCGCCGGGAACCTTCGCGTCCCCGGCCAGTGGTTCCTCACTTGTGGCGTGCAGGCGCAGGGGCCGGAGTTCATCCAGATGGCGTTGGCCGCGGTGCGGAGCTTCTCAGACTTCACCGAGGACAATGACCCTTACGGCGAGCACGATTTCGGCTCGATCAACCTCGCGGGGCAGAACCTGTTCTGGAAGATCGACGCCTACGACCGTGACATGGTCCACGGCTCGGAGGACCCTCGGACCCAACCGTCACCATGAGGGTGATGACCCTTATGCTGGCGTCGGAGTATTGACGCGGAACGGGGCGGCGAAGGCCGCCTCGATAAAGCCAAATTCACGCACAAATGCGCAACCGCAATTATACATCGACAGTGTCCTAGAAATGTTATAGTATTACAACAGTAATTATCGCTAATATGCAACTATATGCATGTGAATTACATATTTTGCCTATCGATATTAACTGTGGCGGGTTTCATGGGCGCGGGCAGCAGGGCTGCTGCATCTGGTCTTCCTTTGGTTCAATGTGAAAGCCTGACCGTTTGGAGCGCCGAGGTGCGCGCTCGCCCTGATCCGCGAGGTCGCTCTGCTGCTTTCAAGGATCCGCCCAGCGGCGAACGCGACTTACGACTTGTGGAGGTGGAGGGGCCCACGATGGGCCTCATGGACAACTGGGAGGGCATGGAAACCAAGCTTGGCTGCCAAAGCGGCTACCCGGTGGCGCGGGTCTATATTGTCAGAAGCTCCGAGTACAAAGGCTTTCAGGCCAACTCTCTGTTGTGGCAGCCGATACTGCGTCTCACCGTAGAACTGCCGCAGGGTGCGATCAAAGCTCGCGTAGGGACCGAGTGGCACTTGCGCGACGACAAAGGCAAGGAACTGACCGTAGATTTGCACGAGCCCTCTCAGAAATTTCCCTTGCGACGAGTCTTGGTTGTGAGGGCGAAATAGACGCTAAACCGGCGCTGCCGCGCGCGCCGTAGGAACAATCCTACTGCCCCGAAGCCACTCACAGCGGTCACCCAGGCTAGGGGCTCGGGTACCGCCGAAGTGTCCAGCAGGAAGGCGCCACCGGTGCCGCTTCCCGGGTCCGCTTCCAGCAACCCTCGGAGCTGCCATGCCCCGCCACCCACAGTGCCGTTGTAGTTTGAGGCCCATCGAAATTCACTAAACGTATCATAGTGTCCATTGGGTTTAACTCCGACGAATTTAGTGGTGAACTCCATGTATTCACCCGCAGCAGCTGTTTGGCCCCCGCACTTTGAATCTATGATGTCTTGATGGATGCTGCCAAATAGGCAGGGGTTTGATGGGCGGTCTTCAAAAAATATACTCGGACCCTGCGACTGATTATTGACGAAATCCTGATAGTAATATCGAGGGTATGGATCGTAGACTGGGGTGTCATATGTCCATCCGCCTGGGTACGGATCCTTGATGGGATCAATTCCGTTGGTGCATACCATAGTATCAGGTGAGCGATTCCCGCGAAAAGGACTCGGGCAAGGCAAATTATCTATGACTTGAAGCCAATTGAAACCGGTATATCCACCCAGCTTTGCGATGTCTATCACTCTACGGCCGTAGGGTGAATTGTACTCGGCGTAAATTCGAGTCGGGTCTTCGCGGTCAATGTTCACGCTAAAGTAATCAGAAACAAGAAACTCGACGAACGAATCTGACGTTCTTGAAATCGGGAGACGTACGAACTCGTCGTCCGGATTCAATCTTAGCGACATGAATCCCTCGACGAGAAAATCTTTCTCGGGACTAGTGTCTATATGTATGTGATCTGACTTTACGACAAATCCTTGGCGATCGGAGCGGATAGTTAATTGACCGAATTCATCCGTAACTAACGTGTTTCTATAGTCAATGGCGGATAGTGATGTTACCGAGTAGGTCGTGATTCGATATGAATTCGATATCTCCGTCGCGTCCACCACCGTGTCGTCGACAATCTCTCCGAGGACGTAGGAGCTTATGCTCCCATAAGCATCAGAGGCATAAAACTGTCTTTGGGCCAGTACGCTTGTTGGGGTGAGCCCTAGGATCGATATGATCGCGCATGACCAGAGATGTTTCCATTGCGGCTTGTGCATGGCTAGCTCCGTCGGCTGCGTTATCAATTTCGCGGGCCAACATGACCAGCGCAAGCCGCCTCGGAAGAACGTTTTTGTTACATGTGGGTCGCTGGCACCGGATTCTGGAGCCGAGGTAGGTGTAAAAGCATCGATGCCTGCTCCATGAGTTCCCCACCGGAGGGAGTTTTAACGAAATCTTAACTATGACATACTATCTTTAGTTGTATAATAACTCACCAGGATTAGTCTATAGCGCCCGAAATGACAGTTGAGGGTCGGCCGGCGAAGCCGGGCGACCCGGAGGCTAGCCTCCGCGAAAATCTCGCGGCGCAGGTATCGGCCGCTCAGAGCGAGCTTTCCGCCAATCTCATCGAGCTTCGCAGCCAGGGAGGTGACCCCGCGCTGATCGGCCAGGCCGACGCGCAGCTTGGCGCGCTGCTCGCCCTCAAGTCTCAGATCGAACGCGCCGGCTCCGGTGCGCTCGCGACCATGGGCACCAGGGTCGCCGCCTGTGTCGCCACCGCAACCACGCTCGCGCAGCATGCCCAGGCGGCCAGCTCCGGAGTCGCCGCACGCGCCGCCACCGAACTAGGGTCCGCCAGCGAGGCCGCACGCGCGAAGGTGACCAGCTTCGTCACCGACTTCTACGAGCGGAAGATCTTCGACCCCTACCTCGAGTTCTCGTCGGAGGCGGAGAAGGAAGCCTACCGTGAGCGCGAGGCCGCGCGACGCAAGGCCATCGAGGAGGCGCAGGCGCTGCGCACGCCGCAGGGCGACCTGCGCGCAGCCAACCTTGCGATCGAGCAGTTGGAAGATGCCGGAACGCACGGCGCCGATCGAAGTCCCGAGTACGGTTCGATGCTGAATGGGATGAAGCAATCCCGGCAGTCTCTCGCCGCGCAGTTGCAGCAGCACTCGCAGTCTCGCGGAGAGCCGGCGCCACACAGTGAGGCGGATCCAATTGGCGCGGACGCACCGAAGGGGTCAGCTGTTGGCTTCCCGCCGGATGTCATCGCCGCGCTGGGTCGTGTTCAGGTAGCGGAGGCGCTGCATGCCGATCATGGCCTCGCTCCTTCCCGGTCACCAGGACCCGCACCGACACGCGCGATCTGACGGCGCTTACATCAGCCCGATGGCGCGGCAGGTGGCGGCAGCATTTCGGTTGTAGGTCGCATCTGCGACCAGTTTCGGGAGCTCGCGCGTCTGCGCGAGTCCAAAGTCCTGGTTGATCCGACTTCCAGAGTAGCCCAGCACCTCGCCCAGCCGTGATGCGGTGTCGAACGACCTGCGGGCCGCTTGCTCGTATCGCGCAGCGGCCGCTCGATCACCGGCGTCCTCGCGTTCACCAGAGGCGGCACCGGCGGTCACAAAGCACTTCATCGCGGCTTCGTAGGCCATGCGGTTGGCGCGTTGCACGGCTGCATCGCGGGTCTGTGCCGCCGCTGCGCCTGCATTGGTCGCCAAGAACATCGCGATGACTGCGATGAGATGCATCCGCATGGTAAAATCGCCTCATGCCTTAGAATAGACACGCGCAAAATGTAACCGAATGCGGAGTTCTGTTGCGTCGAACGCCTTGATTGATCGAATCTATGTTCGCTTTGAACATGGAAGAACAGTCTTTCGTCACGCCACCAATTCGCACCTGCAGCGCCCTGGTTTCTGCGCCTGCGCGCGCGATACGGCCTTGCACCACTTCTCCGCATTCTGTTGCAGCGGGAGGAGCGCGATGACCCGCCCTGCAAACGGGGTCGAGGCGCTCTACGACGCAGGCGGCAGCCGCAAATATCTCTGTGCGAGCGAGCGGCAACGCTTCCTGAAGGCCGCGGCGCGCGAGCCTCTGACGGTGCGGGCGTTTGCGGAGCTGCTGGCCTTCACCGGGTGCCGGATCAGCGAGGCGCTGTCCGTCACCCGCGCCAGCCTCGACGCAGAGACCAACCGGGTGATCTTGCGCACACTCAAGCGGCGCAAGCGGGTGTTTCGCGCGGTGCCGGTCCCGGTGGAGTTGATGGCGCGGCTTGAGGAGATCGCACGCGAGAGGGATCTCGACGCGCCGCTATGGACCTGGTGCCGCCAGACCGGCTGGCGGACGGTGAAGCGGTTGATGTGCGAGGCCGGCGTGTGCGGAACGCAGGCGACCGCCAAGGGCCTGCGCCATGGCTTCGGTATCGCCAATGCCGAGCACAATGTGCCCCCGGCGCTCACCCAGCGCTGGATGGGCCATGCGCGGCTTGAGACCACGGCGATCTACCAGCACGTTCTCGGCCCCGAAGAGCGGGCCTTTGCGCAGCGGTTGTGGTGAGTCCTACGACGGCCGCCGCCAGACGCCGACTTTGATGCAGCGCTGAATCCAGCCGCCGATGTCCATGGCGGCCCAGCCGAAGCCGACCGTACCGAGCAATCCAAGGATGAGCTCGTCGTCTACATGAACCGCGTCAGCCAGCAATGCGACCGTCACGCCAGCAAGGAATATCCAAGCGCCGAAGCTTGGCGGTTTCATCTCCGCGTTCCACATCTCCGAACGCTTCCTACGTTTGCTGATGCTTGCGGTGCGCCGCCCAGGCGATCAGCGTGTTGCTGGGCACGAAGCCGTCGAACTGCTCGGTGACGTCGGCCGTCTCCCAGATGGAGAGCAGGCCGAGCGGCCCCCACAGCAGGAACATGATCAGGGCGCTGCCGACATCGGTGAGGATGCTGACGCCCAGCATCAGCCGGCCGAAGGTCATGTCGAACAGATCGGCAAGCACGCAGATCGTGAACTTTGCCCAGATGGGCAGCGGGATTCCCTCGAACATCTTCGTCCCCCCTTCTCGCGCTAGCGGTCGATGCCGTGGTCCGGGTCAGCGTCGCCGCCCGGTGGGCGTGGCGCCCATTGTTCGTCGAATGTGGTCCTGGGCGCGTCGGGCGCGTGAGCGCGTGCCTCGGCGTCGTGCTCGGTCACCCAGCCGAGCGCGACGTCGGGGCTTCGCGGCGCGGCACTGCGCCTGCCAAACCAGGCCTCGTCGATCAGCTTGGCGCGGACGTCTTCAATTGCCTCGCGCCCCTGACCGAACAGGAACTCGCCGAGATCGAACCTGCGTTTCACGCCCGCCTCCCTGGCCGTGGAGTGAGGTAATCGCGCTGGAGTGTTTAGGCATAGCAAAGACTCCTCTAGGTTGAATCGACTCCGCGCCGTCCTTCTCACGCGCCAAGCTTGGGATGGGTGGGGGAACGTCATGAGCTTCATCAGCGATCTGGACACGCCGCTGCTTCAGCTGAGCGCCAGTGATCACTTCACGCTACGCGATGCAGTCCAGGGCGTGCATGTGTTCGGCGGCATCGGGTCCGGTAAGACCTCGGGTAGCGGCGTGGCGCTGGCCTCGGCCTATCTTCGCGCCGGCATGGGCGGCCTGGTGCTCTGCGCCAAGCCCGACGAGGTGGAGCGGTGGGTTGGGTATGCGCAGGCCAACGGCCGCGCCAACTCGGTGGTCGTGTTCGGCGCGCAAGAAGGCTTCAACTTCATCACCTACGAGCTCGCCCGCCAGGGCGCCGCCGGCATGGGCAGCGTCATCGAATGCCTGATGCGCATCCTGGAAGCCGCGCGGCTCTCCAACCCCAATGCGGGTTCGCAGGGCGAAGCCTTCTGGGAAGACGCCACCCGTCAGCTCCTGCGCAACACCGTGCCCGTGCTCTATGCGGCGACCGGCACGGTCAGCATCCCGGACATCATCCGCTTCGTCGGTGCCGCACCCAAATCGCTGGAGCAGCTCAAGGACCCGGACTGGCAGTCCTCATCCTTCATGTTCCAGGCGCTGTCAGCGGCGCGTCGTGGCGTCGTCTCGCCCATGGCTGAGGACGACTTCCAGAAGACCGCCGCGTACTGGCACGACGAGTACGCTCAGCTCGACAACCGCACGCGCGGCAACATCGCGATCTCGCTCTCGACCACGCTCGACCGCTTCAATCGCGGTCGGCTGCACGACGTGTTCTGCACCCGCACCAACGTGGTGCCGGAGCTCACCTTCCACGGCGCGATCATCGTCATGGACATGTCGGCGCTGACCTGGAACGAGGACGGCATCATCGCCCAGCAGCTCTTCAAGTACATGTGGCAGCGTGCGGTGTTGGCCCGCAACGGGCTCGACCCTCAGCACCGTCAGAGGCCGGTGTTCCTGTTCGCTGACGAGGCGCACTACTTCGTCAACTCGTTCGATGCCGACTTTCAGTCGACCTGCCGTTCGTCGCTGGCGTGTACGGTGTTCCTCAGCCAGTCGCTGCCCACCTACTACGCCCGTATGGGCGGGCAGAACGGTAAGCCGCGCGCCGACATGCTGCTCGCGAATTTCCTCACTAAGGTCTTCCACAACAACGCCGACCCCGAGACCAACCGCTTCGCGGCTGAGACGATCGGCCGCTCGCTGCAACGGCGGGCGAGCTACAGCGAAGGCGAGTCGCAGGGCTATTCGCGCGGCATGAACAGCGGCGCGGGCAGCAACCGCGGCGGCAGCTCGGGGAGCAGCTGGTCGAGCGCCGCCAATGGGCAGGGGAGTAGTGGCGGCCACAGCGGATCGAGCTGGGGTTCGAACGAGAGCTGGGGCCGCAATCGTGGCGTGAACAGCGGAAGCACCTACAGCGACGGCTACAGCGAGGCCATGGATTACGAGATCGAACCCGGAGACTTCGGGCGCATCCTTCGCACCGGCGGGGCCGCCAACGCGGGCAACGTCACCGGCGTGTGGTTTCAGGCGGGGCGGCGCTTCAAGGACAGCGATCGCAACTACCTGCTGGCCAGGTTCACGCAGTCATGAGCCGCCCCAGCCTTCTCACCTACCTGGTCGGCAACATCGCGAGTCTGGTCGCCGTGTTCTGCTTGATGCTGTGGTCGATCTACGCGGCCTTCACCGGTCAGGTCGGATGGTGGATCGCGCTCGCCGCGATCGTCGTCACCAGCATGAGCGTCAACGCCGGCAATCGCCTCACCGAGTACCGCAACTGGAAGCGCGATTGGGATGCCATGTCCGGCGCGTCGCCGAGGCAGCAGCTGCGCATCCCGGCATGGCGGCAGATGCTTGGCGCGACGATCCTCGGTGTCGGCGCGTGGGGCGCGCTCAAGTACGGCGCGCAGCCGGGGATGGAGATCCCCGCCCTGCTGTTCTGGATAGGCTTGGCACTGTTGCTCGGGCGTTGGGTGTTCATGGCCGCGTGGCGCAAGCGGGCGAACGCCAAGGCCGTGGCGGCGCGAGACGCGCCCGTAACCGTGGTGCTGCCGATACCGCGCCAGTCACCCGATGCCGTAGCGGCGATCGCGGCGCTGCCGTGGTACTGCGAGCGGCTGCTCAAATAAAAGGGGCTGCGCCTGGCCAGGGCGCAGCCCAGTCGTAGACTCCATCATGCGTCAGTGACGGTGGCCCGGTGGCGAGAAGAGGCGAATGATCGCTCGGATCATCTCTTCGACCGACGTCCCGGCGTCCGACGCAAGAAACACACGCGCCGCAGAACGTCCGATGATGTAGGTCATGCCAGCGTTGGTTCCAGCGTTGCAGATCATCGCCGGAATGGTCCCGACACCGGTGTAGGCGAGCCAAGTGTTGGCCACCTTCACTCCAGCAGCAAGGCCACCGATCCCGACGATAACGCCGGTGGCGACCTTGAGGCAGGTGTCCTTGTTCATCGAATGCCCGGCTTGACTGCCGAGCTTCACGAACATGCCCGCCCACGCTGCGGTGATGACCGCAACATCGGCATGAGCCGTGAAGGCGCCGAACAGGCCAACAACACCAAGGCCGCCTGCGGCGACCACGATGGTGGTGTGCATGTTGTCCGGGATGGGGTCTCGCCAGCTTCCGGCAGAACTTAGGGTCGACATCGAATTTGGTCTCCGCGAGGGCCGGAGCACGGCGGGGCCGGTTCGGGCACAAGGCAGCGTCTACCGCCCCCTCATGCGAAACCGTGGCACGGCCTTGCAGGCCAATCAACATCAAATCATGTTGCACAAACGATGTGATCTAGCGGTGCTGGGACGGATCCGACCTGCGGCGTTGAAGTAGGCCAGCGAGACGACCTGCTTCTCGTGCGCTCAGAGTGCCAAAGGCCGGGCGCTCACCGGCCTTTAGCTC
>NZ_SCTC01000002.1 GCF_004299445.1 Phenylobacterium sp. | reverse complement strand
CGACATCTCGTCGCTGGACGAGGCCAAGCGCGCGCCGTCGATCTCGTATCTCGACCGATCGGGCGCGCTGCTCTCGGTGCGTGGGAGCCAGGCTGCGCCCGCCGTGTCGCTGGACAAGCTGCCCAAGCACGTGCCCCAGGCGTTCATCGCCGTCGAGGACCGCTGGTTCTACTGGCACCCGGGGTTCAATCCGTGGGGCATCGCGCGCAGCCAGATCTACAATATGCAACACAGGGGCGAGGGCCGGCCCCTGCGCGGCGGCTCGACCATCACCCAGCAGCTGGCCCGCAACCTCTTCCTCGACACAACCCAGACCTATCGCCGCAAGGCCCAGGAGCTGGTGCTCGCGGTCAAGCTGGAGGTGCAGTACTCCAAGAAGCAGATCCTCGAGACCTATCTGAACCGGGTCTATTTCGGCGGCGGCGCCTATGGGATCGAGGCGGCTTCACAGCGCTATTTCTCCAAGCCCGCCTCCCAGTTGACCCTGGGCGAGAGCGCCATGCTGGCGGGCATCATGAAGGGCCCGTCGCGCTATTCGCCTGCCGCTTCGACCAAGAACGCCGCCGAGCGGGCCAACATCGTCCTCTACGCCATGGTCGATGCAGGCTTCATCACCGAGGCCCAGCGCGCCGAGGCCGTGCGCACGCCGGTGCGGGTGAACTCCACCCTGGCCAACCAGCGGGCGCAGTATTTCGTGGACTGGGTCGACGATCAGGTCCGCGTTCTGGTTGGAGAGGAGCCAACCGAGGATCTCGTCGTCGAGACCACGCTGGACCTGCCGCTGCAGGCCAGCGCCGAGCAGGCGCTCACCCGCGGCGTCGCCGCCGCCAAGGGCCAGGGCGTGGAGCAGGGCGCGCTGGTGTCGCTGGACGGCGAGGGCCGGGTGCGCGCCTACGTCGGCGGGACCGGCTATCTGCAGAGCCAGTTCGACCGCGCGGCGATGGCCAAACGCCAGGCGGGGTCGGCCTTCAAGCCGTTCGTCTACCTGACCGCGCTCCAGGCCGGCTACACGCCCTTCACCGCGGTGGTCGACCAGCCGATCAAGATCGGAAACTGGGAGCCGCGCAACTACACGGGCGAGTACCTGGGCGAGATCGAGCTGCGCACCGCCATGGCGCAATCGGTGAACACCGTGGCCGCCGACCTGGCCAGCAAGGTAGGCACCTCGAACGTGGCGGCCACCGCCCACCGCATGGGCATCACCTCGCCGATCCAGCTGGACCCGTCGATGGCTCTGGGCGCCGTCGAGGTCAGTCCGCTGGAGATGGCCCAGGCCTATGTGCCCTTCTCCAACGGCGGCTCGGCCGCCAAGGCTTATGGCATAGAGCGCATCCGCACCGCCCGCGGCGGCCGGGTTCTGTACGAGTATCGCCCCACCCGAACGCCGGTGATCGGCCAGCCGGCGCTCAGCGAGATCGTCTCCATGATGCGGGGCGTCGTGACGAGCGGCACCGGCACGCGAGCCAACGTCCCGGGCTATGACCTGGCAGGCAAGACCGGCACCACCAGCGACTACCGGGACGCCTGGTTCGTGGGCTACACGGGCGGCTTCGTGACCGCCGTCTGGGTCGGCAAGGACAACAACAAGCCGATGAGCCGGGTCACCGGCGGGGGCGCGCCGGCCGGAATCTGGCGCGACTACATGACGGCCGCGCTGCCCCGCCTGAAGGTTCAGCCGATTCCGGGCGGCCAGCCTCCGCCTCCCCCGATCGAGGAAACCGACGAGGACGGCAATCCGATCGGCAAGATCATCGAAGGGGTCACCGACTTCTTCCGGGGCGACAGGGAAAAGACCGAGCCGCGTCGCAAGGAAGAGCCGCCCTACTAGGGGCTATCTTCCGAAGGCGTGCAGACGGGCCCCCTCAGCCCGAAGCCAGGCGCGGAAGCGGCGCTCGTCGCCGACCAGCGCCCGCACGTGGGCCCAGAAGCGTGGCCCGTGGTTGAGCTCCAGAAGGTGGGCGCACTCGTGAGCAGCCACATAGTCGGCGACCTCGAAGGGCGCCAGCGCCAGCCGCCACGAATAGCGGATCACGCCGGCCGCGCCGCGCGGCCCGGGCTTGCACGAGCCCCAGCGCGACTTGGCGTCGGCGACGCTCACCGCCGGCATCGGCGCGCCCAGCTTCAGCGCGTAGTGGCGCGTGCGCTCGGTCAGCACCTCCAGGGCCCGCTTGCGGATCACCAGGATCACGGCTCGGCTGAAGCCCTCGCCCTCGCCCATGGCGGCGATGCGCGGCGTGGAGCCGTCGACCGGCTCGATCCAGCGCGCGCGACCGGCCCCCTGTTCCAGGCGCACCGGCCGGCCGAACACCTCGATCAGCATTCCGGGCGCCAGCGGGGCGGCGGCGGGAAGTTCGGCAAGCCGCTCGGCGATCCACGCCGCGCGCTCGCGGGCGAAGGCGGCGGCTTCCGGGAGCCGGCGCTGCGACGGCGCGGTGGCCACGATCTCGCGACGCGTCCGGTCCAGCCGCAGCGACACCCGCCGCGCACGACCGTTGACCTTCAGGCGCACCGCCGCGCCGGCTACATCCAGCCGGTCGCCGTCGGAGAATTGGGAACGTCCCAGCAGACTCATCGCCCGGGAATCTAAGGTGCGCCGGGCGGTTTCAGAAGGGGAACGTCAGCTCTGCGCAGACCGCAGCGGCACCACCTCGGCAGAAGCCGGCCGGGCGCGCAGGTGGGGGATCTCGGCTTCCATCCGGCGGATGAAGGCGCGCACGCGGGGATAGATCTCCTCGCGGAAGCGCCGGCCGTTGAACACGCCGTAATGGCCCACGTGCGGCTGGATGTAGTCTTCCTTCAGGTCGACCGGCAGGCTCAGGCACAGCTTGTGCGCGGCCTGTGTCTGGCCAATGCCCGATATGTCGTCGTTCTCGCCCTCGACCGTCAGCAGGCCGATGTCGGTGATCCGCTCGGGGCGCACCTTGCGGCCGCGGTGCTCGAGCTCGCCCTTGGGGAGCAGATGGCGCTGGAACACCACATCGACCGTCTGGAGATAGAACTCCTCGGTCAGATCCAGCACAGAGAGGTACTCGTCGTAGAACTCCAGGTGCTTCTCGGTCTCGTCGCCGTCGCCCTTCATCAGGTCGGCAAGGTACTGGCGGTGCGCTTCCTGGTGCTTTTCCAGGTTCATCGACATGAAGCTGGCCAGCTGGACGAAGCCCGGATAGACGCGCCGACCCGCGCCCAGGTAGGGCGGCGGCACGTTGTAGATCATGTTCGACTCGAACCAGGCGAACGGCCGGTCCTCGGCCAGCTTGTTGGTCACGGTCGGCGACAGGCGGGCGTCGATCGGCGAGCCCATGAAGGTCATCGAGGCCGGACGGCTCTCCTCACGGTCGTCGGCCATCAGCGCGGCGGCGGCCAGCACGGGCGGGCCGGGCTGGCAGACGGCCACCACGTGGGGGCGCGGACCCATCTGGCGCAGCATCTCGCGGATGTGGTCGATGTAGTCGTGGAAGTCGAAGCGGCCCTCCATCAACGGCACGTCGCGCGCGTTGGTCCATTCGGTGATGAACACCTCGTGGTCCTGGAGGAAGGCCTCGACCGTGCCGCGCAGCAGCGTGGCGTAGTGGCCCGACAGGGGCGCAGCGATCAGCACCGCCGGCTCCAGCTCGGTCTTACCGGCGCGCCGCAGGTCGCTCATGTCGCGGTCGAAGTGGATCAGCTTGCACCACGGCGTCGACCAGACCTCCTGGGCGCGCACGCGCACATCGCGGCCGTTGATCTTGACCTTGTCGATCTTCCAGTCCGGCTTGCCGTAGCGGCGCGTCAGGTTCGCGAACAGGTCGGAGGTCGCGTAGATGCGCCGGCCCAGGTCGCTCTCGGCCGCCGGATTCAGCGGCGAACTCCAGAAGTCGCGCGCCGCGAGCGCGGCCCACCGCAGCGGCGAGGCGGCGTAGTAGCCGGCTTCATAGAGCGTGTAGAGCATACGGGCGTGCCTCTTGTGCGTCGCAACATAGCATGTTGAACCTTAACGACTGACGCAAGGCCAAGGATGCGTGGTCGACGGCGATCGGCGAAGAGGCGGTCCGTGGTGCGGCGCCGCGCCACAGCGCCTGCGGCTATGTTCTTATTTTGTTCTTGACATGATCTGGGTTCGACGCGACAATTTGAGGCTCGCTAGTCGCGGCTCGTGACTAGCTCCCATTTGACGGGCCGCCATATGAGGGGAGTTCCATGGCTCGGATGCCCAGGGGTCAGCCACGTTCTGTTCCGGATCCTGCCGGCGATCGGTACGACGCCATGATCCGGGAAGAAAATTTGAAGAAGCAGCGCGCAGAATTGGCTGCGATGTCGGGCGCTTCACCGCGGCTTTCCCGGTTCGACTGGCGCATTGAGGATCTGGATCTTGCGCCGCGGCGAGGACGCACCGTGACGATCGGCAGACAGACCTACAGGGAAGTGGACAATGGAAGCGCGAACGTGCTCGTGCCCGTTGCGAATTCCTCCATCACGCCAGAAGTGTATGCGGCGCAACAACAGGCTCGCAGGCAAGCGGCGAGGATGGCTCAGAGCCCCTTAGGAGCCATCGCCTACGGCATGGTCGGCGGCGCGAGGGCGCCGCAACCGGTCGGAGAGATGGCCATGAGCGCTGGAGAGTTGTTGGATGGGCTTGGGGCCGGGGGAGCGGTACGTTCCGGGCCCGTCCGCCGTCAACCGGGATTATGGAGAGGACAAGTCGCCCCGCCATCGACGCCCAGAGAGGCGGTGCGCACAGGGCCGTTGAACGGCGCGGGACAGGCCACCGGCGTATCCGCGACCCTGACCTCCCCCATGCTGGGAACCGGAACCCGGGCCAACTGGCGATATAGGCCGCCAGGCTGGCGTAGCGGGCAAGCGCCATACTTCGACAATCGAACACACCTGTTGGCTCGACAACTCGGGGGCGACGGCAAAGATCCGCGCAACCTCGTTACTGCGGCGCGGCAAACCAACCATCCGCGGATGAGCCAGTTCGAGCTTGGCGTGGCGTCGCGTGTGCGTTCGGGAGAAGTCGTGGAGTACTCCGCGACGCCGT
>NZ_SCTC01000051.1 GCF_004299445.1 Phenylobacterium sp. | reverse complement strand
GTCCCATCCGACGACGGCGCGGCGCGGCGTGCCGTAGGCCGAGGGTGCGACGAGCGCCTGAATCTCCACCAACACCGGCCGCGAGCCTTCGATGCCCGCGAAGACCGCTGCGCCGGCGGCCCGCTCGCCGGACGTGTTGAGAAAGAGCGCGGAGGGATTCTTCACTTCGGCGAGCCCTGCGTCGCCCATCTCGAAGACGCCGATCTCGTCGGTCGCTCCAAACCGGTTCTTGGCGCCGCGGAGGATGCGGAACGGATATCCGCGCTCGCCTTCGAAAGCGAAGACGGCGTCGACCATGTGTTCGACCACCCGCGGACCCGCGATCGTGCCCTCCTTGGTCACGTGGCCGACCAGGATGACGGCGACGCCGCGCTTCTTGGCCAGCCGCACCAGTTCGCCCGCTGCGGCCCGCACCTGGGTTACCGAGCCGGGGCCGGCCTCGTGCGCGTCGCTCCACATGGTCTGGATGGAATCGATCACGACGAGGTCGAACGGTTCGGCCTTCAGCGCGTCGACGATGATGCGCAGGCTGGTTTCGGCCGCCAGCTTCACCTGGGCGTCGCCCAGGCCCATGCGCTGGGCGCGGCTGCGCACCTGCTCGACGGCCTCTTCGCCCGAGATGTAGGCGCAGCGAGCGCCTCGACGCGCCGCACTGGCCGCCACCTGGAGCAGAAGTGTTGACTTGCCGACGCCCGGGTCGCCACCGACGAGGATGGCCGAGCCCGGCACCACGCCGCCACCGCAGACCCGGTCCCACTCTTCGACGCCTGTGGCGATGTGGGGCGGGGCTGGCGTCGACTCGTCCAGGCCTTCGAAGGCCAGATGGCGCGACTTGGTCGCCTTGGTCGGTTTCATCGCGCCGGGCGCGCGGGTGGTCAGCTCCTCGACCAGGGTATTCCATGCGCCACAGGCCGGGCACTGCCCGGACCAGCGCGTCTGCACGGCGCCGCAGGACTGACAGGCATAGACGGCGCCGTCGCGGGCCATGAGGTCTCCAGGTGATTCGAATGTGGCCAAGTCTACCCGACCGCGGGAGCCGGGTCTGTGCGAGCGCTTGTGGTCGCCTGCCGCTGAGATAGGGTCGGGGTATCGGGGACGCGAAGCCAACCTGGGGCTGGGAGAGAGAACTATGAGCGTGGTGGAGCCGGGTTCGGCGGGCGCAGGTCTCGTGCAGCGGGTGAAGGATATTCTCCTCAAGCCCGGTCCGACCTGGGATGCGATCGACGGCGAGCGGCCGACGGTCGCCAGCCTCTACACGGGCTACATCATGCCCCTGGCGGCGATTCCGGCCATCGCCCAGGCGATCGGCATGACCGTTTTCGGCGCGGGCGCGTTCGGCATCGTCTTGAAGTGGTCGCCGGTCACCGCCGTGGTGCAGGCCGTCCTGATGTACGGCCTGTCGCTGGCGATGGTGTACGTGCTGGCGCTGATCATCGACGGCCTGGCGCCCTCGTTCGGCGGCGCCAAGGACCAGAACCAGGCCCTCAAGGTCGCCGCCTATTCTTACACGGCAGCCTGGGTGGCAGGCATCTTCTCGATCTTCCCCGCCCTCTTGATCCTGGGACTCGTGGGTCTCTACAGCCTGTTCCTGCTTTACCTTGGCCTGCCCAAGTTGATGAAAGCGCCTCAGGACAAGGCGCTGCCCTACACGGGCGTCGTGATCCTCGTGGCCCTCGTGATCAGCATCATTGTCGCGATGGTGCTGGGCTCGGTCGCGACCCTGACCGGCGCTGGCCGCGGAATGATGGATGGGGCGCAGGTCAGTGGCACGGTGAAGCTCCCGGGCGGGGAAGGCTCGGTCGACCTTGGCAAGCTGCAGGCCGCGGCGAAGGCGATCGAGAACAGCGAGGCTGTCACGGCCACCGACCCCGACTCGCTGAAGGCCTATCTGCCCGCGAGCATCGCGGGCTTCACCCGCACCGAAGTGAGCGGCTCGACAGCGTCGGCAGCGGGGATCGAGGGCTCGCAGGCCGAGGCGCAGTACACACGCGGGGAGTCGAACCTGAAGCTCAAGGTCACCGACATCGGCCAGGCCGGCGCGCTGGCCAGCATCGCGGGCGCCGTCAACATGACGTCGTCCAAGGAGACAGCGACGGGGTACGAGAAGACCGGGGTCGTGAACGGACGCATGACGCAGGAGAGCTATGATCGCCAGGCTAGGAGCGGCGAGTACAGCGTTCTCGTCGGCGAGCGCTTCATGGTCGAGGCCAGCGGCAATGGCGTGACCATGGACGAACTGAAGGCGGCGGTGGATGCCGTTGGGATCTCGCGCCTGGAGGCGGCGGCCAAGGGTTAGGCGCCCCGGTAGACGCGCTCTGCCCGGTGGCTCAGCCGACAGAGCACCTCGTGGGCCACGGTGCCGGCGGCGGCCGCCAGGTCGTCCACGAGGGCGTGTGGGCCCACGAGTTCTACCGGATCGCCGATGGCGGCCTGACCCTCGCCGAGATCGATCACCAACAGGTCCATGTTCACGGCCAGCAAGGGTCGCAATGCGCCCGCCGCCCACGCATGGCCCTTGCCCATCGCGCCGCGGATCACGCCATCGGCATAGCCCGCACCGACGACCGCGATCCGCATCGGACGCGTGGCGGTGTAGGCGTTCGCATAGCTGACGCGGTCGCCTGGCCTCAGGTTGCGGATATCCAGGATCGGGGCGGTGAGGGTCGCGACGGCCTTGAGCCGAGGATCGGGCCGTTCCTCTGGCCCGCCCCCCAGGAGGCTGATGCCCGCGCGGACCATGTCGCAGGCGTAGTCCGGACCCATGAACGCGCCGGCCGAGGCCGCAAGGCTGGTCCGTACGCCGGGGAACAGCGCATGGGCCTCGCGAAAGCGCGCCAGCTGTTGCGAATTGCGCGCTTCACCCGGCTCGGTGGCCGAGCCCAGATGGCTGACCAGTAGGCGAATATCGAGGGCGCGCAGGCCGCCCGGCGCGTTGATCAGGGCGGCGACCTCGTCGAACGACAGGCCTTGGCGGTTCATCCCCGTATCGACCTGGAGGGCCGCCTCATAGCGCCCCCGCGCTGCGGCGAGGGCTACAGCGGCCTGGGCCTGGGGGAGGGTGGCGATCACCGGGGTCAATCGCGCGGCGTCGAAGCGCTCGGCCGTGCGCGGCAGAAGGCCGTCCAGGACGTAGATCGTGGCGTCCCGGTCGCCCAGTTCGGCGCGCAGCGCCTCACCTTCGCTCAGTCGGGCGACGAAGAAGGTGCGCGTGCCTTCGGTCCAGAGCCGCCGGGCGAGGGGGCCCGCGCCCAGTCCGTAGCCATCGGCTTTGACGACCGCGGCCACCTCGGCGCCCTCGGCCGCCTGCGCGATAACAGAGCGATTGTGCGCCAGCGCGTCGAGGTCGATCGTGAGTCGGGCGCGGTCGGGCGACGTCATGTCCGCCTAATGCGGATCGTAGCGGCTCGTGTCACGCGCCAGATTGCCGAACTTGGTCGTATCGGAGTTGAACGACAGCCGCACGGTGCCGATGGGGCCGTGACGCTGCTTGCCGATGATGATTTCGGCCAGGCCCTTCACCTCGTCCATCTTGGTCTGCCAGTCGAAGTGCTCCTGAGTGTTCTCGCGGGGCTCCAGACGGCTGAGGTAGTACTCCTCGCGGTACACGAACATCACCATGTCTGCGTCCTGCTCGATCGAACCGGATTCCCGCAGGTCGGACAGCTGGGGTTTCTTGTCCTCGCGGTTCTCGACCTGGCGGCTCAGCTGCGAGAGCGCCATGACGGGCACGGAAAGTTCCTTCGCCAAGGCCTTGAGACCCTGGGTGATCATCGAGACTTCCTGGACCCGGTTCTCGGGTCCGCCGGCGCCGGTGGTGATCAGCTGGAGGTAGTCGACGATGATGAGGTCCAGGCCGACCATCCGTTTCAGGCGGCGCGCACGGGCCGTGAGTTTGGCCAGGGTGATGCCGCCCGTCGCGTCGATGTAAAGCGGGGCTTCCTGGATCTCGAGCGCGGCGTCGCGGATGCGGCCGAACTCCATGGCGTCGATCTCGCCTTTGCGCAGGCGGTCGCCCGACACGCCAGAGGCCTCGGCCAGGAGACGCATGGCGAGCTGCTCGGCGGACATTTCGAGCGAGAAGAACGCCACGACGCCACCGGCCACGGTCTTCTTCGACCCGTCCGGCTGCGGCTCCCAGGCGTAGTGGCGGGCCACGTCGAAGGCGATGTTGCAGGCCAGGGAGGTCTTCCCCATCGAGGGACGGGCGGCCAGGATCATCAGGTCGGAGGGGTGCATGCCGCCGATCTTCTGATCGAGGTCGATCAGGCCGGTGGAGAGGCCGGCCAGGCCGCCGTCTCGGCTGTGGGCTTCGGCGGCCATGGCCACGGCGCCGCGCAGCGCGTCGGCGAAGTTCACGAAGCCCGACGAGACGCCGCCAGTCTCCGCCAGTTGGTAGAGCTGCTGCTCGGCGGCTTCGATCTGGTCTCGCGCGTCCAGTTCGGCGTCGCTTTGCTGGGCCGTCGTCGCGATGTCGCCGCCGATGCGGATCAGGTCTCGACGCAGCGCCAGGTCGTAGACGGCGTTGGCGTAGTCGGGCGCGTTGGCGGCAGGCGGGGCGCGATCAACGAGATCCGCAAGGTAGCGCACGCCGCCCAGTTCCTCGAACGCGGGATCGCGGCTGAACTGCTCCGCCAGCAGGATCGGCTCGGCCAGCTGGCCTTTGCGGATGTTGGTCTCGATCGCCGCGTACAGACGCTGGTGAAAGGGCTCGTAGAAGTGCCGCGCCTGCAGATGGTCGCCCAGACGTTCGAACGCGGCGTTGTCGTACAGCAGCGCCCCCAGCAGCGCCTGCTCAGCCTCGACGTTGGCGGGCGCGCGCGTCATCGGGACGTCGGAATTCACGGGACGCAGATCGAGAGCCGGGACGAGAGCCATGGGGTATCGTTAGCGGTCGCAGGCGTCGGGATCACGGCGTGGCCGGACATATTTCGATCCCCGTCCACACCCAATTTCAGCCTGTGGATAAAGCTGCGCCATGCGGTCGCACTCCAACGGAAACGGCGCGGACTCATCGCCCGCGCCGCCGTCAGAATCGGACGTAAGTCGGCGTGGCTAGAAGCTCACGGACACCCGTCCATAGACGTACCGGCCTGAGCGACCGAACGGGGAATAGTTGGAGAACGGCGTGTTCGACGTCGTGTTGAGGCGTGGCGGGAGCTTCGTCGGATACTCGTCGAAGACGTTGTCCGCGCCGACCGTCAGCCGCACATTCTCGACCACATTCCAACGGGCTTCCAGATCGATGAGCACGGCGGAGTCGAGGTCTATGTCATTGGCAAGTGTGGTGCCGGGGACCAGCACGCCCCCGTATCGGGTCGCCCGCACGGTCGCCCCGAAAGCATCCTTCGACCAGTCGATCGAACCGGTGAACTTGGAGTCCGGGGTGCCTTCCTCGAACGTCAGCACGTTGACGCGGTCGAACAGGATGGGCGCCGGGCTCAGCGCCGCCAGTTGTGGCGTGGCCGGCACCTTGGTGACCTTGGTGCTGTTGAAGTTGGCGCCCAGCGTGAAGGCGAACTGCCCCATCTCGTCGGTCGTCACCTTGTAGTTGGCGATGATGTCGACGCCCTTGGTGGTGGTGTCGACGCCGTTGATGAAGAAGCGGCCCCCGCCGACGCCGATGAAGCCCTGGGCCGTGAGGAAGGCCCGGACGTTCGCGGCGGTCAGGTTCTCGGACAGCACGATGCGGTCGTCGACCTCGATCCGATAGCCGTCAATGGTCAGGCTGAAGGCGCCCGAGCGGAAGACGACGCCGGCGGCGTAGTTGATCGACTCTTCGGCGTCCAGCGGCTGGGCGCCAAGGGCGCGCGCGACCGGATCGGTGGCAGGGAAGGTGGTGATATCGAACGGAACGCCGTTGATGAAGTTGGTCGAGGTGGTCGCGAAGTACTGCTGCTGCAGCGACGGCGCGCGGAAACCGTTCTGGATCGAGCCGCGAATGGCGAAGGCGTCGTTGATGTCATAGCGCAGCGCGACCTTGCCGGTGACCGTCTCGCCGAAGTCCGAGTAGTGCTCGAAGCGGATCGCGCCCGAGGCCAGCAGCTTCTCGGTGACGTTCGCCTCCAGGTCGACGTAGGCGCCGACCGAGGTGCGGTGCTTGTCGACTTCGTTGGCCGGCCGGAAGCCCGGGAAGACCTGGGCGCCCGAGGCGGTGGGCGCGCCGTTCAGCAGGGCGCCGCCGTTGCGATACGAATCCGGCTCTCCGGCAAAGATTTCATACCCTTCGCGACGCAGCTCAACGCCGGCCGCCACGTTCAGCGGGGACGAGAGGCCCACATCGAAAGCGCGAACGGCCGAGATGTTGCCGACCAGTTGGTCGTATTCGAAACCGCCGGCGTCGAAGACCGTCTTGCTGGTCGGGCCGATCGACCGGTTCAACGTGTTGCGGATGGTGAATTCCATCTTGTTGCGGCCGTAGACCAGTGAGGTGTCCATGTCCCACTCGCCTAGCTTCCACTCGACGCCGCCGGCCAGCGAGAGGTCGGTGACCTCCGGGTTGATCAGAGGCAGGAAGCCGTCGGGATAGATCGCGGTGATGTTGCGATCGTCCAAGGCGCGGCGGAAGAAGCCGGCCGATAGCGAGTCGCGGTTCTGGTAGCTGGCCCAGCCATAGAGCTTCGTGGCGTCCGACACGTCGTAGCCGGCGTTGGCGAAGATGGTCCACTGCTCGAGGTCGGGTTCGCCGAACCAGGCATTGTAGCGGTTGAAGGTGGCCTCACGCGGATCGAAGGGGCCGGTGGCCGAGTACTGGCGCCGCCAGTCGGGCGCGGTGCGGATGGTCTTCTTCTGGTCGAGATACTCGGCCCCGACCGTGACGTGGCCGGCGTCTCCGAGTGGCAGGCCGACCCAGCCGTTCAAGTTGATCGTCTCGCCGTCGTGGCGCGTGTAGTTGGCCTTGTCGGCGACGGTGTAATTCGCCCCCGCAGGCGGCGCGTCGACCAGGGTCTTCACGCGCGTCAGGCGCTCGCCGTAGGTCGCAGTGATGTTCCCGCCCTCGCGGGCGTCGCGCAGGCGCACGTTGATCACACCGGCGATGGCGTCCGAGCCATACTGGGCCGAGGCTCCGTCACGCAGCACTTCGATCGACTGCACCATGGACGAAGGGATAGTGTTCAGGTCCACGGCGGACGAGCCGCGGCCGATGGTGCCGTTGATGTTGACCAGCGAGGCGGAGTGGCGCCGCTTGGAGTTGACCAGGACCAGCGTCTGGTCAGGGGCGAGGCCCCGCAGGGTCGCCGGGCGAATGGTGTCGGTGCCGTCGGCCAGACCGGGACGCGGGAAGTTGAACGAGGGCAGGGCGATCGACAGCGCCTGGTTCACCTCGGTGATGCCGGACTTCGTCAGCTCGGCCCCGCCAATGACGTCGACGGGCGCCGCCGTCTGCAGCGCCGAGCGGTTGGCGACGCGAGTGCCGGTGACGATCACTTCGCCAACTTCGGATTCGGAGGCCTGGGCATAGGCCGTGTCGACGGCCAGCAGGCTTGCGACGGAAGCCGCAGCGAAGAGTAGGTGACGGTGGCGCATGTCGTTCCCCTGGAGTGGCGGCCGGGTGGTGCAATCCCCGGGCCTTCATCAGGTGAAGCTAGGTACCCTTGCTTTTGACGGAAATGACAATATTGCAACAGGGCAAAACAAACGGCGCGGAACCAGGGGTCCCGCGCCGTCGGTTGTGTCGCGTGGATCGGACCCCTTAGGAGTCGTAACCGGACATCTCGTGCGAGCCAGCGCCGCCTTCGAGCATGTCGGCGGCGGCCAGTTCGGCAGCTTCACGCTCTTCTTCGAACTGGGCGTTGATCACGTTCTCGCCGCGCGCCTGGCGCTCGGCTTCGTCCTGGCTGCGCGCGATGTTCAGGGTGACGGTGACCGTCACTTCCGAGTGCAGGCGCACCTTCACTTCGTGCAGGCCGAGCGTCTTGATCGGCTTGTCCAGCACGACCATCGAGCGTTCGATCTTGCCGCCTTCGGCGTTGACCGCATCGGCCACGTCGCGACCCGCGACCGAACCGTAGAGCTGACCGCTCTCGCCGGCCTGGCGGATCATGATGTAGGACGTGCCGTCCAGCTTTTCGCCGGCCTTGCCGGCGGCGTCCTTGGCCTTGGCGTTGCGAACTTCGATCTCGGCGCGCTGCGCCTCGAACACCTTGAGGTTCGCCGCGTTGGCGCGGAGCGCCTTCTGGCGGGGCAGCAGGAAGTTGCGGGCGTAGCCGTCCTTCACGGTGACGACGTCACCCAGGACGCCCCAGCCTTCGAGCCGTTCGAGCAGAATGACTTTCATCTGTGCCTCTCCCTTACTTCACGACGTAGGGGAGCAGCGCCAGGAAGCGGGCGCGCTTGATGGCCTTGGCCAGCTCGCGTTGCTTCTTGGCGGAGACCGCGGTGATGCGGCTGGGCACGATCTTGCCACGCTCGGAGACGTAGCGCTGGAGCAGCTTCACGTCCTTGTAGTCGATCTTCGGGGCGTTGGCGCCGGAGAACGGGCAGACCTTGCGGCGGCGGAAGAACGGACGGCGAGCGCCAGCCGCGGAAGCGCCGGCGGCCGGGGCCGTGGAGGTTTCGTCAGTCATGTGATGAGCCTCCCTTTCTTAGAATTGCGGGGCGTCGTCGCGGCGTTCGCGGTCGCGATCGCGGCGGGCGAGGATCGGCGAAAGCTCGAGGTCGAGCTCATCGACGCGAACGGTCATGTAGCGCAGCACGTCTTCGTTGATCGACAGCTGGCGTTCCATTTCCTTCACGATGTCGGCCGGGGCGTCGATCGCGAGCAGGGAATAGTGACCCTTGCGGTTCTTCTTGATCCGGTAGGTGAGGTTGCGAAGGCCCCAGTACTCAATCTTCGCGACGTTGCCGCCGCCTTCCTCGATGAGGTGCTTCAGCTGATCGTTGAGGGCTTCGGCCTGTTGCGGCGAGATATCCTGCCGCGAAATAACGACGTGCTCGTAGAGCGCCATGTTTTCCTTCTTCCGTTGTGGAAGGCGGCGCGGCCGGCAAGCGGAAGTCCGCCGGCTACGATGGATCCCAGGCCGCGAGTGATTTCGCGAGGGACCGCCTTCCGTGAAGAGGCGCGCTCATAGGGGAAAAGCCGAGCGCAGGCAAGGGTCTTGCCTTCGCGCCCGGCCGTTCGCGAAAGACTACTTCTTGGCCTTCCAGGCCTTCACGGCGCCCAGCGTCTCGCTCACGTGTTGGGTCGGGTTCATCTCGGAGTGCACGTGCAGGATCTGGCCCGAGGGCGAGATCACGTACGAGGTGCGGTTCGAGATGCCGGCCGGGAGGGTCGCGTCGTATTCCTTGGCGACCTTGGCGCCCGGGTCGGCGGCGACCGGGAACTTGCCCGAGCACTTGTCGGTTTCGGCCGAGATTCTCTGGAGCTGGTCCAGCTTGCCGGCGGTGACGCCCACGACCGTCGCGCCATTGGCCGCGAACTGGGGCATCGCGTCGGCGAACATCTTCGCCTCAATGTTGCATCCGGCGGTGTCGGCGGCCGGGAAGAAGTAGAGCACCACGGGCCCCTTCTTGCGGGCGTCGGCCAGCGAGAAGGTCAGCGCCTTGCCGGCCTGGTAGCCCTGGAGGGTGAAATCGGGCGCCTTGGCCCCCTCCTTCAGCGCGGCGAGGGCCGGGGTGGCGGCGAGCGCGGCGACGGCCGCGAGCAGGGCGAGACGGGTCATGGCTCGAAGATCCTTCGGTAGCGGCAGGCAGGGAGGTCTATACCACCTACTCTAGAGAAAGGCTCAGTTGTAGTCGACGCTCACGGTGAGGATGCCCGAGTAGGAACCCACAGGGGTCGTCGTCGTGATCGAAAAGCTGCCTCCGACCGCAAAATCGTAGGTCCCCGCGGCCCCAAGATTCCCCGACAGGCGGGGCGTGGTCTGTGCGTTGTTGGTGACGTTGACGCTCAGTGTGTTGGCGCCCGAAGCCATCTGGATCGTTGTCGGAATAGACAGCGACACCTGCTGGCCGCCTTCGCCCGAGATCGTGAAGGCGCCGCGCGTGGGCGCCGGCGTCGGATAGGCGAAGGCGTTGCCGCTGACGCTGCGATTCCCGTTGGTGGCGTTTAGGGTGATCGTGCTGCTGCCGCTGGTCGGGAGCTGGATGCGACCGAAGTTCAGGTCGGCGGTCTTGGCCACCGCGAGCGAGCGGTAGACGGTCACTTTGCCCTTGTCGGCGTCGCCGGCGAGCGTCGCGCCGCCCGCGTCGACCGCGTAGGCGTAGAAGCCGTTCTCGCCGAGGCCGCTGGTCAGGCCGGAATCATCCCCCGCCACAGGGAAATCGGCGCCGATAAAGAACGTCTTGACTGTGTTGTTGCCCACGGGTGTCAGGGTGAACTGCAGCGGGTTGGAGCCTGTCGGGCCCGAGACCAGGCTCGCCGTGCCCATGGTGACGTTGAAGGCGGTGAACGCCCGCGCCCGTCCCGTCACCGTTCCGATCACGCCAACGCGCATCATAACGTTGTTGTTGACGCAGGCGTTGTCGTTCCCGCGGGCGGGACGGCACGACACGTCGACCTGCACCCGGGCGCTGCCGCTGGTGAGGCGGCGGCCTGCGCCACTGACCACGGTGACGGCGCCCGACGACGAGTCGACGCGGAAAACGGTGTCGCCGGTGACCGCCGCGCCGACCGAGCCCAGCTCGATCGGCCCGGTGACGTTGACGGTCCATGTCGCGGCCGCGGCCGCGAACGGCGTCGCCCAGACTGCGATCAGCCCAAGGAGGAGGCGGCGGATCATCGTGGCCCTCCGTCGGTCGCGGCGACGGTCGTGTCGGCCAGCGGCGGATCGAACCGCACCTGGACGACGACGTCCGGCGCCATGTCGCCGTTGCCCTGAATGTCGATCACCGCGTCGTTCTCGAGCCGCATCCGCAGCTTGGCGGCCTGCAGCGGCTCCAGCTGCAGGCGCCAGTTCCCGACCGGGACGGCATCGAACATCGCCGAGCCGTCGAACTCGGTGACGCCGTCCACTGGCGGCGAGCCGGGCCGCACCAGCTGGACCCGGACGGACGCCAGGCCTACCCGCTGACCGTCGTCGCGCAGCAGTTCGACCTTGACCATGACGCCGCCGGTCGGGCGCATCGGATAGTCCACCCGCGCCGTGCGGCCAGGCCTCGGCCGCAGCTGGACCTTCGTTGGCGGGGTGGCGACCGCCGGGTTGTCCAGCTTCTCCAGGTTCACATCCATATACGCGGTGGGGCCGGCGCCCAGGCCTGTGACCAGGACACGTCCGTCCCGGCCCGTCAGCGCGCCGCGAGCCGCCCCCTCAAGCGCGACGTTGGGCGCAGCCGCCTCGCTGGCCTGGCGGACGCCGTCGCCGTTCTCGTCGAGGAAGGCGTTGAACAGCACCGAGCCGCCTGAGCCCGGACCGGTGCGCAGGATGTTGTAGCGACTGCGTTCGGGATCAAAGCCCAGGCCGAAGCTCCATTGTGCGGCGACGCGCCAGTCCGCGTCGGTGTTGTCGTACTCGCCGGTCAGGGCGAAGTCGCCATACCGTGTGGCGTAGATGCTGGAGGCGACGACGTTCCAGTCATGTGTGTTGTCCAGCGGCTGGCCCAGGCCGAAGCGCACCGACCAGGTGTCGGAGAGCCGCCGGTCGACCGTCAGGCTGAGAAAGCGCGCCTTGAGGTCGGGCAGGACGTCGTAGTCCAGCGAGGTTCGCACCTGCCACTTGTAGCTTCGAAAGGTCGAGGCCGTGATGTAGCCCTTGAGCGTCTCGTCGCTCGCGGCGGGCCGCATGTGGCGGCGCTCGTACTCCAGGCCGGCCGACAACAGGACCGCGCCGATCCCCGATGAGGCCCGGCCGGCAGCGATCACATCATACGACCCGCCTTCGTAGTTGTTGGTGAGCACGCGCATCGAGATCGGCACGATACGGCCGCGCAGGTTCACGCTGGAGTCCACGGTCAGTTCGCTGCGCCGATCGACGCGATAGCGCGCGTCGAACGACAGGTTCGTCTCGTCGACAAAGCCGTCGCGGTACTCGGCGTGTCGCAGGACCGCCGAAAGCGGCCCGAACTGGCCGGCGGCGCCCACGGAGACGCCCGCGCCGCCGTCCCCGTTCCAGGCGGCGTCCAGCTGGGTGGCGAGACCGAACAGAGAGGTGCGGCCGCCCAGGCTATAGACGCCCAGCGCACCGCCCCCCGGTTGGGGAATCCGCGCGGCGCCGGCGGTGAGGCTGATCAGGTCGGTGAGGCCGTAGTTAACCGACACCACCGCCCGCGCACCCTGGTTCGCGAAAAGCCTGGGGTCGCCGATGAGCGGACGGCTCGATCGGCGGGGTCGGAACAGGGGGGTGTCCTGGTCCACGATCCCGAAGGCCATCTGCGCCTCGCCGCGCCGCAGAAGGGCGGCGCCGACGTTGACGACCTGCACCTCTTCAAGGCGCTCGCCGCGCGGGCCATAGGTCACCACCCGGACCACGTTGATGCCGGGCGACAGCGGGATGTCGCGGAACTCGTAGCGGCCGTTGATCGACTGGTTCGTGCTGTTCCGCAGCACGTCGTTGATATAGAGCTCGACGTCGTAGCCTGGGGGCAGCTCGCCGCGCAGGTCGATGCGATTGAAGACGCTGGCCTGCTCCAGCGGCGCGGTCGAGAAGGTGAAGCCGGCCCCTGCGACGCTGCGGGCGCCCATGGTCAGCGCCGGCGAGAAGACATCCCCGACACTGACCTCGCGAGCCCGGAACGGTCCCAGCATGTCGCCTTCAAGGGAACGCCGCTGGAGCATGACCCGGGCGTTCGTGGCGCGCCCCTCCTCGTCCGAGCCGAGGTAGCCCTGCAGGTTCGACCAGAATAGGTCGCCTGCGAAGCGCAGGTCGTAGCGGAACGTGCTGTTGTTGCCGCCCGTCTGCAGGCCGCCGTCGAGCACGACGTCCAAACCGGGCGGGGTGAAGAAGGCGTAGGGCTCGACGACCTTCAGCGTCGCCTCGTTGCTTTGCCCGGGCTGGCCCTGATCGGGACGGCGCGCCTGACGCTCCAGGCGAGCCTGGACGGGAAACTTCTCGGCCGCCCGCATCCGCAAGGTCAGCTCGTCGTCGGCCACCTCGACGGTCAGGCCCAGGAGCTGCTGCACCACCGAGGTTCGGAGATAGATTTCCGTCGGCGTAACCGCCGCGTCCCGTTCGCCGATCGCGAACTCGCGCCCGCCGGCGCGCGCCAGTCCGGCATTCAGGTCGACCAAAAGCGGCGCCCGGGCCTGGCCTAAGCGTCCGGTGATCCGCCGCTCCACCGGGGCCACGTCGATGTCGGCTTCCAGCAGGCGCGCGAGTTCGCCCATGGGGATCAGCGGGTCGGTCGCCAATCCGTAGGCGCCAAGTCCCTCGGTGAGCGTCGCGCCGTCCAGGGTGACCGAGAACAGAAGCAGGCTGGCGGGATCGACGCTGGCGTAGCTGCGGTTGGCCGGCGGACTCGCGGGCGCAGGCTCAGCGGCCACCGCGGCGGATGGCGCAAGCACAAGGAACGCGGCCGCCAGAGGCGCCGCGCAGCTAGAGCGCGACCTTGGCAAGGACCTTCCCCGGTGACGTGTCGTCGTCCGTGAAGGTCACTTCCAGCCGCTCGCCGGGAGCCGGCGGACGGGTAAGTGGGATCCGGACGGACCGGCGTGCGACCTCGGGATAGACGCCGACCCCTCGCGCCATCCCTAGCGGATCGGCGCTCTTCGCCGCGCCGACCACACGCACTTCGAAATTACCGTACACGGAACTGCCGCCGCCCCTGACGACGTCCAGGGCGACCACGGCGATCTGACGCGCCGGCGCGCGTTCGTCGCCGGGAGCCTCGCCGTATTCCAGCCGCGCGCCTTCCAGAGTCGCGCCCACCTGGGCGTCGGCGGGGCGCACGATCAGCGGGATCGATAGGCCGTAAACGGCTGTGATCTGGAAGCGCAAGTCGCTGGGCGCGGCGCCCGCGGCCGCGGACTCGGCCGTAACGCCCGTGTCCGGTGGCGGCAGAGTCGTGACGGTGAGGTGGCTGCGATGCTCGCCGGCGGCGGCGTCTGGCAGGGTCGATAGGCGGACGCGCACCGTCTGCGGGCGGCCGGGCTGCAGGGTCACCCGGCGTGGCGAGACCTGCAGCAGATCATGGGCCGACTTCAGCGCCGCGGCGGCCGCCTTCACGTCTTGACGCCGCTCAGCCTCGGTCACGGGAGCGATCTGGCCGTCGGGCAGCATCACACGGTCGACCAGCGCAATGTCCACGGTCACCGGACCGGCGCCCTGGTTCAGCAGGTAGACCGTGCCGTTGCGCCGGTTGCGATCAAAGGTGAGGCGCTTGGGTGTGATGTTGAGGAAAGCGCTGACCGAGGGCGTCGCGCCGGCCGGCTGGGCGATCACGGGACCGGCCAGGGCGCTCGCTGACAGCGCGAGAGCCAGGGCGATGGCCAGGCGCATCAGTTGTACTGGACCACGACCATGAGCGCCTGCGTCGAGGCGACGGCGGGGTTCCGCGCCACATCGATGCTGGCGGCCGCGCTGCCGGGCAGGGCGCCGCCGACGATCAGGCCGTCAAGAGACTGGAGGGCGTCGCGGGTGTAGCTGGTCCGCACGATGTAGCCGCGGCCCGGACCGGCGCTCACAACCTCGAAGCCCGTCGGCGCCGTTTCGCCGACTTCATCCTGGCGCTGGATCACCAGCCGCGCGTTGGCCGGCATCATCATCGCCATACCCATGGATGGGATGCGGCCCACGAAGCGCGCGCCATCCGCTGAGCCGATCACGGTGGGCAAGGCCGCCGGCCAGACCAGCCGCAGCATAGCCGGGTCCAGGATCGTCGCCCGGGCCTGCGCGCGCGCCTCGAGGGCCGCGGCCGGCGTGGCGGCGGCGAACGCGACGGCGATGACGGCGGCTCGGATCATGCTCGGGAAACCTGTAGGCCGGCTTGCCGGCCCCCGATCAGTTGAAGTCGACGGTGATGCTCAGCGTACCATTGTAGGTGTTAACGGCCGTAGTCGGCGAAATGTCGAAGTGGCCGCCGATGAACAGGTCGTCCTGGCCTGAACCGGGCAGCGTATTCAGCGTCCCGCTGGCGGCGACGGGGCTTTCCGAGCCGATGCCCGTCAGGTTCGCGCCGGCGGTCGGGAAGGTCAGGGTGTTGTTGGTGACCGAGTAGGTCTGATTGGCCGTTCCCGTGATCCGAAAGGTCGCTGCAGCGGCCTGGCCCGAGGTGGGAATGAACGCGTTGCCACCGCCCGTCAGCGTGGGCGTCGCGGCGCCCGACGCCGCCGACGCGACGGTGACCGTGTTTGAGCCGGTCGTCGGCTTTGCGATAGAACCGAACTGCAGCGCGCGGGTGGCGTTCACCTGGTTCGGTGCGACGATGCTGGCCTGCGCCGTGGTGTTGCCGCTCACTGGCGCGGCCTCAGCCGAGAGGGCGGCCGCACTGACGGCGGTTACTGCGACGAGGGCGATACGGAGCTTCATTTGGCACTCCCGACTTTTGCTTGCGCGGTCCCGAACCAACGCAATGAGACAAATATTCCCCTGATTGGGGAAAAGTAGAGCGAGATGACGCCGGAGGTTGTGGCGCTCGCCTTTACCATCCGTTAGCCATCTTGCGTGCGTAGAACTGCGCCCCTTCACTGTCAAGTTGGCGCCTACCCAACTCGCCTACGGTCAATTGTCGAGCCCTCAGTTCCGGGTAGCCTCAGTTCTTGAGCCCGCAATATTTGTTTCTCAAGGGTATGCAGAAGAAGAGGGCTAGGTCCAGGCTTCACCCGCTACAGGCGAATCCCGTAGCTGTCCTTGGCGGCCTGGCGCAGTATGGAAGTGCTGACTTGGCATGGAGTCTGGCGTCCCAGAGAAATGGGAGCGTTTCCTGCCCCACACCATGCGCGTGCAGACCTGCGCGTTCCCCGGGACGCCAGCGGACGGAGTAGAGATGGCGGAGGGCGGCTGGCCCATCCCGACAGGGCTTGAGGACGAGCGCACGGTCCGCGCGATTGAGGACATGCGCGGCATCCTGGTGCGCCTCGAGGCTCGTCTGGCGGGCGCTGGGGGCGAGGCCTTTTCGGCGTCGACAGCCCAGTCCTTGGTCGAGGCGCTCAACGTTCTGGCGGGGCGCCTCGCCAAGTCCGAGGCGCAGTCCCAGGGTCGGATCGACCAGCTCGTGGCCGCGCTGGCGAGGCTTTCGGCCCGTCTCGACGCCGAGGCCGCGTGCCATGCCGCGACGCTCGATGCGCTGGACGCCACGCAGGCCGTCCCAGACCCAGGGCCGGTGCGCGCGATCCTGGTGGTGGCTGCGGCCCTGGCCGCGCTGGCGGTTTCGGGGGCGGCCGCGGTGGTGGCCGCCAAGCCTGACCTCATGCCCGCAATTGTCGTCGAAGGCCTTCGGGTGCACCGCCCGGTTCTCCCTCTGCGACCTGGATTGAGCTCGCCACAGCCATTCGCGAGGCCAATCGCAACAGGCGCGGGTGCGCCAGCGACCCTGACGGCGACGGCGGCGTCGAGGGACTCGCTCGCGGCCGTCCAGGCGGCCCTGGCTCGCGGGGAGGCCGATGCGCTGCCGAGGCTCACCGGTCTCGCCGAGGCAGGAGACCCCGACGCGCAACTTCAACTGGCAGGCCTCTACGAAACCGCGAGAGCGGGACTTCCCCGGGATCTTGCAGCCGCGAGGCTCTGGACGCGGCGGGCGGCGGGCGGCGGCAATCGCGTCGCCATGCACAACCTTGGGCTATTCCTGACCGAGGGCGACGGCGGGCCGCGAGACGTCGAGGAAGCCGCGGCCTGGTTTCGTCGCGCCGCCGAGCGGGGCGTGGTCGACAGCCAGTTCAACCTCGGCCTGCTGTACGAGTCCGGGCGGGGCGTGTCGCGCAATCTGCGCGAGGCCTATCGCTGGTTCTCCATCGCCGCGAACGCCGGGGATTTGGCGGCGCGCGAGAAGCAGGTGGAATTGGAAGGCCGACTGTCAGCGGCTGAGCGCGCGGGGCTGGATCGCGATTCCGTCGCCTTCCGGCCCGGTCTGGCCCCCGCGGCGGATCGTGAACCCGACCCTCTTGTGCCCCCGGCAACGACCTTGGCCGAGACGCAGACGCTGCTGGCCCGGCAAGGGTACTATGTCGGGCCCGCCGACGGCGTGGCGACGCCGCAGCTGCGGGCCGCCGCGGCCGCCTATCTTCGCGATCACCCCGAACTGGCGCGTCGTTAGCCGTTCGGCTTCACCAGGATCTTCACGTGGGCTTCCGGGTCGCCCAGGGCCTTGAACGCGCCCGCCACGCCGCCCAGGCCTACAGAGCCGGTCACGAGGCCATCCACATCGATGATCCCCTCGGCCAGCTGGCGCAGGGTCAGCGCAAACTCATCGGGCGTGTAGCCGAACACGAAGGTCAGTTCGATTTCCTTGGTGATGGCGATCGAGGGCTCGATCTTGTCGGTCTCCATGCAGACGCCCGCGACGACGATCTGCGCGCCGGCGGGCGCGGCCTCGATCAGCGACTGGAGGACGCCCGGGGAGCCCACGCATTCGAACACCACCGGCTGGGCGATGGTGTTGCCCATCATCCGCATCATGGACTGGGCGGCGCGGCTGCGCGGCACGCCCAAGGTCTCCCAGCGTTCATGCGGATTCTCGACCGCGGGGTCGACGACGATGTCGGCGCCCAGCTTCTCGGCGGCGGCGCGGCGGCGCGGGGAGAAGTCGGCGGCGATGATCGGACCGTGACCCTTGGCCTTGAGCCCGGCGATCACCGCCAGGCCCACAGGACCGCAACCGACGACGAGGGAGACCGACTTCGGCTCGAGTTTCGCCTTGGCGACCGCGTGAGCGCCGACCGCGAACGGCTCGGTGAGGGCGGCCTTGTCGGTGGGCAGACCATTTGGGACTTCCAGGACCATCGCCTCGGTGAGCAGCATCTGCTCCGCGAAGCCGCCCGGCAGACGGTTCGAGAAGCCCAGGGCCTCCATGCCGGCGCCGTGCAGGGTTACGGGCACGCTGACCACACGGGTTCCGGCCTTCAGGGTCTTGGGCGAGCCGGGACCATGATCCAAGATCTCGGCGCAGAACTCGTGGCCGAACACCGTGTCGGCGGCCGGATCGAAGCCGTTATCGGGCGCGCCGGCGCGGCGCGACAGGTCGATCATGTGCTCCATGTGATGCAGCGCATGCAGGTCGGATCCGCAGATCCCGCAGGCCAGGGTCTTCACGAGGACCTGGCCGGCGCCAGGGGTCAGGTCGGCGATCTCGTCACAGACCAGGCGCTTATCCCGTCGGATCACAGCTTTCATGGATTACTCCCCAACTCGTCATTCTTGTCTGCGCTGCCTCTATCCCCTAACCCTCGCGCCTCGGACTCACTAGGAGCGGGATCGCATGACCCTCGCCTTTCTCTTCCCCGGACAAGGCAGTCAGGCCGTCGGCATGGGCCAAGACTTAGCTGATGCCTTCGCTTCCGCCCGGGAAGTCTTCCAGGAAGTGGACGAGGCGCTAGGCCAAAAGCTCTCGGCCTTGATGAAGGGCGGTCCCGAAGACCAGCTCACCCTAACCGAGAACGCGCAGCCGGCGCTGATGGCCGTCAGCGTGGCCATCATGCGGACGCTGGAGAAAGACTTCGGCGTCGCCGTCGAGAAGGCCGCCTTCGTCGCCGGTCACAGCCTGGGTGAGTATTCGGCGCTGGCGTCGGCGGGCGCGATCAGCCTGTCGGACACTGCGCGCCTGCTGAAGCTGCGCGGCCAGGCTATGCAACGCGCTGTGCCGGTTGGGCAGGGCGCCATGGCGTCGTTGATTGGCCCCAAGACCGACCTGGCGCTGGCCGAAGAAGCCGCCAAGGCCGGATCCGAGGTGGGCGTCTGCGTCGTCGCCAACGACAACAACAACGGCAATGTGGTGATCTCCGGCGACAAGGCCGCGGTCGACCGGGCCATCGAGAAGGCCAAGGAGCTGGGCGCGCGCGCGATCCCGCTCAACGTGTCGGCGCCCTTCCACTGTCCGCTGATGCAGCCTGCCGCCGACGAGATGGCCGAGGCCCTGGCGTCGGCGACCATCGTCAGCCCTCGCGCGCCGCTCGTGGCCAACGTCACCGCCCAGCCGACCAACGACCCCGAGGCGATCCGCCGGATGCTGGTCGAGCAGGTCACCGGCCGCGTTCGGTGGCGCGAGAGCATGGTCTGGATGGCGGAAGCCGGCGGCGTGACCCGCTTCGCCGAGGCCGGCGCAGGCAAGGTGCTTTCGGGCATGGCCAAGCGCATCGCCCCAGACGCCGAGGCTGTGCCGCTCAACGGCCCGGCCGACCTCGAAGCCTTCGCCAAGTCGTTCTGAGAGGCAGCATGTTCGACCTTACCGGCAAGACCGCTCTCGTCACCGGCGCCACCGGGGGCATTGGCGCCGAGATCGCAAAGACCCTGCACGCCCGCGGGGCCAATGTCGTGCTTTCGGGCACCCGCGAGGCGGTGCTGCAGGACCTGGCCGCCAGCCTGAAGGAACGGGCCGCTGTCGCGTCGGCGAACCTCGCCGATTCGGCCGCCGTGGATGGCCTTGTCGAGGCCGCCGAGAAGGCCGGCGGGGCGCCGCTGGACATCCTGGTGGCCAACGCCGGCATCACCAAGGACGGCTTGCTGATGCGCATGAAGGACGACGACTGGGAGGCCGTGATCAAGGTCAACCTGGAGAGCTATTTCAGGCTCAGCCGCGCGGCCATGCGCGGGATGATGAAGCGCCGCTTCGGCCGCATCATCGGCATCACGTCGGTCGTCGGCGTGATGGGCAACCCCGGCCAGGCCAACTACGCCGCCTCCAAGGCTGGAATGATCGGGTTTTCCAAGGCCTTGGCCCAGGAAGTCGCCAGCCGCGGCATCACCGTGAACTGCGTCGCCCCGGGCTTCATCGAGAGCCCGATGACCGACGGGCTGAACGATGCGCAGAAGGAAGCCATCCTGAGCAAGATCCCCTCTGGTCGGCTGGGCTCGGGGGGTGACGTGGCCGCCGCATGCGCCTATCTGGCGTCGGACGAAGCGGGATACGTCACCGGCCAGACGCTGCATGTGAACGGCGGCATGGTGATGATCTGACTTTCGCCTGTAGCGGGGAACGTGCTAACCGCCCCGCGGATTTGAACGCCCAAGCGACAGTTGACTTCACCGTCGCCGTCGCCGATGCAATGACCTGACTAACCCCTGAGGGACCCTACGAATGTCCGACGTCCTTGAACGCGTCCGCAAGATTGTTATTGAGCATCTCGATGCGGACCCCGAGAAGGTGACCGAGAAGGCCAGCTTTATCGACGACCTGGGCGCCGACAGCCTCGACAACGTCGAGCTGGTCATGGCGTTCGAGGAAGAGTTCGATATCGAGATTCCGGATGACGCCGCCGAGCACATCCAGACGGTCGGCGACGCGGTGAAATTCATCGCCGAGCGACTGGGCGCCTAACAGCCCCCCGCGCGCGACCTAGAATCGTTTCAAAGAGCCGCCGCGTCCCCTGGGTAGAACCTCGAGGCGCGGCGGTTCGCTTTTGAGGCCAGCACATGCGTCGAGTCGTCGTCACCGGCATCGGTCTCCTGACCCCGCTGGGGCAAGGCCGGGAACTGACCTGGAAGAAGATCCTGGCGGGTACGTCCGGCGCCGGGGCCATCACGGCGTTCGACACCACGGACTACGCCTGCAAGATCGCCTGCGAAGTGCCGCGGGTCGACGGTCGCGGCGGCGGCGGCCCCGACATCGAGGGCAGCTTCGACCCCGACCAGACCATGTCGGCCAAGGACCGCCGGCGCGTCGACGACTTCATCCTATACGGCGTCGCCGCCGCGGATGAAGCGGTCAAGGACGCGGGCTGGCTGCCTGAGGACGATGAGGGCCGCGAGCGCACCGGCGTCATGCTGGGCTCGGGCATCGGCGGCCTGGGCACCATCGCCGAGACGGCCATCGAGCTGCATGAGCGCGGCCCCCGCAAGGTCAGCCCGTTCTTCATTCCCTCGGCCCTGATCAACCTGATCTCGGGCCAGGTCTCGATCCGCTACGGCTACAAGGGCCCCAACCACGCGGTGGTGACGGCCTGCGCCACGGGCGCCCACGCCATCGGCGACGCGGCCCGGCTGATCAAGTACGGCGACGCCGACGTGATGATCTGCGGCGGCGCCGAGGCCAGCGTGGTCCCGGTCGGCATCGCGGGCTTCATCGCCTGCCGCGCCATGGCCACCGCCTTCAACGACACGCCCGAGAAGGCCAGCCGGCCCTACGACAAGGACCGCGACGGCTTCGTCATGGGCGAGGGCGCGGCCGTGCTGGTGCTGGAAGAGCTGGAGCACGCCAAGGCCCGCGGCGCGAAGATCTATGCCGAGGTGGCGGGCTACGGGCTGTCGGGCGACGCCTATCACATCACCGCCCCCAGCGAGGATGGCGACGGCGGCTTCCGCGCCATGACGGCGGCGTTGAAGGACTCAGGCCTGCAGGCCGCCGACATCGACTACGTCAATGCTCACGGCACCTCGACCATGGCCGACGGCATCGAGCTGGGGGCCGTCGAGCGCCTGCTGGGCAATTCGGCGCCGGGCAAGGCGATGTCGTCGACCAAGTCGATGACCGGCCACCTGCTGGGCGCCGCCGGCGCGCTGGAGGCGGCCTTCGCGATCCTGGCGATCCGCGACCAGGTGGCTCCGCCGACGATCAACCTCGACAACCCCGACGTTGAGACGGTCCTCGACCTCGTGCCGCACAAGGCCAAGCCGATGAAGATCGACGTGGCCATGTCGAACAGCTTCGGCTTCGGCGGCACCAACGCCTGCGTGATCTTCAAGAAGTACGCGTGACGCCGGACGCGGCCCCCGGTCTCGCCATCCCAAGGCGGAGGAGGGGCCGATGAGCCGCCGGCGCAAGGTGGCGTTCCGTGGCGGGGCCGCTGCAGCCGGCGTTGCGCTGCTGCTGGCCCTGGCGGCGGTGTGGAGCTTTGCCGGCCCGGGGCCCAAGGCGAGGGACGGCGAGGTGACCGCCGTCGTGCTCGAGCGCGGCGCGGGCGTCGGGCGCATTTCCGAGACCCTGAAGGACGCCGGAGTCATCTCCTCGGCCGCGCTGTTCAACCTGGCCGCCCGGCTGACGGGCGCGGCGAGTCAGCTCAAGGCCGGCGAGTACGAGATCGCCTCGGGCGCCTCGATGGCTTCGGTGCTGGCCGACGTGCGCGCCGGGCGCGTTGTCCGACGGCTGGTGACCATCCCCGAGGGCTGGACCAGCGGCATGGTGGTGGACGCCCTGAACCGCGAAGTGGTGCTGACCGGCGACGTCGCCGAGCCGCCCGAGGGTTCGATCCTGCCCGACAGCTACGAGATCCAGCGGGGCGAGACGCGCGAGGCGGTGATCCGGCGCATGCAGGCCGCCCACGACGAGGTGATGGCCGAGCTGTGGCCCAAGCGTCAGCCGGGCCTGCCGTTCACGACCCAGGACGAGGCGGTGACCCTGGCCTCGATCGTGGAGAAGGAGACGGGCGTGGCGTCTGAGCGGCCGCGGGTGGCGGCGATCTTCGTCAACCGGCTGCGCAGGGGCATGCTGCTGCAGACGGATCCGACCATCATCTATGGCCTCACGAAGGGCCGACCGCTGGGTCGCGGCATCCGCGTCTCGGAACTGGCCGCCGACAGCCCATGGAACAGCTACAAGGTCCCAGGCCTTCCGCCCGGGCCGATCGCCAACCCGGGCCGCGCCTCGCTGGAGGCCGTGCTGAACCCGCCCTCGACCAACGAGCTCTTCTTCGTCGCCGACGGCACGGGCGGCCACGCGTTCGCCGAGACCTACGAGGAGCACCAGCGCAACGTCGCCCGCTGGCGCCAGATCGAACGCGAACGGGCCGGGCGATGAGGGCCGGCGCTGTGGCGCGTCAGCGTCGCTTTGATTCGACCACGAACCACACGAACCACACGAACAGGATCGGCGCTGGCGCGCCGAGATCGGAAGGAGCGCGCTGATGCCCATTTCCGGGATGACGGGGTTCGGGCGGGCCGAGGGGGCGCTGGGGGCTTGGTCCTGGGCGGTCGAGGCGCGCAGCGTCAACGGGCGCAACATGGACGTGCGGTTCCGGGGGCCGCCGGGGTTCGACGGGCTGGAGCGGGCGGCGCGCGAGGGCGCCCAGAGCCGGTTCCAGCGCGGCCAGGTGACCGTGGGCGTGCAGGCCAAGCGCAGCGAGGGCGCCGGCTCGGTGCGGGTGAACGTCGCGCAGCTGGAGCGCTTCCTGGAGATCGGAAATCCCTTCGTGACCGCGGGCCGCGTCGCGCCGCCCCGGCTGGACGGCCTGCTGGCGCTGCGCGGCGTGATCGAGGCCGACGACGCGGGGCTGGATCCCGAAGCGCAGGCCGAGCTGGAGGCCGCCATGGCCGCCTCGATCGGCGTGGCGCTGGACGGCCTTTTGGCCGCGCGCCGCCAGGAGGGCGCGGCGCTGCTGCCGGTGCTGAGCGGGCAGGTGGACCGGATCGGCGAGCTGTCGGCCCAGGCCCACGCCATCGCCGCCGATCAGCCGGCCGCCATCAAGGCCCGCTTCGAGGCGCGGCTGAAGGAGCTGGCGGCCGAGGCGGCCACCGAGGAACGCATCGTCCAGGAAGCCGCCGCCATGGCCGTGAAGGCCGATGTGCGCGAGGAGATCGACCGGCTGAACGGGCATGTGGACGCCGCCCGCACCCTCCTGGCGAGCGACGCGGCGGTGGGCCGCCGGCTGGATTTCCTGACCCAGGAGTTCATGCGCGAGGCCAACACGCTGTGTTCGAAGAGCCAGCTGGGCGCCCTGACCACCGTGGGCCTGGACCTGAAGGCCACCATCGAGCAGTTCCGCGAGCAGGTGCAGAATGTGGAATAGGGGGCCGAAGGCCGCTATGGGAACCACAGAAGACACAGAAGGCGGCCAATCCGGTCGCGGACTTCGGGATAGCCCGGCTCCTTCCGTGTTTTCTGTGTTTTCTGTGGTTTACCTGAGCCGCTTCGCGGCTCTTCGGGGGTGGGGTTGGTGAGTCCGTCGGACGATCATTCGAAGCCGTGGGAGACCACGCGGCGGGGGCTGCTGTTGCTGGTGTCCAGTCCGGCCGGGGCGGGGAAGACCTCGCTGACCCGCACCCTGGTGGCCGACTATGACAGCCTGATCCTCTCGATCTCGGCCACGACGCGCGCGCCGCGTCCGGGCGAGGAGGAGGGGCGCGAGTACTTCTTCAAGACCCGCGAGCAGTTCGAGGCGATGATCGGGCGCGGCGAGTTGCTGGAGTACGCCACCGTCAACGGCAACTACTACGGCACGCCCCGTGCGCCGGTGGACGCCGCGCTGGACGCCGGCCACGACGTGATCTTCGACATCGACTGGCAGGGCGCCCAGCAGGTGGCCGAGAAAACCCCGAACGACGCGGTCCGCGTCTTCATCCTGCCGCCCTCATGGGGCGACCTGGAGCGGCGCCTGAAAGCCCGCGCCCAGGACTCGGAGCAGATCATGGAGCAGCGCCTGCGCCTGGGTCAGCTCGAGATCCAGCACTGGGGCAGCTACGACTACGTCATCGTCAACAAGAACTTCGACCGCGCCTACGCCGACCTGCAGCACATCTACCGCGCCGAGCGGATGAAGCCGGGGCGGAACTCGTGGCTGCCGGATTTCGTCGCCGACCTGCTGGCCGAGGCGGCCGGAGAGCATGACCCCAGCGGCGCGCCGCCGCGGACGACGATGCTGCGGCCGGTGCAGAAGTAAGCGCGAGCGTCCTCGGCCGTACACTGGGGCGAAATGCCAGGAGGCGGCGCTCAGCGTCGCCTGCGAGGTCGGCCTGACCGTGCCCGCGACGCCGATCTCCCCCGGCTGAGACTTGGCGGCGCGCTTGAGGTTAGGCGCTAGTCATGCTGCCGCCGTGCGCTTTAACCTAAACTTGCGCCGTATAGACAACTCGGAGATGATTTCTCCGATGAGGGGAATTGTTCAGAATAGATCGGTAAAATTCTCCTTACAGGGGTATTTAGGGAAGTCGATTACTCATTCTGTGCCCTGTCATCGTTGACCGTGAGACTTGCGCCTCTCTAGCTCGGTGCGAGCAACCCGGGGGGACCGGCGTCGCCTGAGCAGGGATATTTTTATGAAGACCAAGTCCATTCTGGCCGCTGCGACGATCGCTGCGGCGCTGGCGCTGGGGGGGACGCAGGCAAGCGCCGGCGTTGTGCTCAGCGAAGACTTCAACTCGTCGGCGTTTCTCGGCGCCGGCTGGTCGTTCGCGCACTTCAGCGATCGTTGGGAGAACACCCAGTACCACTACCCGGCAGCCTCGGCGAACGGCTGGACCGTTTCGGGCAACGGAGTCTTCGTGGCCAGCAACCTGGACGACCCCAACGGCGACCAGGCCATCCTGCTCAACGAAGGCGCCAACTCCAAGATCAGTCACGCGCTGAACAACCTCATCGCGGGCGAAACCTACAACGTCAGTTTCCTGTACTGGGGCGACAACATCACGGGCGGCGCTTGGTCGCTGTTCGCCGACGTGGGCGCCACCAACTACGCCTCGATCAGCGGTGTCGACCTCGCGTCGGGTACGAACCCCGGAACCACGCACAACTTCAGCTTCGTCGCCGCCGGCAGCAGCACGACGCTGTCGTTCTACGAGTTCTCGAACTCCGGAGCCTCGCCGATCATCGACAACGTCCTGGTGACCGGGCCGACGGCGGCGGTGCCGGAGCCGGCCACGTGGGCGCTGATGATCGGCGGCTTCGGCCTCGCCGGCGCAACGCTGCGGCGTCGCCGGGTCGTCGTGGCCTGATCTCAGCCACAACCGATCGAACGGAAGGCCCCGGTTCCGCGCCGAGGCCTTCTGCATTCTGGGGACTGAGCGGCGTCGGCTGCCTGCGGGCGGCCGGCGGCGATTCGGTTGGGGCCGCATGCGGCGTGCGCCAACCAAAAAATCCGCTCGCAGGCTCTTGAAAAGCTTCGGCGCGACACAACGTCAAGCTTCTGGCCCGGGCCCCTCTGGCGGTCCTTCCTGACCGTGATGTCGGGCCGCTCTGCGGAGCTGGGCCATTCCTCCCGTCTCCGCACCGAAAACGGAGGACGGATATGATCAATCACTCTCGTATCTGGAGTTGGGCGGGCGCCACTTTGCTGGCCCTGAGCCTGGTCGCGCTCTGGGTCTGGCCCAAGTTCGTGGGCGTGGACATCCATCCGATCTTCGGTTGGGCCGAGGCCCAGACCGGCATCGCGTGGCTGGAGCCCAATGCGCGCTACGTCGTGGGCGCCATCGCCGGCCTGCTGGCCATCGTGCTCATCGTGCCGAAGACCCGCGTCTGGGGCGCCGTGGGCGCGCTGACGCTCTCGACGGTGTTCATCATCGCCCATCTGACGCCTTGGCTGGGCTGGAACATCCCCAACTACGGCCCGCTGATGGAGGCGCTCGCCGCCGGCCGTACGGCAGCCGAGATCGAGGCCCTGGGCCTGAAGGGCGACCGCGGCGCGCACCTGAGCCTGGCGCTCATCAACGCGGGCCTCGCCATCGTGGTGCTCGCGGCCGATCGGATCCGCGAGGCGAAGGGCAACCGCCGCAACTACCGGCCCTTCGAGCTGGCCGCCTAAGGGCGCCGCGCGCCGCGTCCCTGTCCATCAAACAGGGCTTCTGACTGGAAAAGCCGCCCCGGCGTCCGCCGGGGCGGCGATCCCATTTGGCGGAGGAGGATGATGGGCGTCGTCAGGCGTCGGCCCCCGTGAAGAGCGGGCGTCGTTTCTCGCGGAACGCCGCAAAGCCCTCGGAGGCGTCGGCGCCTGCGGCGAGGCGCGCGATGTGACGGCCTTCTTCTTCGGTCTGTGTCGCGAAGTCCGTGGTGGATGACGCCAGCAGGAGCCGCCGGATCACGCCGTAGGCGGCGGTCGGGCCGTTCGCCAGGGCGTCGACCTTTTCGGTCGCGGCCTCCACAAGCGCCTCGGGCGCGACCACCTCGGTCACCAAGCCCCATTCCAGCGCCTCATCAGCCATGAGGCGGCGGTTGGTGAGAAGCAGCTGCTGGGCGCGCCTCAAGCCGACGAGCCGAGGCAGGAGGTATGTGGACCCGCCGTCCGCGGAGAGCCCAATGGATGTGTAGGCGGACGAGAAGTGGGCCGACGAGCTGGCGATGACGAGGTCGCCCAGCAGGGCGAGTCCGAGACCCGCTCCGGCCACGGCCCCATGCACCGATACGACGACGGGCTTTGGCATCGACAGAATGCACAGCTGCGCCGCGTGAAACGCATCCGCCATGCGGCGCAGGAGATCGCTGCGCTCGCGGCCTGCGACAGCCTGGAATTCGGTGAGGTCACCTCCGACGCAGAAGGCCTTTCCTTCTGCGGAGACGAGCACGGCGCGAACCTCGGGATCCGAGGCGCAGGCCTCGGCGACGCCTCGGAGCTGGAGGGCGACGTCAAGTGAGATTGCGTTGCCGGCGTGCGGGCGAGCCAGGACGATACGCGCGACGGACCCGACACGCTCGAGTCTGACCAGGACTTCCATGACGGCGCTCCTTTCGACGATCCCTGTCCGCCATCAGCCGCAGGCTTTGGTCGCCGGACAAGGTCCACTGCCGTGAAAGCGGCCATCGGGGGGCGGACCGGCGCGGCGCCGCCTGGCGGAGCGCCTGATGCGGGATCTCGCCTCGACTGTGTCCCGAACCAGGGTACTCGTATCGGGAGCGCCTCGAGCCGGCGCATGACAGGACGGCGATGGCGAAGGTCGAGATGGCCCGGGTGGGGCTTCGGATACTGCTGGGGCTGGTCTACCTGGCGGCGGGGATCGCCCATCTGCGGTCGCCGGACGTGTTCCTGAGCATCACGCCCGCGTGGGTCCCTTGGCCCGAGTTCGTGATCGCCGCGACGGGGGTGGCCGAGGTGCTGGGCGCGGTGGCGCTGGTCGGGGTGAAGCCGCTGCGGCGGGCCGCGGCGATCGGGTTGGCGCTGTATGCGGTGTGTGTCTATCCGGCCAACATCAAGCATGCTCTGGACGCCGTCACGGCGCACGGAGCCGACGCGTGGTGGCCGTATCATGCGCCGCGGCTGGCGTTTCAGCCGGTGTTCGTGTGGTGGGCGCTTTTCGCCGGAGGGGTGATCGACTGGCCCTGGCGGCGGCGGGTGGCGGTGTAGTCGAGGCCCCCGGGTCGGCGCGGGGCATGCGGCCGGTTTCCCCACCCTGGCCGCTGGCGGTCTGCCCCTCTCCGTGACGGGTGACCATGTTCGTGATTTGTTCTTGACAATTGCGCGCGTTTGTGAGAGAGTTCTGCCAGAGTTGATCCTTGCGCCTTGAGGGCGCGGGGCGGCTCGCTTCCTCACATTTCGGGACATGGCGATGGCTGGAATGGACGGCGGCGCGCGGGCGCCTTTGGCCGGAGGCTCGGCGCGCGTGGCGGGGGTTGGCGGATCGGCCGGCGACGGGGCCGCACTGCGGGCGAAGCGGGACTATGTGCGGCGCGACTGGGCCCACAAGCTGGCTATGGTGCGCGAGGCGTGCCGGCGGATCGTCGATCGCGGCGAGTCGGTGACCGAGATCTGTCGCGATCCGAGGATGCCGGGGCGCTCGACGTTCGCGGCGTGGCTGACGGCAAATGCAGAGCTGCGCGCCCTGGTGGAGGCGGCGCAGGCCGAGGCGGCGACGCTTTGGACCGCGCGGCGGGCGTATCACCCCTGGGACGAGGCGGTGGCCGCGGAGTTCCTGGCGCGGATCGAGGACGGGCGGGGGCTGCGAGAGGTGTGCGCCGAGCGCGACATGCCGGTGCATGCGACCGTGACGCGGTGGCTCAAGACGCGGCCCGAGTTCGCGCAGGCTTATCGCCAGGCGCGCGAGGCGCAGGCGGACCGGCTGTTCGACCTGGCCTGGACGATCGCGCGCGAGTGCCCGCCGCTGCCCGGCGAGGTGGCGGCGGCGCGACTGAAGATCCAGACGCTGAAATGGCGCGTCGGGCGCCTCGCGCCACGGGTGTATGGACCGCTTAAGGCGGTGGCGCCCCCGCCGCCGGCGGACAGCGGCGCGGAGGAGGCCGAGGCGCCGACGAGGGTGGTGTTCCAAGTGCGCAGCTGGGCGCGCACGCCGGACAACCGGGTTGTGGAGACGACCCAGGCGGCCGTCGGGATGACGCCCGCCGAGCGCCAGGCGCTGGGCCAGGACATCGCCGCGGGGCGCGTCAGCCTGGAGGCCCTGGAAAGAATGAGCGCGGCGGGCGAGGCCTGGGCCGGAACGGGCGACGTCCCCGCTGCCGTTAGAACAGCCCGGCGCGCTGGGCGATGACGACGGCGGCGACGATCAGGATCAGCGCCTGGATGATCATGCCGAAGGGCGAGGGGAGCGGCAGCTTCTGGACCGCCCAGGCGATGAGGGCGGCCACGATCAGGACGATGACGGCGAAGATCAGGATGGACATGGTGTTGAGCCTTGGCTGTGGGATCGCGAGGAGCAGTTAAAGCGGACGGCCGAGCTTTGGGTTCCGTGGCGCGTGCGCGGCGGATTGACGGCGGGGCGGCGCAAGCTTTCTCTGGGGGCGGGCGCGGCCGGAAGTGGCGCGCGGGTCGGGGGACTTGTCGATGACCATCGAGCTGAAGATGCTGGCCTGGACGCTGGTCCTGGCCTTGGTACAGATCCTGCTGTTCGACGTGGCGCGGACACGGCAGTACGGGCTGAAATGGAACACCGGGCCACGCGACGAGGCGATGCCGCCGCTGTCGGCGCACGCCGAGCGGCTTAGCCGGGCGCAGGCCAACCTGTTCGAAACCCTTCCGCTGTTCGCCGGCTTCGTGCTGGTGGCGCACGTGGCCGGGATCAGCACGACGATGACCGTGCTGGGCGCGCAGATCTACTTCTGGGGCCGGGTGGCCTATGTGCCGCTCTACGCCTTCGGCGTGCGCAACCTGCGCTCTCTGGTCTGGCTGGTCAGTCTGGCCGGTCTGGTGATGGTGGCGGCCGCCGTGCTTACGGCGCCGTAGCCGCGCGCCACGTCACTGTGCGTCGAGGTTGTCGGTGGTCTCGTGCTCCACGCCGTCCTCTGTGACGATCACGATGCGATAGCCCAGGATCGCGGCCTCACGCGCGAGTTGTCGGCGTGCGGAGAGGTCGTGCCGGTCCCAGGTCACCCTCGAAAGGCGCAGGGGGCGCCGGCGATCGCCTGGTGGGTGGGCCGACATGGAGCCTCCGGTGTTGGACGGATCACACCTTGCGCCCCGCGGCGGACGGCGACCTTGACCGGCGTCAAGTCCTCGGCCCTGGACGGCGGGACCCGGCGACGTGTCTTCTCGGGCGAGAGGGAGACTTGGTGATGAAGCGATTTCTGACGGGGCTCGCTGTGGCGGCAGCGATGCTGGGGTGGTCGGGCGTGGCCCGGGCGGCCCCGGCCGAAGACGCGGCGGTCGTGGCCCAGGTGGAGCGGTTCTTTGGGGCGATGAAGGCCAAGGACGTGGCGACCCTGCAGGCGATCCTGCTGCCCGACGCGACACTGACGTCACAGCGGGTGCGGCCGGAGGGGACGACGCTTGCGCGCTTCCCCGGCCAGGCATGGGCGGTCGACATCGTGAAGGCGCCCGGGATCGAAGAGCGGATGTGGGACCCCGTCGTGATGCGGCGCGGCCGGATCGCGATGGTCTGGGCGCCCTACGAGTTCCTGCGGGACGGCAAGGTCACCCACTGCGGCGTCGACGTGTTCGATCTGGTCCAGGGCGACGATGGCGGCTGGCGCATTGCGCACCTGATGTGGACGCAGGAGCCACAGGGATGCGCCGAACTGAAGGCGGCGCGACGGCCGCGCTAAGGAAAGCGGCGCGCCGGAGGCCGGCGCGCCGCAGGTTTGAACTCAGTCGTCGTTGGTGGAACGGTTCAGCCCGCCAGGCGGATGGCCGGCGTCTCGGCCTCGAAGGACGGCGGCGGCGCGTGGGGCCGGTCGGCGGAGATCTGCGGCCGCGGTACGGTGGGGTAGCCGATGATGTCCTTCAGCGGCGGGTAGGCGGTCAGCGCATGGGAGGCCAGCATGCCGCTCATGGTGGCGCCCTCGAAGCTGCCGACGTTGAGGCCGGTGTAGATCCAGTCGCCCGCGAGGGTGAGGTTTGCGTAGCCCGATCCCCAGGCCTCGAGCCGGTAGTCGACGCTGCCGGGGGGCGAGGAGACGTAACGCTCGGTGGGGTCGATATTGGCGCGCCAGAACTGGCTGTCGAAGCGCTGGACGCCCTGGGCGTTGGGGTTCTGGGTGTCGACCAGGAGGCTGAAGTCCAGGCCCATCGGGTCGCCCAGGCCGTTGGCGGCTCGGACGGTGGCCTTGGGCAGCATCGTGCCGATCGTGGTCTGCAGGTACTGGATCGATTGAGCCTTCACCCGCTCGGCGGCGCGGCGCGGATAGTCGGTGTCGGTGAAGGGCGGCGGCGGCTCGTAGTCGGCCATCAGCCCGCAGAAGTACCAGATGGCGCGCGGCTGGTTGTCGGCAGGCCAGTTTTCCCACTTGAGAAGGCCGGGGAAGTTCCCATTGCCGTTGGGGGGACAGAAATAGGTGCCCGAGATCGCCAGCTCGTTGCCGACGAGCGGCTCGGCCCAGCCCATCTCGTACATGTCCTTCGACAGCCAGATCTGCATGGCCTGGGTGGTCAGGGCGGGGAGGTTGTCGACCATGCCCTTCCAGGCCGGCGAATGGTCGACCAACTCCTTGCAGAGGTAGGGGATGGCGCCGACCGAGATGGCGAAGACGATCTGGTCGAAGTCGTGGCCCTTGGAGAGGACCTTCTTCTTCTTGAGGTACGGGAACTCGGCCGTCGGCCAGCCGGACCAGTAGGACTCCAGGTCCACGTCGAGGATGCGCATGTACTCGCCCTCGTTCAGCTGGTCGTACAGCGGGCGGCGCGGCCACGAGGGCAGGCCCTTGACGTCGATGAGCGGCTGGTAGCCGCGCTCGGGGTGCTTGAGCGTCGCCTGGACCGTGAACTCGATCTCCTGGACCGAGGTCTTGTCGGGGCTGAGAACCAGGTTCTCGACCTTGTGGAAGAACTCGAACTTCACGCCGCGGCGCTTGAGGACCTCGTAGACGGGGGCCACGACCGTCTCGCCGGTGCCCGCGGCGAAGCTCCAGATGAGCGAGCCCATGTAGGCGGCCCCGCGGAGCGTCCAGTCCAGGTAGCAACCGGCGCCCATGACTGCGGCGCGTGAGGTGTCGCCGTCGGGGCTCTGATAGCAGATGTTGACCGTCGAGAGCGGGATCGGCGAGGCCAGGGTTTCGGGCGCGATGCCATGACGAGTCAGCCAATCGCTCCAGTTCTCGGAGTCCAGGTAGTCGTAACCCTTGACCTGGACGTTGTCGGTGAGGGCGCCGATGATGACGGTGGCGTAGAAGTCCAGCGTGATCAGGGCGCGGCGCAGGTCGGTCTGTTTGTCGGCCAACTTGGGCGCGACGGTGTCCACCAGCCGCGCGGCGCTCGAGACGAGACTGCGGATGGTCGTGAGTTCCACGACCAGCGGATGGTCCGGGCCCTCGCTGAGCGGGATCTCGAGCGAAGCCTTCGCTCGGTTCACGATGTGCTGGATGCCGCCCTCGATGAAGCCGGGCAGGTCGGCGGTCGCCTCCAGTGTCTTCAGCGTCTCTTCGATGATCGCCGCGATCGCTGTGGGCACGCCCTTGTAGTAGCTGCCGTCGGTCGGCGGAATGTCGTTCGGGGGGAGGCGGGCTGGCCACGGGATCAGGCCGCCGTCGCGGTACTCCCAGGACATGGTGAAGTCCGAGGGAATGAAGGCTTCCTCGAACGTCGCCAGGGGCATTCCGGGCTTGCGGCCGAGCTCTTCGTAGACCTTGGACATCATCGGCAGGGCGTTGAAGTAGCTGCCCATGAAGCCGTGGATTCCGTGCTCCTCGATGCGCTCGTCCGCACCGCGCGAAGAGGCGCACTTGCCCCCGAGGCGCCAGCCCAGCTGGTAGACCGTGATATCGAAACGCTTCTGCCACTCGGGGAGGCTGGTCATCTGGAGCGCTGTCGCAAGCGCGCCCATGCCGCCGCCCAGGATCGCCACCTTCTGTGGCGCGGTCGCTTGGGTCATGATCGCATGCCGCGACGTTCAGCCGCGGCCCCGCCTAGGTTGTTGACCTAGACACCTTGCCACCCAGCCTTTTGCAGATGCTTAACGAGGCGGTCCAGATCGGCGCTTCTCGCGAAGGGATGGCCCGTCTTGAGAGCTTCGAGCGAATAGGGCGGGGTATTCCGCTGCTCGCGGCCGGACCGGGATCTCGCCAGGCGGTCGGCATGCTCCACGGCGCGACGGGCCTGATCCAGGTCGCCCGCGCCTGCGTACGCGGCCGCCAGGAGATAGTGCAGAGGGAAACGCTCGGCGCCCCGCGCGCAGGCGTCAGCGGCGTCCTGCGCCGCGCGGTCGTAGTCGCCGGCCACGAAGTTGGCGATCGCCTTGCTGCGGAACCATAGCCAGCTGTGGGGATCGTTCGGGCTGGCGGCGATCGCACGCTCCGAGAACGCGATGGCGTCCTCCGACTGACCCTCGAACGCCAGCAGGCGTCCCATTTCGCCAGAGGCGGCGGCCAGATAGGGGTTCAGCTCGAGGGCGCGGCGCTGCTCGGCCTTGGCCTCGGTCAGCCGGTTCATCAGCGAGAACACGACGCCCAGCGTGTAGTGGGCGAACGCGTCCGACTGGCCGGCGGAAACGGCCCTCAGCGCGATCCGGTGGGCTTCCGCGACAGAGGCGGCGGGGTTTTCCGAGGTTCCCACCCAGACGTCGTAGAGCTTGCAGTGCGCGAGGATCGCCAGGGCTGAGACGTCATCCGGCTCCAGCTGCAGCGCCTGTTCCAGAAAGCCCTCGGCCTTGCGGACATCCCCGGCGGTGGACCGCCAGAAATGGCGCCGTCCCCGGACGAACAGCTGCCAGAACTGAAGGCTGCGCTCGGGCGTGAGCAGGGCATGGCTCTCTTCACGCTCCAGGACGGCGGGCTCTATGGCGCCGATGATCGAGGTGGTGATCTCGTTCAGCATTGAGAACATGTCGGCCATCGGGCGGTCGAAGCGCGCCGACCAGGCGCTGGTCTCATCGACACCCTGAATCAGGTCGACAGACACCCTGACCTGGCCGCCGAGGCTCCGGACCTTGCCGTCGAGGACATAGTCGACCCCCAGCCGCGCGGAGATGGCGCCCGGCGGATGGCCCACGACTTCGGAGGTCAGCAGCGACTGCCGCGGCGTAACCGCCAACAGCGGCGACTTCGACAGGCCGGCGGTGAGTTCGTCGGCCAGGGCCTCAGCGAACCAGGCCTGTTCCTCGTCGCCAGGCGGATGGGTGAATTCGAGGACCACGATACGTGGGCGGTCGCGCCCGGACCCGCGCGGAGGCTCGGAAACGCGGGAAGCGGAGGCTCTCGGTGAGGAAGGCGCGTCGGCGGTGCGCTCTGCGGCCAGCCGATAGCCGACCCGCGGGATCGTCTCCACCGCGAAGGCGCCGCCGGTGCGCGTGGCGAGCTTGCGCAACTTCATCATCACCAGGGTGATGGCGTCTTCGCCGACCACGCGGCCGTTCCAGCAGGTTTCGATGAGATCGTCACGGCTGACCACGGCGCCCTCGGCGTTCGCGAGGGTGACCAGCACCTGCATGACCCGAGGTTGCAGCACTTCACGACCGTGCGGCGACACGACCTCGCGCGTCGGGGGACGCACTTCCATGGCGCCCAGCCTGAATGCGGCCTGATGGGCCAGCTGCATCTTCGTCAGATCCCCATGAACGCCACTAGAGCCAGCGGGTCGCAAGGGTCCCAGACTCGGCCGCGCGCTCAACCTAGTTGCGCTGGACCCGCCGACCAAGACCTAAAGATCGGATTCTGCTCGGGGAAAGATCGGCTCAGGTCCCTGTCGAATCCGGCGGCAGGGTGGTGTTCTGCAGGTCGGTTCTGACTGCTTCTGAGGCGTGGGTTGCCCGACAACCTGCTCGCGCCTCCGGCCGGCGCCTTGTCCCAATCCCGCAGGGTGCGCGGAAACGGACAACGTCCGGGTCGCAGGCGGAAGGAGCTGATCGCAGGGCTCCGTACGGGCTTCGGCCCGTTGCGGTGTGTCTGTTCTGGTGGCCCGGGGGGGCCAGCAGGGCGGACAGACGATCCCGGCGAGGCCTCGGTTCCTTGAGCCGCAGGCGTTTCACAGCCCCCGACCTCGGCCGGGTCGGGGGCTGTTTTTTCCGTCACCGGACCACCGGTTCATTCATTGGCCTGGGACCTGGGCGCGAACCTGGGGTATGGCCGCGCCGTGAGCGGAACCCATCCCCTGGACCGGCCCATCCTGGCGATGCTGACAGGCGCGAGGCAGGCCAACCTCGCGATCGTGCGCGCCGGCGCGCGTCGGCTGGCCCCGGCGTACGGGGTCTTCGCCGCGCTGAGCGACGAGACCCCGGAAAGCCGGGAAGCGCTTGGCGCCATGGTGCGGGAGATGGGCGACGTGGCGCTGGTGGAGCCGCAGGAGCCCCCCGCGATCCCCGGCGCTCGGGTCGTCTCCAAAGACATGGCCTGGCAGATGATCGCCGAGGCGGCGTTCGGATCGTTCCCGACGACGAACGTCGACATCGTCGATCTCGGCCCGGGCGATGCGGCCGATATGCTGGGCCTGGCGACCCTGACCCAGCCCGGACCGTTCATGGCCCGTACCCCCGAGTTGGGCGATTTCGTGGGCGTGAAGGCGGAGGGCCGGCTGGTGGCCATGGCCGGCGAGCGGATGAAGCCCGACGGAATGACCGAGGTGAGTGGCGTGTGCACCGATCCCGAGTATCGCGGGCGCGGCTACGCGGCGGCGCTGATGCGCGTCGTGATGGAGCGAATCCGGGCTCGAGGCGAGGTTCCCTTCCTGCACGCCTACGCCGCGAACACGGGCGCGATCGCGATCTACGAACGGCTGGGGTTCCGGTTCCGGCGCGAGTTGGTGATGACCCGCCTTACGGCGGCGTGACGCCTCAGTCCGGCGCGGGCAACAGTGTGCGGGGGCGACTGGTCCAGGCGGCTCCGCCGGCTGCAGCGATGACGGCGGCCAGGCCGCCCAACTGCGGCAGCGCCAGGGTTTCATGCAGCAGAAGCAGCCCGAAGAGGGCGCCGTAGGCCGGCTCGAGGCTGGTGAGGACGGCGAAGGTCTTCGCGGGCAGGCGGCTCAGTGCGTACATTTCGAGGGTGAAGGGGATCGCGGTGGAAACCAGCGCCACCAGCAGCGCCCAGGGCAGCAGGTCGAGGCGTAGCAGGTCGGCGCCGGCCTGGGCGACGCCGAACGGCAGGATCACCAGCGCGGCGATGGCGACCGCGAGCGGCGCGGCGCCCCGTCCAAAGGCCTGGGTGGCCGCCTGGCCCCAGACGATGTAGGCGGCCCAGGATCCGGCGGCGCAAAGCGCCCAGAAGACGCCCAGTAGGTCGAGCCCGGTTCCTGCGCTCAGGTCATGACCGACCAGGCCCCACACGCCGGCCGCCGCCAACGCGGTCCAGATCAGATCGGCCGCACGCCGAGAGCCCGCGATGGCGACTCCCAGCGGCCCCAGGAACTGCAGCGCGATCGCCACGCCCTGCGGCAGGCGACCGAGGGCGAGATAGAAGAAGAGGACCGCCCCGGCTGTGGCGAGGCCGAGGCCGAGGAGCGGTCGAAGTGGCGCGCGCGCGGGCCAGTTGCGCCAGGGTCGGGCGACCGCGAGCAGCATCAGCGCGCCGAGGATGATCCGCAGCGTCGCCGTGCCCTGGGCGCCCAGGATCGGAAACAGCGACTTGGCCATCGAGGCCCCGCCCTGGAACGCGGCGGTGGCCACGAGCACCGCGGCGATCGGCAGCAGGATGGCGAGCGTCGCGGCGCGAGGGGTGCTGGCTGCCAAGGGGTCCTCCGGAGGGACCGGCTATAGGGTGTCGGCCCGTGGTCGCGAAAGGACCAGTTGAGGCTGCAAGGACAGACCGCGCGGCGACTACCCCTCGTCGCCGGTTTCGTCGCCGACGGCGGCGGCGACCAGGTCGCGCCAGGTCGGGTCGGTGTCGTCGACCAGGTCGACGTCTTCCAGAAGCGCCACCGCGCCCTCGCCGTCGGGCAGGATGAGGCCCAGGACCTCCATGGTCTCGCCCTCATCACTGTCGTGGGCCTCGGCCTGGACCGCGATGGCGGCCTGATCGCCGTCGTCGCTCCACCAGATCACCGGCTGGGGCAGGGGCATATCGATGGTGCGGCCGTTGTGGGTGTCGGCCATCGAGAAGATGGCCCGCCGCGCCTGGACATCGTCCAGCGTCGCCAGGGCTCCGGTGAAGGCGGGCAGGCGGTCCCAGTCGTCGGCGTCGAAGCCGCCGCCGGGCTCGGCGTCGGAAGGAAACGTGCTCATGCGCAGGGCATGAGCGAGAAGCGCGTGCGCCGCAAGTCTGGAGCCGCAGGGCGCGGGGGCCTCCGCGCCCTGCGGTCCTTCCTGCTGCTAGGACATGACCACAAGCACGACGCGGCGGTTCTGCGCGCGGCCGTCCGGGGTCTCGTTGGGGGCCACAGGGCTCTCTTCGCCGTACGAGATGGTGCTCAACCGGTTCAGCGCGACGCCATGGACGTTCAGGTAGCGGCGCACGGCCTCGGCGCGGCTTTCGCCGAGCTTGTTGTTGTAGTCCGGTGCGCCGCTGGCGTCGGTATGGCCCTGGATCTCGACGTAGACGTTTCGGTTTTCGGCCTTCAGCTTCTCGACGAAGGCGGCGAGACGGGCCTCGCCCTCTGGCGATAGCTCGGCCTTGTTCAGGGCGAACTTCACCGCGTCGTCCTGAAGAACCATCTGGTAGAGGAACTTGCCCTCGGCCAGCTTGCCGGCGGCCGTGGCGCGGTCGAGGGCGTCCCTTGCCGTGCCCTCGACGGCGGCGACGCGCGGCTCGACGGTGTCGACGCGGGCGTTGACGATGCCCGCCTGTTCGCGAGCGTATTTCTTGGTGGCGCAGCCGGTCGTGGCGGCCCCCGCCGCGATCAGCGCCACCCCGAGCAGCAGGCTCTTGCGAGCACCCATGCTTGTCTTCTCCGTTTGCAGGTCTCTCACCCCCGTGAGCCGCCTTTCCGGTCAGGCTTCCAGCGAGGGCCAAACGCGGAAGTCATGATTTGGTGGCGCGCCGCGGGGTGCGGCAGGGCGCCGCAGGGGTTCGGCGCGCCCTGCGCGGGGTGAACGCCAGGGCTGTGGCCGCGTTGTCGAACGACAGGTAGGATCGTCCCATGGCTGTCGCCTTCACGCGCGAGGAAGACTACGAGGCGCAGGCGGCGGATCTGCCCGACCGGCCGATTTCGGCGCATGCCAACCTGGTCACCGCGTCCGGACTGGCCGCGATCGAAGCCGCGCTGGCGGCGGCGCGCGAGGCCTATGCGCGGGCGCAGACCGACGGCGGCATCAGCGCCGACCGCACGGCCATGGCCCGGGCGACGCGGGATCTGCGCTACTGGGGTTCACGCCGGGCCAGCGCTCAGCTGACGGAGCCCGAACTGCAGGACGGCGTGGTGCAGTTCGGTCGCACGGTCGAGATCGAGCGCGAGGACGGCCGGCGCCAGAGCTTCCGCATCGTCGGCGAGGACGAGGCCGACCCGGCTAAGGGCAGCGTGTCGTACGTCTCGCCGCTGGCGCGCGCCCTGATGGGCAAGGTCGTGGGCGACGTCGCCGAGGTGGGCGGCGGCGAGGTCGAGGTGGTGGGGGTGCGTTGAGCACGCTGTGCCAGACCCCCTTTCGGAACGTCATGGCCGCGCCTGTCCCGGCGACCCAGAAACACCATCCTCAACAGAAGAGACCGCGACATCACCGCCGCGGCCTCTTGTAAAACGCCTCGTGTCTCGGCCGACGGGACAAGCCCGGCGATCAGACCATGATCTTTACTGGCTGGAGCCCGCCGCGGCGGGCTTGGCCTTGGCGGCTTCGGCCTTAGCGGCTTCTTCCGCGCGGGCGCCGGCCAGGATGCCGGGGAG
>NZ_SCTC01000050.1 GCF_004299445.1 Phenylobacterium sp. | reverse complement strand
CAAGGCCCAGACCGAAGAGGGCAAGGCCACCACCGACGAGAACAAGGCCCAGACCGAAGAGGGCAAGGCTACCCTCGACGAGAACAAGGCTCAGACCGAAGAGGGCAAGGCCGTCCTTGACGAGGCCAAGTCGCAGAACGAGGAAGGAAAGGCCGTCCTCGATGAGACGAAGGCGAGCGAGGCCCAGGCCGGCGACGCCCGCGACCGGACGGACACCTCAGCCCAATCGGCGGCGACGGCCGACACCGAGGCTCACGGCAGCGCGCAGAGCTCGACCGCGGCTGACTCTGAAGCCCAGGGCGCCGCCCACTCCGCCACCGGAGCCGAGGGCGAGGCCACGACCAGCGCGCAGGGCGCAAAGACGGCGGAATCCGAGGCGCACACCGCCTCCGAGACGGCCCACGCCAGCGCCGCCAGCGCCAGCCATGCCACCGAGGAGGCCTCCAGCCATTCCACCGCCGCTGGCCAGCAATCGGAAGCGGCTACCACGGCCGCCAGCACGGCGCAGACAGAGCAGCAGTCGGCGCAGAGCCACGCGTCCGACGCGGACGCGGCGCGCAACGCCACCGCCGCAGCCCAGGCGGAGGCCGAAGCGCATCGCGACGCGGCTCAGCACGCCAGCGAGGGCGCCGAGGAGGAGCGTGCGCGGGCGAGCGACGCCCAGTCCGAAGTCCAGCGCCTGTTGGCCGAGGTGCAGGAGTTGAAGGCCCAGACCGAGCAGGAACTGGAGGCTGCGCGGCAGGCCCGCGAGGACGCCGAGCGCGAGCGCGAGGCGGCCATGCAGGCCGCGCAAATGGCCGAACAGTACGCCCAACAGGCGATGCAGGCGGCCTCCGAGGCCTCCAGCGCCGCCTCGCAGGCCTCGATGCACGCGTTCTGAACCAACGGGTCCCACGTCGCGTCATGAGTACAGTTGCGTCCCCTTCGCCCCCTGGGCTCGGACTGAGGCAAGCGCTGGACGACCTCCAGCGCGCCGCCGGCGTGCTGGAGCGAGGCCAGGCGGACACGCCGCTGGCGGATGAGCTGGCCCGCATCCAGGGCCTCGGCCCTCGAGACCCGCTGACAATCGTGATCCTGGCGACGGACGAGGAGACGCGCGCACGCGCGTTGAGCTGGGCGTTGGGCCTGTCGGCGTCGGATCGCGAGCCGTTACTGGCGACGCCGCCCGTGCGCATCCCGGACCTGCAGGTGGGCCCGCGCCAGCCGGGCGAACCCCTGCCGCCCGCCGGCGACTTGGCGGGCCGTATCTCAGCGGCCGGGGGGGCGGGGTTGACGGTCGGCCTGCCGGCGGCCTTGGAGACGCTGGTCATCTGTCCGGCGCCGGCCGACGTCGTGGCTCGGTCGACGCGGCTGACGGGCTCACGGCTCGTGATCGTCGCGCAGCGAGTGAGGCAGGACCCCAGCGAATTACAGGCGGCGGTGGATGAACTGACGTCGGCCGGGGCGGTGCTCTGGCGCGTCGCGTTCCAGGGACCGACCGACCCGTCGCTGCGACCCGGCCTCCCTCCCGCCGGCGTGGTGGCGCTCGCGCCGATCTCCGTCGCCGATGACCTGACGCCTGAGGCGAACCTGATCTCCGGGCCGCGGGCCCAGGATGTGCGGCGGCAGATCGCGGCGCTGGAGCAGGCGCGCGCGGGGCTGGCGGCGAGCGAAATGATCGGGGATCGGCGACAGGCCGAGGAGCGCCTCTTGCAGGCGCGGCAACGGCGCGAAGTCGATCAGGCCCGGCCTGCGGACGCCGCCACGCCGGACGATGAGTCGCGCCAGCGGCTCGACCGGCTGAAGGGGCAGGTCGCCGAGGAACTCGGCCGGCTGACCCAGGACCTGCGCGACTCCGGCCGCCGCGCCGGCCTGCGTAACAGCGAGATTTATCAGCTCTCGGAAGAGCTCCTGGGCAACCTTCGCGGCCAGGATCTGGCGCAGGAACCCGCCGGCAAGAAAATCCGCCTCAGCCTCAAGCCCGAAGTGGCTGAAGAGCTGAAGGCGCGCTTCACCGAGGCGCTCAAGGGGCAGATAGAAGCCGACGCGGAACGCATCCGTTTGGCCGTCGCGCGACTGGATGAGGCGTTTGACCGCGCAGGCGCCGAGATGGGCGTCCCCGAGCGGATGCGGATGGGCCCGCCGGACGTCGTGGACGAGATCTGGACGCCGATCGAGGAGGCGCTGCACCTGCAGGTCCGGTACCGGGGCGAGATGCGCAAGCGGGGCTTTGTCCAACGCCTGGGCGAGGGGCGTCGTCTGCTCTTCGTGGTGCTAATGGTTCTGTCGTTGATCGGAGGATTCCTGGGATTCAACGTCCGGCGCATGACCGGGCTCGCGCCCGTCTTCCTGCTCGTCTTCCTGGGCGCGGTGGGGTGGACCTTCTATTCATGGCGCAAGGAGGACGACATCAACTTCGACGACGAACTCCTGCGGCTGCGCGACGTGCTTTCACCCGAGCTGTCGCGGATGCTGGGGGACGTGCTGCGCGAGCGGCAGGCGCGGTTGCAGGGCGTCCTGGAAGACGTGCGTCGCAACGCCCTCGGAGGGATCGATACCCTGCAACGGGCGGCGGGCGCTGCGCGCCTCCAGCGCGCCGAGGGCGATCGGCGCAGCGCCAGGACGCGGCTCAAGGTCGTCGAGGATCGCCTGCGTGAGGTGCAAGGCCTAGGGCCGGCCCTACAGCGTGCAGTCGGCGGGCTGGAGCGGGCGGCCGGAGAAGCGCGGCGCGAATTGGGCGCTCCGGCGCGCGCGCCTTCAACGCCTCCGGCTTGACGGTCCGCTCATGAATCCCGGCATCGACCTCGGCACGACGTATTCGATGATCGCGCATGTGAATGCGTTCGGGCATCCGGCGCTGTTCCCCGATCTCAATGACGCAGGCCAGTTCCGCACCGCCAGCGCGGTCTACCTGGGCGCCCAGGGCTGCCTCATCGGCGGCGCCGTCGATGACCTTCTCGAAGAGGTCCCGGACGCACAGGTGGCGAGGTTCGTGAAGTCGCTGCTGACCCGACCCGACTTCAGTTACGTCGATCATCAGGGCCGTGAATGGAATGCGGTCGGCCTTTCCGCGCTGATCCTGCGCAAGATGCTGCGCGACGCCAGCGTGTTCTCGGGCGAGGACATAGGCACGACGGTGCTCACCGTGCCGGCCCAGTTCACCGACGAGCAGCGGCGTGCGACCCGGGCGGCGGCCCTCCTTGCGGGGCTCGAAGACGTGCGCCTGATCGAAGAGCCAGTCGCTGCCGCGGCGTTCTACGGCCAGGAGGAGGGCGATGCCGATCGCACCCTTCTGGTCTACGATTTCGGCGGCGGCACCTTCGACGTCACCCTCCTGCAGACGTCGCCGGATGGCCTTTTCGTCCTGGCCAGCGACGGCGACGCGGCGCTCGGCGGCCGCCACATCGACCAGGCCATCATGGAGTTGACCGACGCCGAGATGCTGGGAAGGCTCGGCGTCTCGCCCCTGGCCGACCCGGCCACGTCTCAGCGGCTGCGGAGGGTGGCGGAAGAGGCGAAGATCAGCCTCTCGCGACCAGGTGGGCCAGCCGTCCGCCGGTCGGTTATGCTCATGGGTCAGCCTTGGGACTTCACGCTGTCGCGCGCCCAGATGGACAGCATCGCAGGGCCCGCCGTGGCGCGTTCGATCGAAGCCTGCGAGCGATGCCTGGCGCAGGCGGGCCTCGACTGGCGCGACATCGACAAGGTGATGATGACCGGTGGCTCTTCTCTGTTGCCCCAGGCTGGGGCGGCGGTGTCGGCCAGCTGGGGACGGCCGGCCTCGGACCTGTCGCTGAAACAGCCCCATCAAGCTGTCGCATACGGTGCGGCGATCCTGGCCCAGCGTTTCGCCGCCGATCCGGGCGCGTACACCCGGCTCCGACAGGTCGCGACGGCCGATCTCTGCCTGAGGGTCCGTGACGCAACGACCGGGGCTACGACACTGGAGGCCCTGATCGCGCGCAACACGCCCCTGCCCGCCGCATGTCGACGCACCGTCTTCACCTCGCGCGCCGACCAGACGCACGTGACCCTGGAGTTCATGCAGGTTCGCGGCGACGGAGCGGCGGAGACGAGCCTCGGGCGGTTCAGCTTCGGGCCGATCCTGGCCCCTCGCGCGGATTACCCCGTTGATCTCGAGATCGGCTGCAACGCCGAAGGCCTCGTGCGGGTGACGGCGATGGATCCGCTAACGGGGCGATCGATCGACCGGGTGCTGCAGGAGGAGTCGGCGGGCACGATCCCCGTCGAGAGCCAGCGGCCGCTTGTGGCGTCGGTGAGCCTGGGCGCATACTGAAGCTATGGGGGAGGCGTGAGCGTGGACGTCGATGCGGCGCGGCGGCTTTTGGGCTTGGACGCAGACGTTTCGCGCGAAGCCCTTTCGACCGTTGTCTCCGAGCGGTCTGCCGCCCTTGAGGCTCGTATCGCCTCGGCGCCGACAGACGCGCTTCGGAGCAAGTTCAGCCGCCAACTCGACGACCTGCGGGAGGCTCAGGCGGTGCTGATGGGCCGGGACGACGGCGATGCGGACCTGCCGGTCGCCCGCCCCCAGGGCGCCCCGGTCGCAGCGGCGACGGTGTCCCCCGACGACCCGCGGCTGGCGCTGGGCGAGCAGATCTGGGCCGGCGGCGGCGCCGTGGCCAGCTTCGCGACCTTGTTCCCTGACGGCGAGCGCCGCGTCGTGTGCCTGCCCGGGAGCGGCGCCGACGAGCCCCGCCTGGCGACCCTGGCGGCAGCCTGGCAGTCTGACGAGCCGCTGGACTTCACCGCGGGCGTAGTCGGTGGTCGCAATTACGTCAGTTTCCGCGCCGACGGCGGGATGACGCTGCGCAACGAGATCGACGCTGCGCGAAAGGTTCGGCGCCTTCCTGAGCCGAGGATGGCCGCGGTCGCGGTGGCGCAACTGGCGCGGAGTCTAGCAGCCGCTGGCGACGGACTGCGGCCCCGCGAGCTGACACCCGACAGTGTGTGGCGCACCGCCGGCGGTCGACTCGTACCGCTGGCGCTGGTGGCCGCGGGGGGGCTCGCCACGGGAGTCGACCAGGCGGCGCTGGGGCGGCTCCTTTGGGAATGGCTGTCGGGCCAGCCGATGGGCGAGGGCAGCGACCTCCGCGCCGTGCGCCCGGATGCGCCGCCGCATGTGGCCAAGGCGGTCGCGCGGGCCGTTTCGCCGGGAGGCCGTCGATTCCCCGACCTCAACGGTTTGGCGGCCGCGCTCGAAGGTAGCGATCAACGCATCCGGTTGCCGGGCCCGTTGGGCGTGTGGTTGCCCGAGATCGACCGTAGGCGCCTGCTGTTTGGCGGCCTGGGCGCGGCGGCGGCCCTGGCGGTAGGTCTCTCGTATCCAGCCTGGAAGTCCGCCGCCCCCTGGCGGGGCCTAAACTCGGGCGCCGAAGCCGCGCGGCTGGCAGGCGTCGTGAAGGTGATGTCGCAGCGCGCCGAGACCCAGCTGGCCAAGGCGCGGAGCGACGCCGATCGCGCCGAGCAGGATGCGCTGCGCCTACAGGAGCGGCTGGAGGGTGCGAACTCGAGCAGCGACTACGATGAGATTCTGCCGCGCTTCGTAGAGGCAGACCTTGAGAAGACGCGCGTCGCGGCTCGGCGCGACGCTCTGCAAGCCAGGGCGGCGACGGACCTCGAAGGCGCCCAGGTGCGGCTGGCCGAAGCCGAGGCGCTATTGTCGGCAGGCGACACGCGCGGGGCGCTGGAACGCTTCAAGATCCTGGAAGCCGACTATCGTCGGCTCGCGGCGATGGACGGCGAGCTGCGCAATGCGGCCAGCAAGGCGGAAGCGGCCGCCGCCAGCCGCCTGGCGGGTGCCTGGTCTGACGGCGACTGCAAGGCGGCCAGCCAATGGACGTTCGCGGACGGTAAGCTCTCGGTGTCGTGGCCGGGGCAGGGCGTCTACCGCGAGCGCCTTATCGGCGCCGACGGATCGACCATCTTCACAATTGGCGAGGCGCCCGAGGCGCAAGCGGGCCGCGCCTTTCGCTACCGCCTCGAGGGCGACGAACTCGCCGCCGAGGAGATGGGCGCGAGTCCCACCCGTATGAGGTTGAAGCGATGCTGAGCCGTCTTCGCGCCGCCCTGTTGATTTGCGCGGTCGCTGCGATCGCTGCGCCTGCCGCGGCGGTCGTGGTTCCCAAGCCCCCTGCAGCCCAGCCTCAGCAGGGCGGCGGCAAGGCCAAGCCGTCGAAGCCAGCGGCTCCAGCTGCGCCGGTTGTCGCCCCGCCGCCCGCGGCGCCGGTCTCGCCGCTGCTGGTGCGCCGTCGCGCGGCCCCGCCGCCGCTGGCCGGCGCAGACTACGAGACGGCGGGCGAGGGGTTCTCTGAAGGCCAGGGCTGGACGCTCGCGGTCGTCGGCGGCAGCACGGCCAACTGCAGCGGGGCGCTGATGGTCCGGCGCAAGAACGGCCCCGGGGCCTACGAGGGCGACGCAACGTTCGCCTGCCAGGGGCCGGAAGCGGTGGCGTTCAAGCGGGCGACGACGTTGCTGGAGATGCCGGACGGCGTGATCGTCACGTTTGGGGTCGGCACAGCCGATCGCGGGGGCCCAGCGTGGCCGCCCGTGCGGCTGATGCGAGAGTCGGCCGATCGCCTGACTGGCGCTGTCCAGGGCGCGGATGGCAACATCGCCTTCACGCTGGCCCGCAACGGCGGCTGATCGCGCTCAGCGGACCAGCCGACCCATTGTCTCCACTGCCAGTTGGGCGCCCACCGTTTCGGGCGTGGTGCGGTTTTCCGTGCGCTTTTCGAACCCGCCGGGCGTTGCGGCCCAGCGGCTCGGCCCCGCCGGAGGTTGAGCGGCGCTCAGGAACTGAGCCATCACGGTGGAACTCGGCAGATGCTTCACCTTCACCAGGAAGTTGAAGCCTGTCGGGGAGCTCTGGGTGGCGTTGGGCAGCACCTCGACGAGGTATTGAACACCCTGTTCCAGCGCCACCGATTCCAGCAGTTGCGTATCCGCCCGATCCTCCTTCGAAGCGACGGTGGACATCTTACGGATCAGCGCCGTGCGGTCGACGACTTCGACACCCGACTGGAGCCAGGCAGCCTGGAACGCCGTCTCCAGCCGCGCCGACAGCATCGGGTCGAGGGCGGCGTACTGGCCCGGTCCCATGGCGCGCCGATAGGCCTCCTGCATCGCCACCTTGGACTGGGCTCCGCTCTCCGGCGTACCCTGCACCTGCTCGCGGGTGGTGCTTACCTCGGCGTACTGGGTGGTCGCCTGATCGCTGAGCTCGCGGTTCCAGAAGATCAGCAAGGCAGGCCGCTGCGCCGAGGCGTACCAGCGACGGAACGCGGTGGTCGCCTGTTGGCTCTGAGCTTCCGGATTTTCAGGGGGCGGCGCCGCGAGCACCTGGGGCTGGCCTGGTCGGTAACCTGGCGCGGTCGGCGCTTCCGTGCGGTACTGGGCGAGCGCGTGGGCTGGCGCGGAGACTAGCGCGGCGGCCAGGAGAATGGTCTTCAGCTGCATCTTTCCCCCCAGGCGTCGCCGGTTCAGCGGCGCGTGTCCGCCGGTCCAGGATCACGGTCGACCCATACCTCATCCTGTTCGGCTCGAAGCCGGTTCCAGGTGTCGCTGAAAACCGGATCCGACCAGCGTGACCGGTTTCGCGTCGTCAACTCGTGTGTGGTCGTCACGGGCCCCGACCATACCGAACTTGCGATCGAGCTGATGGTGACCGGTCCGCGCGCCTCGAACCGCGGATGCTGAGGGTAGCGCGACAGCTGCTCACGGATCACGGGCAGCACGGGCCCGCGCCGCTGCGGCTCGGCCTGCGCGCTTGCGGGCGCGGCCACAGCTGCCGCGAGCGTCACGCTCAGAACGATGTTCGGCAGCCTCATGGCCTCGTCTCCCAGGTGACGCTTACGGGCGGCTTCAATCCGCCGTCCTCACCTCGATCAGATAGTGCCTCGGATCGCGCGCCAGCGACTTCTCAGCATAGACGCCCATGGCCTTCGACTCGAGAAAAAGGCGGCGCCATCCAGAGGGCGGCTCGGTGGGCGTCATTTGGTCGTTCATGAAGCTGATACGCGCCTCGACCTGCATTGGCTTCCCCGTGCAGTTCACCAGGCGCGCCACGACTTCGACCGTATCGGTCTGGGTCTTCTGGGCTACGACGCCCTGCACCATCAGCTTGCGCTGCAGTTTCTTGTCGACCAACTGCACCGTCTCCAGGGGCACGGGCGAGAATGCGCCCCGCACCAGCGGTGTCAGCATCGGGCCCGAAGGCCGGTCGCGTCGGGCCTTCGAGAAGTCGCACTTCAGTACGCCCTGAGCAGCGACGGGCCTGAGGTCGGCGGCGGCGGGAGACGACAGGACCACTCCCAGCGCCGCGATGGCCGCAGTTCGGACAACGCGCGTCATCATGTTGGCCTCACGCTACCGATAAACGACGTCGTCGGCGCCCGCGCGCTCGAACTCGTAGACGTTGCTCCAGGTGACGATCCCGGTCTCCAGGTCCACCAGTTCGAAGGTGATCTGGTTGTAGCGCTGGATCATCCCCGTGCTGGCTTGCGCCTGGTCAAGCGACGAGATGCGACCGGTCAGCCGGAAGTCTGCGCCCGCCTGTGCGCGGGTCATGCCGGTGGTGCCGACGTCGGTGACGCCTTCACGCTTCAGTTGGCGCTCTGCCGCGACCATGTCTGCGAACTCGCGGCCCACGAACACCAGGCGCCCGGCCGAGGCGCGGTTGAGCCCCACCCGGAGGCGATCGGTGATGATCGCCTTGTTGATGCGCTGGGTGGACTCGTTGCGGAAATAGGCGTCGTCGATGATCACCCGCGGCGCGGTGGTCCGCCCGGCGACGTCGGGCACCGACAGGATATCCCGCGCCATCTGGTCGGACATGGAGATGATGTCTCGACCCTCGATGCCTACGCCGGCGATAGCGCCGCGACGGGACGGATCCAGTTCCTGCGCCTTGCTGCCTGAGGTGTTGGGACGCTTCGGGCCGGCCTCCGCGCTGCCGGCAATCACCAACACGACCGCGGCGCACGCCGCCCCGTACGATCGCAAAATACGCATGAAATCCCCCCGTATGCGGCGGCGACGATAACACGCTGTGTAGCTTGACGACAGTTCGTCGAACGCCGGCTGGTCCGTTGACTCGGGCCGCTCACCGCCACAGCATAGCTTTGACATAACGGGTTACGGCGAGGGGGGTCGTGATGCGGGAGAGCGTTGAAAGACAACGCGCGAGGGTCGTCGCGACGAGTCGCAGGCTGGCTGCCGGCGTTTCGATCTTGGCCCTGCTCGCGACCAGCGTGTCGCCGGCCTGGAGCGCGCCGGCCAAGCCGCCGAAGGAAGCCGACATTGCGGCCTATCTGGCCGATAAGCCTCCTGCCCTGCATCCCTTCTTTCGCAGCGTGATGTTGGAGGGCGAACGAAACCGCGTCCTGAACCTCAACCGCGCCGGACTGGCCGCGCTGCAGCTGGGCGACGACGCGACAGCCGCCCTGGCCTTCGATCAGGCGCTCGAGCGCATCGAGGCCATCTACGCTGACAATGAAAAGGCCAAGAAGGCGCGGTCGCTGTGGGTCAAGGAGTCCACCAAGGACTTCAAGGGTGAGCCCTACGAGCGGGCCATGGCCTTCTACTATCGCGGCGTCGTCTACCTTCGTCAGGGGGACTACGAGAACGCTCGCGCCAGCTTCCAGCAGGGTCAGCTCCAGGACGCGTTCGCCGAGGCCGAGACGTACAAGTCGGACTACGCGAGCCTCGAGGTGCTATCGGGGTGGGCCAGCCAGTGCCTTGGCGACCAGGGCCGGGCCGACGAATTCTATCAGCGCGCCAGGGAAATTCGGCCGGATATCGCCATTCCCAAGCCAGAGGATCGCGTCCTGCTGCTCGCCGATGTCGGCGTTGGGCCGCAGAAGTGGGCCGATGGGCAGTACATGGAGAACCTTCGGTTCCGCGGCGTCGCCTACGACGAGGCGGGTGTGACCTTCCTCGGGAGTGATGCTGAGCACGCTCTTCTGGGGCGCGCACAGGCGGCCGTCGACGCGTTCACGCAGGCCACTCAGGCAGACGAGCAGGCCGCCAAAGCTCTGAAGGACCAGGAAGCCTTGGCCGCGAACCAGCGCGCCCTGGCCCAGGCCACCGCCCAGACTCTCGAAGCGGCGCTTCTGACGCCGCCCGAGGCGACCCCAGCGGAGCCGCTCGCCGATCCCGCCAGCCCCGCGCCCGCTAAGCGCCCGGCCCCGGCAACGGCGAAGGCAGCCGCAGCCGCAGCAGCCGCTGCGGCGCGCGAGCGTGACGTCGAGCTCCTGGCGCTCGAGCGTGTGGCGCTGAATGCGGCGCTGGCCGCCGACAAGTCGGGCGCCGACCTCGCGGGCGTGCGGGAGGCGTCGCTGAAGGCGCAGGCCGAGGCGCAGGTCAGCGGCCAACGCCGCAATGAGGCCCTCGCGTCACTCCAGCCCTACGGACTGCAACTGACCGAAGCCGCCCGCGCGCACGTCGAGGCGCCGACGGTGGCGCCGACGGTGGCCACGTCGGGCGAAAACCTCCTCTGGCAGGCCAGTACGCGTGGCGGCCGGATGATCGATGCGGTTCTGGCCGGGAAGGCCCAGTTCAAGGAGAACGCCACCGAGTTCGGCAACACGATGACCCAGGCGTCGCTGATCGCGGTCCAGACCGCGAACCAGATGACGATGCAGGCCCAGAGCCTCCAGGCGCAGGGCTACAATGTGAACAACAGTGGCGGAGAGGCGGCCGCCTACGCCGGCATGGCGTTCCTGGCGGTCGGCCTGATCTCGAACATGGCGGCCAAGGCGGCGCGGCCCCAAGCCGACATCCGCTACTGGGATACGCTGCCGGGCGAGATCCGCTACGCCACACGTCCTGGGGAGGCCGGCGCCTATCGCATCGTCCTGCAGGACGCAGGCGGACGCTTCCAGCGCAGCGCCATGTTCGAGGCCAAGGGAACGCCTGGCGGACGTTGCGCCGTTGGCTGGACGCGTACGCGCACAGCCGTTGATGTCGCGCCGTCGGCGCCCAACTCGGAGCTCACCAAGCGATGACCCGCCGCCTTATGCTCGCGCTGGCCGGCGTCGTTGCGATGACCCTGACGCAACCGGCCGTCGCAGCCTCGCGGATCTATCGGACCGATAACACCTGGTACGCCGTCGCGGATGGACGCATCGCGTTCAGCCAGTTCATCGCCGATGGCCCGGACGGCGCGCGAAGTTTCGGCGCCGATCCTGACGCGGAAGCCGTCTACGTTCGCCTGAAGTCCACAGTTCCGGCGAGCTTCAAGCGCCTGGGCGTCACGCTTTCCGAGCCCGCAGGCTGCGCCGAAGCGCCCGACAAGAACGGACGCGGCGTGAGCGGATGGGTGTTCACGTGCGTCTTCCCGCTCGGCGCGCCCGCCGCGAACGCGCCGACCCCGCCAGGTTCGCCTGCGCCTGCAACGCCGCCCCCGGCGCCCCAAGTCGTTGCGTCGGCCCCAACACGCCCGGCCCCGGTGAAAACGACGGTTCCGGCGGCGCCGGCTGCGCCCAAACCGGCTGTCCAACCCAAGGTCGAGCCTGCGGCCCCGAACGCAGTCTTGGCCAGCGCCACGCCAACTTCCGCACCACGGCCTGCGCAGACTGAGTTGGTGGCTTTGCCGTCAGGTGGCGGAGACGCCGACCTGAACGCGCGTGTAAAGGCTGGGCTTGAGCAGATCGACGCTCGCAACGCAGCCCGTACCGCCGAATTCGAAGCAGCCAAGAAGGCCACTGCCGACGCCTACGCGGCGCAGATCGCCGCCTACCAGGCTCAGGTGCAGGAAACCGAGCGAAAGCGGCAAGCTGACCTCGAAGCGTGGAAAGCACGCGTGGCCGCCTGCAAGGCCGGCGACACGTCGCAGTGTGGTCAATAGGATTGGCCGAGGGGCGGGCGCTTAGCCCCTGCTGGCAGCGAGTTATCAGGTGTGAGGCGCATTCGAACGAACAGGTGGGTGCTGTCAGTCCAAGTCTAACTAGTCTCCAGCCGGGCGCATTTCCCCCAACCCGAACGGCCTCACTCGACGAGCGACTTCCACTCAGTCAGGGCGGCTGAGCGGCGTTCCCGGTAGACGTGGCGGCTGATGAGGTGGCGCTCCTGGTTGAAGTGGTTGTGGAAGGCGGCGTGGGTCGAGGTGAACTGCTGAAGCGTCTTCATCCGTCGGAACCGCAACATCGCACGTTCCCGTCGTCGGGAGGGTTGGTGAGAGTTCTCAGCCCGGTTGTTGGCCCAGCGACCGACCTCCTGCCGCTCGGCGACATTGAGCTCGCTCATGGCGGCTTTGTACGAGCGGAGCCCGTCGGTGGTGATCGACCTGGCGCACCCGTGTCGCTTCATCAGCTTCTTCATGAACTTAAGCGCCGCGGCCTTGTCGCGGGTGGTGGTCACAAGGGACTCCAACACCTCGCCTTCGTGATCGACGGCGCGCCACAGGTACTTCATCTCGCCCTGGACCCGAACGTAGACCTCGTCGAGATGCCACTTCCAATGCGTGTGCTGGCGCATGGCTGCCACGCGCTTCGAGCGGATCTTCGACGCGAACATCGGACCGAAGCGGTTCACCCACTTGCGGACCGTCTCGTGGCAGATGTCGACGCCGCGCTCGAACGCCAGGTCTTCCACGTTGCGCAGCGACAGCGGGAAACGGACGTACAGCATCACCACCATCTGGATCACCTCCGGCGAGGAATCGAACCAGCGGAAGGGGTTGTCGGACTTGGCCATGACGGCCGTCTCAGCCGCTTCGGTTACCGGGTGGTGAGTTTGGGCTGACAATGCCATTTTCGACGGTGACGGCGAGCCCATGAGCCCGACGTTCACGCGAGGGGCGAAGGGGCAGGTGTACCGCTACTACGTCTCGACCGGTGTGCAGACGGGACGGCGCCGGTCATCACTGGACGATGCGATCCGGCGTGTGCCCGCGGCGGCCATCGAGCGTCTGGTGCGGGATTCGGTTCAAGACACCCTGGACGCGGTGGAACGGGTCGAGGTCCATCCGACATGCGTTCATATCGTGATTGATCCGGTGGGGCTGCTGGGCCGTCCCTTAGACCCCGCCGACGCGGCGATCGAGGTCCAGGCCCGACTTGCTGTGAGCCAGAGGGTTCTTGTCGAGGCTGGGACTCAGGCGCGTGTGCGGATCATTCAATCCGTGCGGCTGGCGCTCCGCGGCGGCAAGATCGTGATCACCGACGTTAACGGGAGGCGCGCCGACCCCCATCAGCGGACCGATCTGGTGCTCGCTCGGGCCCTGCGCACCTCGCACGAGTTGCTGGCCGGGCTCGGCGACGGAGCGGTCGGACGCCCGGAACAGGCCATACTCGCCGCGTCCCCGGCCAGCGCCTACGATCGCAACCTGATCAAGCTAGCCTTCCTGGCTCCCGACCTGCAGATCCGGATCCTGGAGGGGCGCCAGCCGTCGGGGCTTACCCTGCAGGCCATCATCGGGGCGGACCTTCCAGCGTCCTGGCCGGATCAGTTGGCCTGGGCCGAGGCTCTGAACTGAATTCCCTGCTCCTAGAAAAACTCCCTGCTCTGCGCGGGAAATTCCCTGTTCATCGCGTTACAAAATCCCTGCTCCGCGAGGCTCTCGTTCCCTGGTCTCGGACGCCAGGCGACTGACTCTGTGGGGAAATCTCCGCGCGGCATCCGGTTTGCGACGCCAGAGAATGCAGAAATTCCCTGCTAATTTCCCTGTTAGCAGGGAAACTCCACTGGATCGCAGACGCGCGGAGACGCGGCCCAGCAATCGGCCCGGCTGGGCCCGATAGGGCGCCCGGAGAGGCGTCTCTGACGGGAGTTAGGCTGGGAATAGACCCGCGAAGTCCGCCGGTTGGGGCGGGCCGCAGCGAAAATCAGGGATATCGGCTGACTAGATGGCGGTGAGAGAGGGATTCGAACCCTCGATAGAGTTTCCCCTATACACGCGTTCCAGGCGTGCGCCTTCAACCACTCGGCCACCTCACCACGCCGCGGCGGGGGGCGGGCCCCCGAGCGGAAGGCGGGCATATACCGTCAGGTGGGCTTTGGGAGCAAGCGGCGGTTCGCCGCCGCCTTGAGGCGGGTCGGGTTGAACAGGGACGCGGCCTCGCGGGCGGCCAGCGCGGCTTCCAGGCGCCGGGAGTGGCGGAGCCAGCGGGCGAGGTCGGTAGAGGCGTCGGCGCGACCCTCGCGCATGGCCTGTTGCAGGGCGGTCAGGCGGGTGTCGGCGGCGCGCAGGCGGGCGACCTCGGCCGGCAATGCCTTGTAGCGTTCGTCGATCAGGCCCAGGCGGGCGCGGGCGGCCGCGACCATCAGGATGGCGGTGGGGCGATCGCCTGCGGCATAGGCCCGATCGGCGGCGGTCAGGGCGCGGCGGGCGTCGGCGAGCAGGGTTGCCGGGCGCAACGGCGCACGGGCCTCGGCTGGGCAGGCCCCGGGCGAGAGGGCGCGGACATAGGCGGCGAGGCCCGCCAGCACGGCGGGCGGCGGCTCCCGCCCGTCGAACTCCTCGACGATGAGGCCGCGGATGAAGGCCGGGAGCTGATCGGGGGCCACTTTCAGCCGGTCGCGCGGACCCGAAAGGTCCGGGATTGGCCGCGGGTCGTGGACGCCATTGCCTCGATGACTGGAGAACAGCGACAGGGTGACGTCGGCGGTCCCCGGCGCGCCGGACGCGCCGGGGAACTGGAACTCAGGATTGCCGCGTCCCGAGCGGTGGCAACTCTCGCAGGTGAGGCTGACGCGGGCGGCCTGGCCGCCCAGCAGCAGCGGCGTGCGGAATGCAGCGCGCCCCACCTCCACGGCCTGGGCGGCGGCGGGGTCGGCGGGTGTGTGGAGACACTCGGTGGGCTGCGACGCGAAGGTCGCCACGGGGTCGGCGTCCGGCGTCACCCAATGCAGGGCCTGGAGCGGCTGAGCGACCTCGGCGGCGGTCGCGGCGGCGAGGAAGCCCGCGGCGGCGAGCGCCAGCCCGGCTAGAGCCCCGGTTCGCCGCCGGCGTCGATCCAACGGCGCAGCTCCTCGGCTTCGGCGCACCCGTAGGCACAGGACGCGTCCAGTTTCGCCAGCATCTGCCGGGCGCCGGTCATGTCGCCGCGCTCGACCTTGAGCTCGCCGTAATACTCGGTGGCGCCGCGGTGGTCCGGCGCGATGGCCAGGGCCTGCCTGTAGTAGCCCTCGGCCCGGTCGAACTGGCCCTTCTTGCGCCAAGTGTAGCCCTGGTAGGTCAGGATGTCGGGGTGTGGGCCGAAGGCGGCGCGGGCGGCGTCCAGCGAGGCCAGGGCCTCGTCGTAGCGCTTCTCGTTGATCAGGCCGACCGCCTGGACATAGGCCCGGTCGCCGGCGTCGGCCGAGAAGATCAGGCCGCTATGCTCGAGCGCGGCGCTTGCGCCGGTCGCGCCGGCGGGCGTCATGGCCTTCTCGACGTCGGCGGCCAGGCTTCTCAACGTGGCGCAGTTCGACGTGCAGCTGGCCGCGCGGGCCTTCAGCCAGTCGAGTTGCTCCTGGGCCTTGGCGTCCTGCAGCTTGGCCAGCGCGAGGCCCAGGCCGCCGCGGACGGTTTCGTCCTCGGGCGCCAGCTTGAAGGCCCTCTCGTAGGCCCGCTTGGCGCCCTTCCAATTCTCGGCGCCGGCCTGGGCCACGCCCAGCAGCTTCCAGCCGTCGAGGCTCTTTGGCGCGGCGTCGGCCACGCGCTGGGCCGAGCGGGCGGCGGCCTTGTAGTCCTTTTCCTGGATGGCCCGGATGGCCTTGGCGTATTCCTCGGCCGGATCATAGCGGGGGCCGGTGTCAGAGGGCATGCTGCTCATGCCGCCCCCACCGCCGCCGCCGGCGGCCATCGCCCCGGTGATCGAAGCCCCGGCGATCACGCCGGCCAGGAGCACGATTTTCAGAACGCGCATCGGACATCCTCCTCGCGAGCCATCGGGCGTATATTCCCACAAACGGCCTGCCGGTTCAGTTAGGCTGATCACGACATGCAAAACAACGCTCGCACACCTACATACGGGCCGACCCATCCTCCCGGAGGCGCATGATGTTCTTCGCCAAGAAATCCCTCGACCTGCCGACCGCCGACACGGCCCTGGCCGGACGCCCGCACGCGCTGCCGACCGCGGAGACCCACTTCGTCAACGGCCGCCCGCTCAAGGGGCCCTACCCTGAGGGGCTTGAGGTCGCCTATTTCGCCATGGGCTGCTTCTGGGGCGTCGAGCGCATCTTCTGGCAGGTGCCGGGCGTCTACGTGACGGCCGTCGGCTATCAGCAGGGGATCACGCCGAACGCGACCTATGAGGAAGTCTGCTCGGGGCGGACCGGTCATACCGAGTCGGTCCTGGTGGTCTTCGATCCCAAGCTGGTCAGCTATGGCGACCTCCTGAAGACGTTCTGGGAGAACCACGACCCCACCCAGGGCATGCGCCAGGGCAACGACATCGGCACCCAGTACCGCTCGGGCATCTACGTCACGAACGACGCCCAGGCGGCTGAAGCCGCGGCGTCGCGCGACGCCTATCAGGTGGAGCTGTCCAAGCAGGGCTATGGCCGGATCACCAGCGAGCTCCAGCCTGCCGGGCCGTTCTTCTTCGCGGAGGACTATCACCAGCAGTATCTGGCGAAGAATCCGAACGGCTACTGCGGGATCGGCGGCACCGGGGTGGTCTGCCCGATCGGCGTGGGCGTCCGGGCCTAGGTGCGCCCGTTTGACGAAGGACGAACTGCACGCCGCGGCCATGGCGCTGCCGGGGGCGATGCTCGACATCAAGTGGGGCGACGACCACTGCTACTGCGTGGGCGGCAAGATGTTCGCCGCCACTGACCGTGCCTATTCGAACCTTTCGTTCAAGGCCTCGGAGATCGCTTTCGACGTCCTGACCGGAACAGGCCGGGCCGAACCATCGAAATATCTGGCTCGGGCCAGGTGGGTGAGCCTGAAGGACCTCCGGAGCCAGGATGCCGCCGAGGTAGCAGATTGGGTGACGGCGGCGCACGGCCTGGTAGCCGCCAAGCTGCCGAAGAAGCTCAAGGTCGAGCTGGGGATCGCGTGATCAGCCGCGAGGAGATCCAGGCGTTCGCGCTGGGACTCCCGGCTGCGACCATGGTCGTCCAGTGGGGCGGGTCCGACGTCTACAAGGTGGGCGGCAAGGTGTTCGCCGTCGTAGGCTTCGATAACGGCCTGGCCTTCAAGGTCAGCGAGATCGGTTTCGAGGTGCTGACCTCGGACGGCGGGCCGGGCCGCCAGGCGCCCTATTTCGCCAAGGGCGGCTGGGTCGTGGTGGATCCGGATTCCGTGGCGATGGGCGAAGCCTCCGGCTGGCTGGAGGCCGCCCATCAGATCGTTGCCAGCAAGCTCACGAAGAAGGCCCGGGCGGAGTTGGGTCTTTAGCCTCCAGCAACAGCCGGAAATCGTGGATCGCGACCGCGGCCGGTGAGCTGCGTTGGCGCCAGATCAGCAGGGTCAGAGCGCCCAGCGTGGCGGCGATGAACGCCCAGGGGCCGAACAACCAGGCCGCCGCCGCCAGCGCGAAATAGTAGCCGCGGACGCCCGAGTTGAACGATCCCAGCGCCGGGTTCAGCATCCGGGCCAACACGTCGCCATAGGCCTGGCGCTCGGCTTCAGGCAGCGGCTCGGGCGTCGCGCCCATGGCGGCCAGGCAGTAGTTGAGCTGGCGGATCGACCAGATGAAGTCGAGCAGGCCGCGGGCCAGCGCGATCAGCACCAGCCCCAGCTGCATCTCGAACAGCAGGCGCGAAGAGGTGCGCACGATGTCGAGCGCCGAGACCGAGCGGAACGTGGATTCGCCGCCGAACAGCGCGCCCGCCGCCGCCGCGATCAGCAGCAGATTGGACGAGGCGAAGAACGAGGCCGAGTTGAGCGCATGGCCCAGCAGCTGGCCGTCCATCAGCCGCACCTCGCGCCCCGTCATGGTGCGCATCCAGGCCGTGCGGATCACGGTCATGTCGGTGTTCAGCAGGCCGCCGCGCCGCTTTCCGAACGCCGCCAGCAGCGGCTGATAGAACACCCACGCCAGGACGAAGACGGTGAGCGCCAGGGCGTCGTAGGGGTGCACTCAGTCCTCGAGGATCAGGCTGTGCTTGCGGTTGTCGGGCAGGAAGAACACGACGACGAACGACAGCGCCATCAGCGCCGACACATAGACGAAGAAGCCCATCTCGGCGCCGGCCTGCTTGAAGGCGAGGGCGATCGGCTCGGCGGTGCCGCCGAACGCGGCGGCGGCCAGGCCGTAGGGCAGGGCGACGCCCAGCGCGCGGACATTGGCCGGGAACAGCTCGGCCTTCACCACGGCGCTGACGGCGTTGTAGCCCGACATGAGGAACACCATCACCGACACGAGGGCGAAGGCGATCCAGGCGCTGTCCTGCCCTGCGAGCGTGTGCATCAAGGGATAGGAGAGCACGGCGCCCCCTCCGAACGCGATCCAGAGCGTCGCCTTGCGACCCAGGTGGTCGCTGATCCAGCCGAACAGCGGCAGGGCGAGCAGATAGACCACCAGGGCCCCTGCCGTGATCGCCGTGGCCGTCGGCGCGGCGAAGCCGGCCGTCCCGGTGAGGAACTTCGGCATGTAGGTCGTGAACGCATAGAAGGCCAGTGAGCCGCCGGCGGTGAACAGGAAGATGATCAGCGTCTGCCGCGGATAGCGCGTGAACAGCATCATGGTGCGGGCGCGTTCCTCACCGGCGGCCTGGGCGTTCTCGTAGCTTTGGCTTTCGTCCATCCGACCGCGGATCCAGAACACCACCACCGCCATCGCCGCGCCGATGAAGAACGGGATGCGCCAGCCCCAACTCTCAAGGTCGGCCTTGTCCATGGTGGTCTGCATCAGCGCCAGCAGGCCCAGGGCGATCAGCTGGCCCATGACCATGGTCACGAACTGGAAGCTGGACCAGAAGCCGCGGCGGCGCTTCCCGGCCATCTCGGAGAGGTAGGTGGCGCTGGCGCCGTACTCGCCGCCCACCGACAGGCCCTGCAGGATCCTCGCGAACACCAGCAGTATGGGGGCGGCGACGCCGATGGTCTCGTAACTGGGCAGGACGGCGATGATCAGCGAGCCGCCGCACATCAGGCTGACGGCGGCCGTCAGCGCGGTCTTGCGCCCGGCGCGGTCGGCGTAGAGGCCCATCAGCCAGGCGCCCAGGGGGCGGGCGAAGAAGCCCACCGCGAAGACCGCCATGGTCTTCAGGAGCCCGGCCAGTTCATCCCCGCCTGGAAAGAAGTGGTTCGAGAAATAGACCGCGAAGGCCGAGTAGACGAACCAGTCGTACCACTCGACGAGGTTGCCGGCCGATCCCCCCAGGATCGCCTTGAACCGCTGTCCCGCCGTGACGCCAGGCGCCAAGAGGGCCGCCGGAACTTGGGCGTCGGCCCCGGTCTCCGTTGCGGTCATGCATCCTCCCCATCCATCCTGGATGGGATGCTAGGGGCGTTGCGCGCCTGCGCCTAGAGCGGTCGACGGATCAGCGGACCCATCGACCGCGCGGAGCTTCCGCCCGGCGGCGTCAGATCCGACCGAGAAGGACCAGGATAACCACGATGACGAGCACGAGGCCGAGACCCCCGCTCGGCAAATAGCCCCAGCTGCGCGAGTGCCCCCACGTGGGCAGCGCGCCCAGCAGGAGCAGAATCAGAATGATGATCAGGATGGTCCCAAGGGACATGCAGGCTCTCCTCCACAGTCCCCCGACCGCGCAAGGCAACGCTCGCGCAGAGGTCGGGTTCCAGACGCAAGGGCCCGGCGAACGCTAGTCGGCGACGTCGGCGGTGTGGAGTTTGGCGTCGCGGTCGGTGACCTGGAGGGAATACATCAGGCCGATCCAGCCGCCCTTGATGCGCGGCAGGGCGCTGAGGGTCACCGCCGTGAGGCCCGCCAACAGGATCGGGAGGGAGACGTACGCCGGACTCTCCCAGACAATCGGGAAGATCAGCAGCGGCGCGATGATCAGGTGGCCGATCAGGAGGATCGTCAGGTAGGCCGGGCCGTCATCGGCGGGGTAGCGCTGGAGCGGGTGCTCGCACGCGGCGCAACGCGGCTGGACTTTCAGGTAGCGACCGTAGAGGCGGCCCTTGCCGCAGGCCGGGCACTGGTGCGCCAAGCCGCGTCCGATGGAACGGAACAGGGGGTATGCGATCTCGGCCATGCCGGCCATATGCGCCCGATGGCGGCCGGAAGAAAGGCCGCGCGGCGCTTTGGCCGCAGCCTCGCCGACTATTTCTTCGCGTCTTCAGCCGCCCCGGTGACGGCGCGTCCGGCGGCCTGCGCATCCTTGCCCAGGCCCGAGACGGTGTTGCACGCGGAAACCAGGAGCGCGGCGGCGGCCGCGGTGAGAACGATCAGCTTGCGCATGGCGAACCTCTTTGGGCGAAGCCCGTTGACGGTGACGCTTAGGTCTTATGCGCCGGCCTATGCCGTCAAGCTTGCGGCGGCATTGCGGCGCCGCCGGCGCGTCCCATAGGTCGAACGGCGTTCCGGCCTTCAGGCCCATCCCGGGGCGCCGGCGCCTGTTCCGGAGGCGTTGGCCGCTCTTTCGCAGAGAACGCCGTCATCGCAGTGCAACATTGCTTGCGGTATGATTGCTGCAGTGCGAAGAGCCGGCGCGTGGCCTCTGGCCCATCCTGGAGCAGTCTGATGATCGAGTTGCGTACCTTCCCCGGTCTCTTCGTTGGCCGCCGAACCGTGCTCCAGGCCGATGAGGCCCCCCGCGATGGCGAAGGCTCGTCCTTCGCGTGCGGGGCCTGCGGCGAAGAACTGCTCCGCGCCGATCGCAGCTTCCTGGCCGACGTGGTCGTGAAGTGCCGCTGCGGCGAGTTCAACCAGCTCTAGCGCGGTCCCGCACCCTCGCTCTCCGCTCGGTTTGATGCGCTCCAGGGGATGATGCGTTCGATGGGGGACGCGCGCACACTGAGGTCATGAATTTCGCCCTCGGCCAGCTTGTGCTGGCCGCCCACGTCGCTGTCATCGTCTTCAATGTCGCGGGCCTGGTGGTCATTCCGCTGGGCGCGGCCAGAGGCTGGCGGTTCGTGCGGCGGCGCGGGCTGCGGCTTCTGCACCTGGGATCACTGGCGGTCGTCGCGGCGCAGGCGGCGCTCGGCCGGGCCTGCTTCCTCACCGACTGGCAGGCCGCCCTGACCGGCGAAGGCGCCCACGATCCGCTGATCATGCGCTGGATCAACGGTCTCATCTACTGGCCGCTGCCGATGTGGGTGTTCTCGACGATGTACCTCGCCGTTCTCGCCTACGTGGTGGCGCTGTGGTGGTGGGTGAGACCGGAAGCGCGCATACTCCGCTGAACGACCGATCCTGGGGAGGACGAGATGGCGGCTTCGACCCTGCGCCTGGCGGCGGCGCTGTTGATGGCTGCGGCCGTGGCGGCCCCGGCGGCGGCCGGCGGCTACAAGGCCCCGCGCAACGGCTTCGGCCAGCCCGACTTCTCCGGCACGTGGACCAACGCCTCGGTGACCCAGCTGGAGCGTCCGGCGCAGTTCAAGGACCTGGTGATCTCGGAGGCGCAGGCCAAGGCCCTGGAGCAGGGCTATGCGAGGATGCGCTCGTCCGACGCGCGCGACACGGATCCCAACGCCCCCGCGCCCAAGGCGGGCCAGGACGTAGGCGGCTACAACGCCTTCTGGATCGACCCCGGCACACGGGTCGGCGAGATCGCTGGCGAGCGGCGCTCGTCGTGGATCGTCGACCCGGCCGACGGCAAGCTGCCCTACAGCGCCGAGGGCCGGAAGAAGTTCATGGCCGAGGTGGTGAAAATCCAGACCAACTTCGACGGCCCGGAGGCCAGGCAGGTGGCCGAGCGCTGCCTGATGGGCTTCGGCTCGACGGCCGGGCCGCCGATGATGAACGTCCTCTACAACAACACCTACCAGATCCAGCAGGCCAAGGATCACGTGGTCATCGTGGTCGAGATGAACCACGACGCCCGGATCATCCGACTGGCCGACAAGACCCGGCCGCCGGCGCATGTTCGCCTCTGGATGGGCGACAGCGTGGGCCACTGGGAGGGCGACACCCTGGTGGTCGAGACCACCCACTTCAACCCGGGCGAACAGCTGCGGCCAGGCATCCCGACGACCTTCTTCGTCTCGAAGGACGCCAAGGTGACCGAGCGCTTCACCCGCATCTCGGACAGCCAGATTCTCTACCAGTTCACCGTCGACGATCCGTCGGTCTACACGCAGCCCTGGCGGGGCGAGATGCCGCTGAACACGGCCAAGGGTCCAGTCTACGAGTACGCCTGCCACGAGGGGAACTACGCCCTGCCCGGCATCCTGGGCGGCGCGCGCCAGGCCGAGCGAGAAGGCAAGGCGCCCGAGAAGGTCGACGTCGGCGAATAACGGAGGGCGTCAGAACCCGAAGATCCAGCCGGGCGTGAGCGTGCTGAGCTGCACCCCCACCAGGATCATCTGGCCGCCGCCTGTCATGCTGATCACCGTGTCGGCGCCGACCTGTGCCAGGGTGTACTGGGTGCCGGGGTCGAGCTGGACGCGGTCGCCCTGGGCCAGGCTGAAGTCGGTGACGCGGTCGATGCCCGCCTCGCCGAAACTGTGGAAGGTGTCGGCGCCGGCGTCGCCGGTCATGGTGTCGTCGCCGCGGTCACCCGAGACGTAGTCGTCGCCGTCGCCGCCGCGGACCACGTCGTTGTCCTGGCCGCCGCGGATGATGTCGTTGCCCTCGCCGCCGTCGCAGGTGTCGGCGCCGAGATTGCCGTAGACGAGGTCATAGTCGGCGCCGCCGGAGAGGCTGTCATTGTCCTTGCCGCCGACGACCCAGTCCTGGCCCAGGCCGCCCTGGGCGGTGTCATTGCCCATGTTGCCGTTGATGTCGTCGAAGCCCGAACCTCCCGTGATGACGTCGTCGCCGTCTTCGCCCCGCAGATAGTTGGCGCCGCCGGGGTCGCTGATGACGTCGCCGCCGGGGCCTCCATAGATCCGGTTGTCGGCTTCATTGCCGCGTAACAGATCATCGAAGCTGCTTCCCCGAAGACCCTCGATGCTGCGCAGTGTGTCGATGCTCGCCCCGGCCACCATCGGGCCTGAAAGGGGCAGTGTCAGGTCCATGGCGTGGGGCGCGACTTCGTAGCTGGCAACATCGAACCCTTCGCCGCCGTCCAGAAGGTCGTCGCCAGGGCCGCCGCTCAAGGTGTCGTTGCCCTCGCCGCCCATCAGGGTGTCGTTTCCGCTGCCTTCCAGCAGCCTGTCGTCGCCGCCGAGACCCCAGAGGATGTCGTTGCGGTTCAGACTGTGGCCGGGGTCGGTGTCGAGAACATCGTCCCCGGCCGTTCCGAAGAACTCAGCCATGGCCGGTTACGCGACCTGAGCCGCGAGGAAGCGCCGCTGGCGGAGGGCTCCGCCACAAGCCGCGAAGCCCAGGATCATGAGGCCCCATGCCGCGGGCTCCGGCACGGTCGCGCTGAACGTGGTGCTCCCGGGGGCGAAGTCCGCCACCAGGGCGTTCGAGCCCGGTCCGCTGCGTGTCCAGGCCACATAGGTGTAGTCGGCCGCGGCGAACCCGGTGGTCGGCAGCATCGAGAGCGGCACGAGGCCCGTGATCGTGTCGCCTGACACGCTTATCGAGCCGGGGGCCAGGCTGGTGAACGTCAGCGCGCCGCCGGCTCCGATCAGGACGACCGTACCTGTCAGGTTGGGCCGCAGCAGCACCACGGCGTCATGCAGCGCATGTGCTCCGATCTTCGGCGCATTCAGCTGGAACAGTCCCGCCGTGCCGGCGCCGCGGTTCACCCCGAAGGCCACAAACGCCCCCGCCGTGGTTCCGACGTCCCCGTTGAGAACCGCGCGGAAACCGACCTCGGACGCCCCGAGCGCGGCGTCAACCTCGAGCAGGTCCAGGTCGCCGGCCTGGGGGCCCGTGTAAGTGGCGAGATAATCACCGGCCGCGTCGGTGACGGCGGCGTGGGCTGGCAATGGGACGCCGGCGAACGCTGCAAGTGCGGTCAGGGCGGCGAGCTTGGTGCGGGCGGCAGGCATGTCGATACGAACTCCGCTTGGCGATACGAAACGCCGCATGCTTGCGGGCCGGGTTGCGAGCAGGCCATGATGGAGACCTGAGGATTTGCCGACGAAGGCCCGACGGGGGGAGCCGGGGTTGCTCGATAGACGGCAAACGGAACGGCTTACGGTCGCTGAACTTGCGGGTCGCCAGGACTTCCCGCTCGGCTCCGCGCAGGTCAGTCCCTCTACGCGCGTCGTCCGGGGGCCAGGCGGCGTCGCCGCCCTCGAGCCGCGCACCATGCAGGTCCTGCTGGCCCTGTCGGACGCGGACGGCGCAGTGGTCACCCGGCAGGACATCTTCCAGCGCTGTTGGGGCGATGCGGTGGTGGGCGACGACAGCCTGAATCGCGCTGTCGCCGACATCCGCCGGGTCGCCCGCAATGTCGCGGCCGAGAGCTTCACGATCGAGACCGTGCCGCGAACCGGCTATCGATTGGTGTCGTCCGCGCCGCAGACGGCGGCGGTCCAGGGCCGCGTCGCCGGCGCCCGGTCACGACGCCACGTCCTGGGCGGCGCCGGGGCTGTGCTCGCGGCCGGCGCGCTGAGCTGGCTGGCGATCGATAGGCGTGGAGCCGACGCCGCGCGTCAGGACCTCATCGCCCGTAGCGAAGAAGCTGCGCGCATGAGGACTCCCGAGGCTTCGGCGCGCGCGGTGCAACTACTGGAGCAGGCGGTGGCCCTGGCGCCCCGCGACGCCACCGCCTGGGGCCGCCTGGCTCTGGCGAATGTCACCCTCGTTGACGCCTCGCCGCCCGGTCAGGCCCCCGGTGCGCTGGCCGCGGTGCAGAACGCCGCGCGCCGCGCGCTCGCGCTCGATCCACGCCAGATCGACGCGCTGTCCGCGCTGGCGATTGTCCCTCCGTACTTCGGCGACTGGCTGGCGGCCGAACAACGGATGCGCGAGGTGCTGAAGGTCGCGCCAGACCACCTCCCGACGCTTGACGAATTGGCCTTCCTGCTGGTCGCGGTCGGGCGCGTGGGCGAAAGCGTTCGTATGCGGCTGGCGTTCTCCCCCCGCGAGCCGCTGCATGTCGGTGTCCAGTACCGCCTGATCTATGCCTACTGGATCCTCGGGCGCGTGGAAGAGGCCGACCGGGCGGCCGATCGAGCCATGCAGCTATGGCCCAAGCATCCGGCGGTGTGGTTCGCGCGCCTGTGGACGTTGGCCTTCACGGGCCGGCCCGAGCGGGCGCTGGCGCATGTCCGAGACGCCGCCGGGCGACCCCCTCTGCCGGACTGGATGGTCCAGACGCTGGAGTTGGCCACCGCCGCGATTGGCAGCGGTCGCCGGGCCGAGGTCGACGCCGCGGTGAGCCGACTGCTGGGCGAGGTGGTGCGCGGCCCTAGCAATTCGATCAACGCGTTGCTGCTGCTCAGCGGCCTGGGCGCGGTGGACCGGGCGTACGACGTCGCACAGGCCTATCTGTTGGAGGAGGGGCCGCTGATGGCCAGTGTTCGCTGGCGCCCGGGACAGGTGGTCGTCGACGACCAGCGCCGCCGCAAGACGCATATGCTGTTCGTGCCGGTCACCGGGGTGCTGCGCAGCGACCCCCGATTTGGCGATCTGGTCCGGCGTATCGGCCTTGCGGACTATTGGCGGGCCGTGGGCAAGACGCCCGACTTCCAGCGAACGGCCTGAGCCGATTTCGGGGATCCCCTCAGGCGAGGTCGGCCAGGCAACGGGCCAGGGTCGCGTTGAGGATCTCGTCGGCCAGGGGGTGGTCGTCGGGGACGCCGCGGGACAGCATCACGCCACCGACCATCTGCGACAGCAGCACCGTGGCGCGGGCGCGGGCGTCGGGTCCGCCGATCTGAGCGGCGAAACTCTCGATCATGCCTTCGACGCCGTCGGCGAAGACCTCGCGCACGGGCGCGGGCTGGCGCCCCACGTCTCCGGCCAGCGCGGCGGCGGGGCAGCTCTTTCCTGGCGTCCGCCGCGCGGCCCGGGAGAGATAGCCCCTCAGCATCTCGGCCATGTCGGCCGCCTTGGCGCGCACGGTGGCCATGTCGTCGAAGGCGCGGCCCAGCGCTTCGGCCGACAGCGCCTCCTTGGTCGGGAAGTGGTTGTAAAAGCCGCCGTGGGTGAACCCCGCCGCGCGCATCAGGTCGGCCACGGCCACGCCGTCGAAGCCGCGCTCGCGGAACAGGCCTGAGGCCGCCTCGACCACCCGCTCGCGGTTCTCCGCCGCCTGTTCCTTGCTGATCCGCATCGGCTCCATCCGACAGTTATGCGTACGGTCGTCATTATTGCCGTTGACAGGCGCTCTGTCCATTATGATGATGAATGTCATCAAATTAAAGAAGGGGAACGGCGATGCCGCTCTGGAAAATCTATCACCCGGTCGGCGCCTTCACGGCCGACGAGAAGCAGCAACTCTCCGAGCGGATCACGGCCCTCTACTCGCGCCTGCCCAAGTTCTACGTGGGGGTGGTGTTCCAGGAGGTCGCCGCCGACTCGTTCTTCGTGGGCGGCCAGCCGGCGACCAACTTCGTGCGCATCTGGGTGGACCATATCGCCCGAACACTGCCGACCGCCGAGGCGCGAACCTGGTGGATCGGCCAGTGCGACGAGGCGCTGGCGCCCTTCATCCGCGACAAGGGTTTCGACTGGGAGTTCCACATCGACGAGACGTCGTTCGAGCTGTGGTCGATCCAGGGCATCCGGCCGCCGATGGCCGGCACGGAGGACGAAAAGCGCTGGATCGCAGAGAACCGGCCGACGCCGCTGACAGGGCGCTGATGTTCATGGATCGGAGGGCGCCGGCCCTCCGATCCCGGCTCAGGGTCACCAGTACAGCTTTGCTTGCGCAGAGCGTGATTTGATTGAGATTTCCTCGATATCGCTTCGGGTCTGGAAGTTTCTTCCATATATTCCTTGCTTAGAGTCCGGATCGGGTGCATCTCCATCCGGTCAAATATCGCTATGGCTCGGCGACATGCACGCGGAATTCATTGAATTCAGCGCAATGTTTGCCTTCGATCCTCTTCGAAAATTTGATCTTCAAGCCCATTTCGGGCGCGAAAACTCATGATCGAGGAGATCATTATGCAAACTGGTGTCGTGAAATGGTTCAACGGCCAAAAGGGCTTCGGCTTCATCCAGCCCGATGACGGCGGCAACGACGTCTTCGTGCACATCTCGGCGCTGGAACGCGCGGGCATGTCGTCGCTGAACGAAGGCCAGAAGATCAGCTTCGAACTCGAGCAGGACCGCAAGAGCGGCAAGATGGCCGCCGGCCAGCTCCAGGCCTGACGCCGACGTCTGCGCCCTGGAGGCGACCAAACGTGGCGATCCACTACGACACGAGACGCGACCCCCAGGGCTGGACGGTGTTCGACCGATGGACGGGCGAGGCGGTGGTGCTTGCCGGCGCCGAGCAGGCCGGAATGGCCTGGCTCGACGCCGACGACCTGATCCAGCGCCTCAACCGCCGCCTCGCGAAGGGCGACAGGAGCATCCTGCAATGAGCCCCGAACAGCAGCACCGATGCACGGTGCAGATCCGCGAGGACGGCGCCCCCTATCTGGCCTTCGAGCCGACCCATGGTCAGCCCTCCTCGTACAGCAATTCCCTGTTCACCCTGGATCTGCGGCCGGGCGTCACGCGCGCCGAGGCCGAAGACCTTGCCGGGGACATAAACCGGCGCCTTTGGGGCGTTTCCACCACCGTCTTTTAGGTTCAGGAGCCGGCCGTTGATCCGCAAGAAACTGCCCGTCGTCCACGGCGTGGGATCCATTCGTTTCCTGGGCCACACAGGCGTCGCCGACTATGCGATCGAGGGCGACCCCACGCGCCTGCGCCTGGGCGTCAACCGGCTTCGGGGCTCCATCACCATTGATCCCGAACTGGCCCTGCAGGCCTTCCAGGCCGGCGAAGGCGTGCTGGTGCTCGAAGGTGGCGAAGAGGTCCGCCTGACGATGGTGGGCCATTCCACCGGCGGCGGCGAAGTCTTCGTGGACGTCAGGTTCTGATCGTGCGCGCCCTGACCGAAGGCGAGCTGCTCGCGCTACGAAACCTCTCCGAGAAGCACGCTGGCAACGTCACCCCGTTCCTGCGCATCGCCGACGCCCAGCAACTGGTCGAGCTGGGGTTGGCCAGCCGTAGCCGGCAGGGTTGGGATATCACCGCGGCGGGCTCGGCCTTCCTCGTGCGCCAGGGTGGCGACCGCATCCTCTGACCGGCCGCGTTCGCCGGTCGTCGCTATCGCGCTTCGAGCTGGCGGATGCACGCGCGCAGCAGCAACGCCCGCGCCGAGCTGATCCCCGGGTCTCTCAGTTCACGCCGGGCGCCTTCGAGGGGCTCGCCGCGATGGGCGTTGCCCAGCCGCCAGATTTCCGAGCGCACCGCCGCGTCGTCTTCACGCAGGCTGCCCAGCCAGGATCGCAGGCCCACGGCTCAGGCCTTCCGCTGGGCAACGCCCAGTACGCGCACGACCTCGGCTGGTTTCGGCGCCGGCTGCTTGGGCTTGCGGAGTTCCTTGCTGGACCGCTTCTGACCCTTCGCCATGTGTTGTCTCCAAGATTTCGGGCCGTCTAGCGGCGGAAGTATGAAATATCCAAGATGTCGAGAAGCATATCACGCCCATGCATCAATCGTCGGGGGTTAAATCCCAAGTCGCAAAAATGATTCTTAGACTGGTAAGAAATTTCGAGGAATTCGTGATTCCAAGCTTCAGGTCTGGAAAATGTGTCGGGTCATACATATATTAAGCAGGTGGGCGCGGCGATCGACTTGCCGCGCATTGCGAAGGAGCCTGCGTGACCCAGTATCCGATCCGGTCTGAAGAGTACCGCGCCCGCGCGTTGGCCGAAGTGACGGCCGGGGCCGCGACGCCGCTGGCTCAGGTGCGCGCGAAGCACGAGCAGGCCGCCCGCGTCTGGAGCGTCCTGGCCGAACAGGAAGAAGCGCGCGCCGTGGACCGCGCCGCCCGCTACGCGAAGGCCACAGCCGCCTGATCTGAGAACAACTTGCTCCCGGCCCGGGAGTCGGAAAGCCTCCGGCATTCGTTGGCTGGGGGAGTTTCGCATGGGCTGGAGAACGGCGCTGATCGGCGTCGCATTGGCCTTGGCCGGGATCGCGGCGGCGCACGCCGCGCCCCAGTACATTCGCGCCGGCCATCTCGTGGATGTCGCGCGCGGAGAGGTTCAACCCGACCGGTTGTTGACGATTGTCGACGGGCGGATCGCGGCGGTCGGCCCCTGGACGGGCCCGCCCGCCGACGGCCCGATCCTCGACTGGTCGCGCTACACCGTCCTTCCCGGCCTGATCGACCTGCACACCCATGTGGCCGACGGCTTCGGGCAATCCAACGACCCGGCTGAGCCCCTGAAGCACGGACCTGCCGAGACAGCGCTCAAGGGCGCTGAGACGGCGGGCGTCATGCTGCGCTCAGGCTTCACCACCGTACGGGACGTGGGCGCCTACCGGGGCCTGTCGGACGTGACCCTGCGCGACGCCATCGCCCGGGGATGGGTCGACGGGCCGCGGATGATCGTGGCGGGCGGCTACATCACCACGCCGGGCGGCGGCGGGGCGGTGACGGGCCTCAAGACGGGCCAGGTCGCGCCGCCGGAGTTCCGGATGGGCGAGGTGCGCGGCACGGCCCAGGCGCGCGCCGCCGTGCGGCGGTTGATCGGCGGCGGGGCCGACTTCATCAAGATCATCGCCACCGGCGCGGTGCTGGCCGTGGGCAGCGAGCCCGGCGCGCTGGAACTGACCGAGGCCGAGATCAAGGCGGCCTGCGACGAGGCCAAGGCCCTTGGGAAGTACTGCATCGCCCACGCCCACGGCGCCGAGGGCGTGAAGGCCGCGATCCGCGCCGGCGCGCGCACCATCGAGCACGCCAGCCTGATCGACGACGAGGGGATCGCCCTGGCCAAGGCGCGCGGCGTCTGGCTCGACATGGACATCTACAACGGCGACTGGATCGAGGAGTTCGGCACGAAGGAAGGCTGGCCGGCCGAGTATCTGCGCAAGAACCGCGAGACCACCGACGTCCAGCGCGAGGGCTTCCGCAAGGCCGTGGCGGCGGGCGTGAAGCTCAGCTTCGGCACCGACGCCGGAGTCTACCCCTACGGCCTGGGCGCGCGGCAGTTCGCCTACATGGTGCGCTACGGCATGACCCCGGCCCAGGCGATCCGGGCGGCCACCCTGGAATCGGCCGCGGCGCTGGGGATGGAGCGCGACCTCGGCCAGGCCGCGCCGGGCTTCGCCGCCGACCTCGTCGCCGTCGAGGGCGATCCGCTGGCCGACGTGCGCGTGCTGGAGCGCGTGGCCGGGGTGTTGAAGGGCGGCCGGCTGGTGGCGCCCTAAGGACCGGCCGTCAGACCTTGCGGACGAACTCGGCCCGCAGGACCAGGCCCCTGATGCTCTCGTGCCGGCAATCGATCTCCTGCGGGTCGCCGGTCAGCCGAATGGACCGGATCACCGTGCCGCGCTTCAGCGTCATGCCCGCGCCCTTGACCGGCAGATCCTTGACCAGGGTGACCTTGTCGCCATCCGCCAGCAGATTGCCGACGGCGTCGCGCACCTCGACCTGCGAGGCGGCCGCCGCCTGAGTGGCGGCCTCGGCGGCGCTGATCCACTCGCCGGTGGCCTCGTCGTAGACGAATTCGTCGCTGCTCATGTGGCCCCCGTTGCCTTGGCCGGGTCATAGAGGGTCAGTCCCGTTCGCGCCAATCTTGAGTGGCTTTCGGCGGCAGGCAGAATGCTAGCCATGAGATCAAGGGCCTGGAGTATCCGTATTGGGTAGGTTGAGAGAAACGGCTGCGTCGCTTCGTTTCTTCGGGGATGACCTCGATCCTCAGGAAATCACCTTGAGGATAGGCGCCCCACCGACCATCGGCGTGCGGAAGGGCGGCGTCTGGCTCACGTCCCGCGGCGTCGAGAAGATTGCTCGAACAGGCAGTTGGAGGCTCCAGGTCGATCGCCGACAGCCCGGCGATCTGGACGGCCAGATCCTTGAGCTATTGAGCCGTCTGACCTCCGACCTTGAGACATGGAGGGAACTGTCGGCGCGGTATCGCGGCGACATATTCTGCGGCCTCTTCCTTGAATCCGGCAACGACGGCAGCACCCTGTCGCCCGCGACACTGGCAGCAATCGGGCTACGAGGCCTTGAACTCGACCTGGATATCTACGCGCCGCTCGATGACTAGGGTCGCTCTCTAGTCCGCATCCATCTTCAGGGCGGCGATGAAGGCTTCCTGCGGGATCTCGACCTTGCCGAACTGGCGCATGCGCTTCTTGCCGGCCTTCTGCTTGTCGAGCAGCTTGCGCTTGCGGCTGGCGTCGCCGCCGTAGCACTTGGCCGTGACGTCCTTGCGCAGCGCGCGGACGGTTTCCCGAGCGATGATCCGGCCGCCGATCGCCGCCTGGATCGGGATCTGGAACATGTGCGGGTTGATGAGGTCCTTCATCTTCTCGACCATGCCGCGCCCACGGGCCTCGGCGCGGTCGCGGTGGACCAGCATCGACAGGGCGTCCACCGGCTCGGAGTTCACCAGGATCGACATCTTCACCAGGTCGCCGACCTTGTAGTCCTCGATCTGGTAGTCGAACGACGCATAGCCCTTCGAGATCGACTTCAGGCGGTCGTAGAAGTCGAACACCACCTCGTTCAGCGGCAGGTCGTAGACCACCAGGGCGCGGGAGCCCACGTAGCTCAGCTCGCGCTGGCTGCCACGGCGGTCCTGACAGAGCTTGATCACCGAGCCCAGGTACTCGTCGGGCGTCAGGATCGTGGCCTTGATCCAGGGCTCGGCGATGGTGGCGATCTTCACCGGGTCGGGCAGGTCGGCCGGGTTGTGCAGCTCGATCTCTTCGCCGTTGGTGAGGCCGATCTTATAGACCACCGACGGCGCGGTCGCGATCAGGTCCAGGTCGAACTCGCGGGACAGGCGCTCCTGGATGATCTCCAGGTGCAGCAGCCCTAAGAACCCGCAGCGGAAGCCGAAGCCCAGGGCGGCGCTGGTCTCCATCTCGTAGGTGAAGCTGGCGTCGTTCAGGCGCAGGCGGCCGATGGCGGCGCGCAGGTCCTCGAACTTCGCTGCATCGACCGGGAAGAGGCCGCAGAACACCACCGACTGGACTTCGCGGAAGCCCGGCAGGGCCTGGGCCGCGGGCCGCTTTTCGTCGGTGATCGTGTCGCCGACGGCGGCGTGGGCGACTTCCTTGATCTGGGCGGTGATGAAGCCGATCTCGCCGGGGCCTAGCGACTCAAGGTCGGTCCGCTTGGGCTTGAAGACGCCGATGCGGTCGATCAGGTGGGTGGAGCCCTGCTGCATCATGCGGATGCGCTGGCCGGCGCGCAGCGTGCCGTCGATCACCCGCACCAGCACGATCACGCCCAGATAGGCGTCGTACCAGGCGTCGACCAGCAGCGCCTTCAGCGGCGCGTCGGGGTCGCCCTTGGGCGGCGGCAGGCGCTTCACGACGGCTTCCAGCACGTCGTGGATGCCCAGGCCGGTCTTGGCCGAGCATTCGACGGCGTCCGAGGCGTCCAGCCCGATCACGTCCTCGATCTGCTGGCGCACCCGGTCGGGCTCGGCTGCCGGCAGGTCGATCTTGTTCAGGACCGGCACGATCTCGTGGTTGTTGTCGATGGCCTGGTAGACGTTGGCCAGCGTCTGGGCCTCGACGCCCTGCGAGGCGTCCACGACCAGGATCGAGCCCTCGCAGGCGGCGAGCGAGCGGCTGACCTCATAGGCGAAGTCGACGTGCCCGGGCGTGTCCATCAGGTTGAGGATGTAGGTCTCGCCGTCGTCGGCCTTGTATTCCAGGCGTACGGTCTGGGCCTTGATGGTGATCCCGCGCTCGCGTTCGATCTCCATGTTGTCGAGCACCTGCTCGGTCATCTCGCGCAGGGTCAGCGCGCCGGTCTCCTGGATGAGCCGGTCCGACAGCGTGGATTTGCCGTGGTCGATGTGCGCGACGATCGAGAAGTTGCGGATGTGGGACAGAGGCGTGGTCATCTTGCGCGCCCCTCTACCACATTCGCAGGCGCAACATAGCGGCCGGGCTGTCGCGGCGGCCTCAGTGCTCGCGGATCACCTTGGGCGCGCCCGGCGCGTGGGCCAGATTGAGCTCAAGCTCGATCCCGCGCGACGGGATCCAGACCCCCACCGTGAAGCCGCCCCAGCATGTGAAGCTCAGGTGCGCCGCCCCATCGCGAAGCGGTCTGCGCATGATCGGCGTCGGGAAGGTCTCGTGCAGGTGGAATTCCACCGCTTCGCCGGGCCGCAGGTCGGCGACGGCGCCGTCCGCAGTGACGGCCAGGTTCACGGTCGCCCAGTCGCCGCCGCCCTCGAAGGAAGCGCTCAGGCGAAAGCCGCCGGCGTGGTCGGTCCCGCCGAAACGGCCGCTGTTCTTGTCGTCCGGATCGAGGACCGGCCGGCTCTTGTGAGGGGCTTCCAGCTTTGGCGCGGGGGCGCCGGCGGTCAGGCGCCGGGACGTGGGGGCGGCGCTCTGTTGGCCGCAGCATTCGTCGACCTTGATTTCCAGCTCGCCGACCTTGGCGGTCAGCCGCTGTACGTCGGCGTTGATGGCGCTGTTGAAGTTCAGCTCCAGGCCGTCCTTGCCCCACTTCAGCGACTCGATCAGCGGTCCGATGTTGGCCAGCAGAAGGAACAGCGCGCCTGCGCCGCCGATGATCAGCAGGTCGTTGCCGATCGGTTCGTCGACAACGTCAAAGACGTTGAGGCCATAGAGCAGCAGGGCCGCGGCGATCAGCACAAAGCCGACAGTCCCGAACTTCGAGAAGTCCGGTCGGCTCTCGCCTGCGGCGGGTGGCGTTCCCTTGGCCATAACCGTCACCATGAGTGGAAAACCATCGTTACGCAATCTGGAAGCGTTCCGCGGCCCGCTGACGAACGTGGTTAATCGGCCGTTAAGGCGACGTCGGCCATCCAAGACCCCTGGGCGGGACATGATTCTGACTTAGGTGGAGGCGAAAGACGCGCCCATGGATCGTCGCAAACTGATCGTTTCTGGCCTGGTGACGCTGAGCGCCCCGACGCTCGCCCGGGCCCAGACCGTTTCGTCGCAGCCGCTGCCGCCGGCCGAAGCTCCGCCGCCTCCGAACTCGACCCCGGCGTACCCCTCGGCCGGCCCCTCCGGCGCCCCGGCAGGCGAGGCGGGCACCTACAGCCAGGACGAAATCGTCCGGAACGTCTCGGACTTTCTGGGCGTCACCGCCGAGGCGGCGGGCGCGGCGGTGGAGCGGCTGTTCGCCAAGAACGGCCGGCCCACGGCCTACATCGCCGGCGAAGAGGGCTCGGGCTCGTTCGTCCTGGGTCTGCGCTACGGCCGCGGCCTGTTGTACATGAAGGACAAGACCCCGATGGAGGTCTTCTGGCAGGGCCCGTCGGTGGGCTGGGACTGGGGCGGCAACGCCAGCCGGGTCTTCACCCTCTGCTACAACCTGCATGTGCCCGAGGCGATCTTCCAGCGCTTCCCGGGCGTCGAGGGCACCGCCTATCTGGTGGGCGGCCTGGGCGTGAACTACCAGCGCGCCGAGGATGTCACCCTGGCTCCCATCCGCGCCGGCGTCGGCCTGCGCCTGGGCGCCAACGTGGGTTACCTGGCCTATACCCGGAAGCGGAGCGTCATCCCGTTCTAGCGCTCGGCGGGGACGTCACGACTTATGGGTCTTGCCGACCAGCCAATCCATCAGGGCCAGCAGAACGCCGGACACCACGAACACGACGTGGATTCCGACCAGCCACGCCAGATGGCGGTCGGAAATGTCCTTGCCTTCCGCGAGCTCCATGAACGCCTTCAGCAGCGCGATGGCGCTGATCGCGACGATCGACGCCACGAGCTTCAGCTTCAGGCCGGAGAAGTCCACCGTGCCCATCCATCCCGGCCGATCTTCGTCGTCGCCGGTGTCGATCTTTGAGACGAAGTTCTCGTAGCCCGAGAAGATCACGATCAGCAGCAGATTGCCGGCGAGGGACAGGTCGATGAGCGTCAGGGCCATCAGGATGGCCGCTTCCGGCGACATGTCGCCCAGATGCGAGAGGTCCTTGATCGCCGCCTGGACGAATACGACGAACAGCGCGGCGAGCGCGAACACCAAGCCCACGTAGAACGGCGCCATCAGCCAGCGGGCCCGGAACAGCCAGAGCTCCAGGAGGAGCTCCGCCGACGGTTTGCGCTTCGCCATGCGGGCGGACGGTTCGAGCTTGTCCATGGGCCTACCTGATCGCGCTTGTGGCGCGCGCGCAAGGCGGCGGGCGTCGGCCTGCGTCTGCGGCCCCAGCATCATCCTGGATGAAGCTGTCCTCTGGGGGAGGGCTTAGCGCCCGTCCAGCGACGCCCCGACCCGCTGCGTTTCCGTGTCGAACAGCCCGCGACCCGGCACGTGGTTGAGTTCCAATCGGATGCCGTCGGGGTCTTCGAACAGCACGGCGTAGTAGCCGGGCGCCCAGGGCTCGTCCTGTGGCGGGTGGACGATCCTGGCGCCGATCGACTGCAGGAAGACGTACAGCGCGTCCACGTCGGCCTTCTCGCGGGCGCGCCAGCAGTGGTGATGCAGACCCACCCGGAACTGCACGAACCGGGCGCCGGCGTGCTCGGGATCGGGGCGACGGATGCCGAAGCCGGTTCGGCCGCCGACGCAGTAGTAAGTGTCGGCGCTGTCGGCCACCTCGCGCATGCCCAGGAACGGCAGCAGTTGCCGGTAGAAGGCGACCGACCTCTCGAAATCGCCCGCCGTGATGAAGGTATGTGCGACGCCGTTGACTTCCATGGGGTGCGATCAGGCCATTGTGACCTGCGCGGAAGTCAACGGCGCGCGCTCATCGACGGATGCCGGAGCTTATGTGCCCGGCTCGTCCGCGGGGTCAGGCCGCGCAGGCCGCCTGTTTGCGTCGGCGACATGCGGCGCCCGCCAGGCCGAAGCCCAGGATCATCATCGCCCAGGTCGATGGTTCCGGAATGGCGCCGGTGGACGGCACGGTGCGGAGTTGGAAGGCCGACAGCAGCTGGTATCGGGTCACGCCTTCCGTGCGGATCGCGTACTCGGTGACCCCGTCCGCATCGAACTCCACCTTCACCCACTGCGGCATCGTGCGTCCCGGGTAGTTCGGGCCGCCGGCCAGCGCGCCGCCGGCCTGGACCGGCGCCGAAAAGACGCCGTTGAGCGAGAAGGCTGTCGCCCAGTTGGCGTCCCACTGGGGCAGGAACAGCTGCATCATGTACTTCCCCGCCGCCAGCGTTCCGAGCTGCAGCTCGACCTGCGTGGGCAGCACGAAGTACGCCGTCGACGCCACCAGGGTGCGGTACTCCGGATCCCAGTCCGACGAGAACTGTCCGTAGTTGGACAGGACGCCATAGTTCGACGTGTTCGGGACGCCGAGCCCGATGTTCTGGAAAGTCACGCCGTTGACAGTCGTCGTGGCGCCGAAGGTCCCCGCGTCGAGCAACTCGCCGGTGTTGATCACGTCGCTGCTCTTGCCGGTGCTGTCCACCGGGGCGAACCAGGTGATGGCCGCCGTCGCCGGTCCTGCGCTGAGCAAGGCGCCCGCCGACAGGGCCGCGAAGCTCAAGCGAAGCTTCGCCGAAGTCAGGGAAGTTTCCAAAGCGCACCCTCCTCAAGATGAGGCGCTCAGGTAGTGCGCTCATGTCGCAGCCATCAATTGGACTCCGGTCGTATGCCGGTCATACGACCCGACGCCTGGCTGGGCTGGACCACGCGTCGGGCGCCATGAGTCCGTCCCGCGGCCGGATCACTGCCTGATGGCGACGGACTTGGCGACCAGGGACCGACTGCGCCGCAGATGCCGGACCAGGTCCATGCCGCACCACCAGCATAGGCGGTGCAGCTCAGGCCGAGAACGCCGCGACGGCGACAGACGTATCCATGAAGTCGCGGAACCGCAGCCACTTCTCGCCGCGAACCGTGATCACGTGGGCGAAGTCGGACTCGATTTCACCGCCCGTGGACCGTGCCGTCAGACGCAGGTGACCCGTCACCGTCACCTTGTCCCCCTCCCCGAAGAAGTCGAGAGGATCGAACTGATGGATATCGACCGACGACAGCACGGTCTCGAAGAAGCGCCGAGCCTCCGCCTTGCCGCGATAGTGACCCGCGTACGGAATGATCGAAGGCCCGTAGAATTCGATTTCGATATCGGGGTCCAGGAGGGCGACGATCGCCTCGACGTCGCCCGCGCCGAACGCAGCAAAGACCGATTTGGTGGTCTCGATCGGAGTCATGCCGTGAACTTTCAAGATTGAGACGGGGTGTCACCTGAACTTCATGTTCAGTTCGAGCCCTACCGTTCGTGGCGGGATCATGTTTCCGATGACGATGCCGCCATAGACTTGGCCTGTGATGATGCCGTTGGTGAGCGCCTTCTCATTCGAGAGGTTCTCGCCAAATACAGAGACCGACCAGTCGGCGTCATTCGGCTGATAGGTGGCGCGCATCTTCAACTCGCCGTAGGCGTCCTGGGCGGCGGTCGGGATGTTGTAGACGGTGAAGAAGACATCATCCTGCCACGCGTAGGTCGCGCGGACCTTCAGCTCGCCGGAGCCGACCTGAAAGCTGTAGCTGGCGCTTGCGGAGGCCTTGAAGCGCGGCGCCCGTGGCAGGCGGTTGCCGCCAAGATCGACGACGGCGGAGTAGCTTTGAATGAAGGGCGTTCCGGGCGTGAAGCCGGGTGGCGCGCCGACCGGAACGAGACCGAACGTCGGGGAGAAGGAGACGATCTTTGATCCCGGCGTCAACAACGGCGCGGCCACGGGCCCTACGCTGGGGGTGAAGGGATTGTAGAGCACGGGTCGGTTCGGCTCGATCAGGTTGAAGCTGTCGAATTGCGCGTCCAGCCAGCTGAAGCCGACCTCGAGTTCCAGCCGGGATGTCGGCCGGGCCAGGGCTTCTACCTCAAACCCCTTGATCGTCGCCGAACCCGTGTTGCGGATGATGGTTGACTGGCCGACGCTGTCCTGCACCTGCAGGTCCGAGTAGTCGTAGTAGAACGCGGCAGCGTTGACACGAAGACGTCGGTTGAACAGCTCCGACTTGGCGCCCACCTCGTACGACCAGATCTTTTCCGGATTGTAGGGCGTGTTCTGCGGGCTGCCGATGTTGAAGCCGCCCGCCTTGAAGCCGCGGTTCGCGCTCGCGTAGACGAAGAGGGTTTCCGTGGCCTGGTACTCGAGGGCCACATGCGGTGTTGTCGCCTTGAACGTCACCGGCTGCAGATCGCCGACGTTGTAGAACCCGAGGGCGCCGAGCAGGGCGTTGGGAACCGGAGATCTGAATACGCCGAACTCCTGGGCGCCCGTCCGGCGCTCGTGGCTGTAGCGAACGCCGCCGGTCAGTTGTAGGCGCTCGGTGAGCTTGAACCGGCCATCCACGAACGCGGAAAGCGCGCGTGTCCCGGTCTCGCCGTTCAGTCGCAACTGGCAGCAGCCTGGACCATACCCCGTGGTGGGGATGCCCAGGAAAGGCAGCTGCGCTGACAGTCCTTGAAGAAGGGGAGGAAAGAACGGGCCGTCGAACTCATTCGTCAGGCGCCCGCTCTCCTTCAGGTAGGAAGCGCCGGCGATGGCGGAGAAGCGTTCGGAGAATTCGATGTTGGCCTGCAGATCCTCGGTGAACTGCCAGTGGCGTTCCGTGCGCGTGATCGAGGACGCGAAGGCGTCGGTGAGGTCGATGTCGTCCCGGAAGTTCGTTCGAGTACGCCGATAGCCGGTGATCGCAGACAGTTCGGCCTTGCCCAGCTGATACGTCGCTTTGCCCGTCGCGCCCCAGATCTCCGGCCTGTTGAAGTAGTTCAGGTCGCCAAACTCATTTCGGGAGAGTGGCGGGCTCTGGCGGCCGCTTGAGTTGAACGCCAGCCAGGGCTGGATGATCGGAAACAGGGTGTAGTAGGTGGCAGGGCTGGCCAGCAGATCGGCATACCCGCGGCCCACGTACTGGAAGACCTGAGACCGGTCGCGGGCGCGGTAGTAGTCGACGGTGGCGTCCAGGGTCAGATCGTCGGCGGCCCTCAGGCGCAAGGCCAGGCGCGACGTCAGATCCCGTCGATCCTCGACATCCGTCTTTGACCCGTTCGGACGAGTGACTGTGGTGTAGCCGTCCCGATTCTCCAGCTGTACCGACAACCGGGCGCTCAAGCGATCACTCAGGGGGCCGCTGACCGCGCCAAAGGCCGCCATTCGATCGTAGTTGCCGAGGGTTAGGCGGGCTTCGGCCTCGAAGACGTCGCCGGGTGGGCGTGAAGTGAGCAGCACCGACCCGCCGGTGGCGTTGCGGCCGTAGAGCGTGCCTTGGGGGCCGCGAAGGATCTGCACATTGCCGAGATCGAAGAATGCCGCCGCCGCCGCTGCCGGGCGGGCGACATAGACCCCGTCCAGGTAGGTCGCCGTCGAGCTCTCGGAGCCGCCCACGATGATCGGCGTGCCGATACCCCGAATGAAGACCGAGGCCTCACCCTGATAGATCGAGACCTGCAGGGCCGGGTTCAGCGCCCCGACGTCCTGCATGTTGGCGAGGTTGCGTTCCGCCAGTTGCGCCGCAGTGAGGGCGGAGACGGCGGCCGAAACGTCCTGCAGATTGTTTTCGCGCCGTTGGGCGGTGACCACGACTTCGTCAAGCTGAGCGGAGTCCTGTGCGTAGGACATGCCAGGCGCACTGAAGGCGATCGACAGGACGGATGCGGACAAGAACAGCTTCAGGTCATGACGCTTCATGGTGGTGGCCTCCCCAGGCAGTCTGATTTTCTTGTTTGGTGCGTTCGGTGGCCGTCTCAGCCGGGAATCAGGCGGACCGGACAGCGTTCCAGGCCGTAGTTCAGCAAGCTGGCGGTCTGTCGGACCGGTGGCCCGTCGCCAGGCTCAAGGCCGGCGAAACCATCGAGAAGGGCGCTGAGCAGGCACTCCGCCTCCAGCCGCGCGAGGCCGGCCCCAAGGCAGTGATGGATGCCGTGGCCAAAGGTCAGCTGCTGGTTCGCGTTGGGCCGGTTGAGCCGGAACGCGCCCGGATCTTCAAAGACCTCGGGGTCATGGTTTGCGGCGGCGAAGAAGAGCGCCACCCAATCGCCGGCCTTGATGTCCGCCGAGCCAAGGCGTGTGTCGCGGGTCGCGATCCGGAACAGGCGCTGCGGCGGGCCGGAGCGTCGCAACACTTCCTGGATGAAGGGCTTGATCAGCGAGCGGTCGGCCCGCATCGCGCTGAACAGTTGCGGTTGCTCCAGGAGCGTGGCCGCCAGGTTGCCCAGTAGAAAGGTCGTGGTTTCCGCACCCGCGACCAGCAGCGTGATGCAGAAGCGTGTGACCTCGTCGCGGGTCAGCCGCTGGCCGTCCGAGTCTTCGAGGATGAGCGCGGTGACCAGGTCATCCGGCGGGTCGCCGCCACGCTCGATCAGGGCGTATCGGCGGTTCACATGATCGACGAAGAAGGCGGCGACCTCGCGGTTGCTGGCTTCGCGGGCCGCCGGCGTCAGGTCGGCTGAAAGCATGAACGCGGTCGCCCAGTTGCGAAACCGCGGAGCTTGGGCGTCGTCTACGCCGATCACCTTCGCCATCACCCGCGCCGGGAGCACGGGCGCCACGTCGGTCATGAAATCAAAGCAGCGGCCGCCGCAGGGCGCCAGGATCTCGGCCGCGACCTGCGCGACCCAGGGCCCCTTTTCCAGGATCCGGCGCGGCGTGAAGGCCTTGTGGGCGATGGCGCGAAGCTTGGAATGCCGCGGTGGATCGTCGTTGACCAGCATCAGCGTCGGCGCCGTGCTCTCGGCCTGCAGCGGGTCCGCCGACGAGAACGTCTGCGCATCGCGCGCGGCCTCCACGACGTCCGCATGGCGCAGCACGGCCCAGCTGATCTTGGGCTCATCCTGACCGGGCACTGTCCCGGGCGGCAGATCCACATAGCCATGAACCGGCGACGCGGCGCGAAGCTGGTCGTAGTAGGGATAAGGGTTTGCGATCACCTCCGGGCTGTTCAACCGCGCCGCCTGAATCGCCATCTCAGCTACAGCCACTCCGTCTCCCCCAAGCTGGCCGAGACCATTTGTGTCTCAACTATATTATGTCGTACAGAGATAGTGTCGGAGCGACATTGTTTCGAAATGCGAAGTATGTCAACCGTCGTTCCGAAGGCCGTGGGTCGAGGGGGTCGCGTGGACGAACGAGAGACGCAGGTCGCCGCCGCAGAGACCCTGCGGGCCCGTGCGCCGCTAGAGTTCCTCCAGCTGTTCTATCCGTTTCACTATCGGGTGGGCTTCGCGACCGAGGCGGCCCTCAGCAGCGGCGCGATCAGCCGTCAGCAGACCGTGATCCTCTGGCTGATCCACTCGGAGGGCGTCGACGGGCGCTCGATGCGGCGCAAGGATATCGAGGCCTCGATCACGACCTGGTTTGACGTCACGAGTTCGGCGATCTCCAAGGCCATCCGACAGATGGCGCAGCCTGAACCGGGGCTCGTCAGCATCGACGAGGACCCGACGTCAGGGCGCGAGAAGGTGGTCACGCTGACCCCAAGGGGTGAGCGATTCCTGGCGGCAATGATCGGTAACGGGGTGGCGCACATCGCCAAGCTCATCGCGCCCCTAAGCGACGATGAGATCGCCCAGGGCCTCAACTTCCTGGCCCGTGTCAGTGAGATTTCGGCGGGCCTGGACTAAGGCGAAGTCGCCCTATCCCCGCAGCTTGGCTCCGACCGCCTTCTCGACCGCCCCCACAATCCGGCCCGACAGCGCCTCGATCTCGCCGTCGGTGAGCGTCTTCTCGCGGGGCTGGACCACCACTTCGACGGCGACCGACTTCTGGCCCTCCGGCACGCCGGTTCCGGCGTAGACGTCGAACACCCGCGCGTCGGCGATCAGCGCCTTGTCGGCGCCGAGGATCGGGCGGACCAGGTCGCCGGCCGGCGTGTCGGCCCCCACCAGGAACGCGAAGTCGCGCGTCAGCGGCATCAGCGGCGACAGCTCCAGCGCCGCCTTGGTCTTCACGCCCTTCTTCTTGGGCTCGGGGATCGCATCCAGGCTGAGTTCGAAGGCCAGCATCGGCCCCTCGGCGTCCAGCGCCTTCAGGATGCGCGGGTGCAGCTCGCCGAACTCGGCGATCACCACCTTCGGGCCCAGCTGCAGGCGGGCCGAGCGGCCCGGGTGCCACCAACCCGCGTTCTGGCCCTGGACCACCTGCAGCTGCGGCGCGCCCAGTTCGTCGAGAAGCGCCAGCAGGTCGGCCTTCAGGGCGAACAGCGGATCGCCGCCGGCTTTCGCCCAGTGCTTGGGCGAGTGCGGCGCCAGCAGCGCGGTGACCGCCGTCCACTGGTCGGCCGGCTGGTCGCCGCGGAAGTTGGGGCCCACCTCGAACAGGGCCGCATCGGGAAAGCCCTTGCGGGCGTTGCGGGCGGCGGCGTCGATCAGATTGCCCAGCGCGGTGGGCCGCATGGTCGACAGGTCGGAGGCGATCGGGTTGGTCAGCACCAGCTTCGGGTCGCCGCCGCCGAACATCTCGGCCCACTCCTGGCGCATGAAGCTCCAGGTGATGGCCTCGGCATAACCGCGGGCGGCGAGCGCGCGGCGGGCGTCGCGCATGCGCCGCTGGCGGATCGTCAGCACGCCGCCGGCGGGGCGCGCGATCTCGGGCAGGGGTTCGGCCGGCAGGGCGTCGAAGCCCTCGATGCGGGCCACTTCCTCGACAAGATCGGCCTTGCCTTCCACGTCGCGGCGCCAGCTGGGCGGGGTCACCGCGTCGCCGTCCACCGCGAAGCCCAGCTTGGTCAGGATGTCGTCGATCCGGGACGGCGGGACGTTGAGGCCCGACAGCTTCTTCACATAGCCGCGGTCAAAGGCGATGGCCTTGGGCGGGGCGGGCGCATGGCCGGCCACGCGCACCTCGGACGGCTCGCCGCCGCAGAGCTGCAGGATCAGCTGGGTCGCGAGTTCCAGGCCGGGGACCGGGGACTCCGGATCGACGCCGCGGGCGAAGCGGTACTGGGCGTCGGAGTTGATCCCCAGGGTGCGGCCCGTCTGGGCCGTGCGGATCGGGTCGAACCAGGCGCATTCCAGGAACACGTCGGTGGTCTCGTCCGAGCAGCCCGAGTCCTGGCCGCCGATCACGCCGCCCAGGCAGACAGGGCCAGAGGCGTCGGCGATGACGCAGATCTCGGGGCCGACCGCATAGGTCTTGCCATCCAGCGCCAGGATGCTCTCGCCCTCGCGGCCCAGGCGGGCTTCGATGACCGGGCCCTTGAGCTTGGCCGCGTCATAGACGTGCGCCGGCCGGCAGCGGTCCTGCGAGACCAGGTTGGTCACGTCCACCAGGGCGTTGATGGGGCGCAGGCCAACGCTGACCAGCTTCTGCTGCAGCCAGGCCGGCGAGGGGCCGTTCTTGACGCCCCGGATCAGGCGGCCGGCGAACACCGGGCAGGCGTCGCCGTCGACCCGGATCTCGATGGGGCAGGGGAAGCTTCCTTTCACCGGCGCGGTCGTATCGGGCTTCAGCGTCCCCAGGCCGGCGGCGGCCAGGTCGCGGGCGATGCCGCGGACGCCCAGCCAGTCGGGCCGGTTGGGCGTCACCTCGAAGTCGATGGCGGCCTCCAGGCCGAATGCCTCGACGGCGCTGGCGCCCACGGGCAGATCGTCCGACAGCTCGACGATGCCGTCGGACTCCTCCGAGATCTCCAGCTCGCGGGCCGAGCACAGCATGCCGTTGGAGACCACGCCGCGGACCGGGCGCGCTTCCAGCGTCACGCCCGAGCCGGGCACATAGGCGCCGATCGGGGCGTAGATGGTGGTCAGGCCCGCGCGCGCGTTCGGCGCGCCGCAGACGATCTCGAGGCGGCCATCCTTGGTGTCGACCTGGCAGACCCGCAGCTTGTCGGCGTTGGGGTGCTGCACGGCCTCGACGATCTTGGCGACCGTGAAGGCGGCCAGTCTCTTGCCGGGGTCTTCCACATGCTCGACCTCGAGGCCGGCCATGGTCATGGCCTCGACCACCGCGCTGACGTCGGCCGTGGTGTCGAGGTGCTCTTTGAGCCAGGAAAGGGTGAACTTCATGGTCAATCCACGATGAAGAGTTGCGCCCCGACGGTCGTCGAAGACCGATGCGCGGGGTCGCCGAAATTGGAGACGTGATAACTCATGCCGGCAGTCAGCCTGAACGTGCGGCCGTCCTTCAGTTCGGTGTCGAGCTCGCCAGCGAGGACGAACAGGATGTGGCCGCGATCGCACCAGTGGTCGGCGAGGTAGCCCGGCGTGTAGTCCACGCGCCGGATGCGGACATCGCCCAGCATCACAGTGCGCCACAGGGCTTCGCCCGTCTCGCCGGGATGGCGGGTCGGTTCGATCGCCGACCAGTCGGTGACGTCGAATGTGCTGGCTGGCAGCTCCATCAGCGTGCGCCCGCGGTCTTGACGTCGATGACCTCGACCAGGCGGAACCGCTCGCACCAGAGCATCATGTCAGGCGCATACGTGTCTTGCCGCGTGAAGCACTCTTCGTGGATGCGGCGCCACGTCTCCAGAGAGAGATCGCCCTCGCCTTCGGAGCGGGCGAAGTCGGCGTCGACCTCGTCGAAGCGCTTCTGTTCCAGATGCACGGACTCGATCAGCGCACGCGGATGCCCGGCGCTGTCCAGTACGACGTACCGCGCGCCGTCGGCGCTCCCCTTCAGGCCCTCGGCGACGGGCCAGCAGGTGCCGGTCTTCACGCCGGCCAGAACTAGCGCGAGCAGTTCGTCGGCCATCTGGGGGCTGTCCCCGAACGCGAAGCGTTCGAGGCCCGAGAGGTCTGCGCTTGTCATGACAGCCCCGTCGCCGGGTTCGGCGCCTGGAAGGCCGAGAAGCCGTAGTGGTCCAGCCAGCGGGTGTCGCCGGCGAACATGTCGCGCAGGTCGGGCATGCCGTACTTCAGCATCCCCAGCCGGTCGACGCCGAAGCCGAACGCGAAGCCCTGCCACTGGTCGGGGTCGAGGCCGCAGTTGCGGAGCACGTTGGGGTGCACCATCCCGCAGCCGACGATCTCCATCCAGTCGTTGCCCTGGCCGATCTTCACGTCGCCGCCCGAGCGGTCGCACTTTACGTCCATCTCGGCGCTGGGCTCGGTGAACGGGAAGTGGTGCGGGCGGAAGCGCGACTCGACCATCGGCGTCTCGAAGTAGCGCGCGATGAACTGGTCCAGCGTCCACTTGAGGTGGCCCATGTGGATGTCGCGGTCGATGACCAGGCCTTCCAGCTGATGGAACATCGGCGTGTGGGTGGCGTCGGAGTCCGAACGGTAAGTGCGGCCCGGCACGATCACGCGGATCGGCGGCTCCTGCCCGTTGGCGATCCACGACGGCAGCTTCTCGTTGAGACGCTGCATGGTGCGGATCTGCACCGGGCTGGTGTGGGTGCGCAGCACCTTGCGCTCGCCGCGCTCGTCCTCGGGCAGCCAGAAGGTGTCGTGCATCTCCCGCGCCGGATGTTTGGGCGGGAAGTTGAGCGCCGTGAAGTTGTGGAAGTCGTCCTCGATGTCCGGACCTTCAGCGAGGCTGAAGCCCATGTCGGCGAAGACGGCGATCATCTCGTCCAGCACCTGCATGGTGGGGTGGACGCGGCCGCGGCGTTCGGGCGGCGGCGGCAGCGAGAGGTCGACGCGCTCGGCGGCCAGCTTGGCGTCGAGGGCGGCGGTCTCCAGCGCGTCCTTCCGGGCGGCGATGGCGGCCTGCACGGCGTCGCGCAGGCCATTGATCTTCGGTCCCTGCTCGCGGCGCTCTTCGGGCGTGAGCTTACCCAGCGTCTTCAACAGCTCGGAGATCGAGCCGGTCTTGCCCAGCGCTTCCACGCGGATGGCTTCCAGGGCGGCGAGATCTGCGGCGGCGGCGACGCGCGCCGACAACTCGGCTTCCATTCGGGTCAGGTCGGTCATGAGGCGGTCTGCTCTAGAGGAGGAGTGTCTTGAGCGGAAGGCAGCAAAAAGCCCTCCGGCGGTTCGGCCGGAGGGCTTCTTGAAAGCGTCAGGTCTTTGAGAGACCCAGGCCTTAAGCCAGCGCGGCGCGAACCTTGTCGGCGATGGCCTTGAAAGCAACCGGATCGGCGCCGGCGACGTCGGCGAGGACCTTGCGGTCCATTTCGATCCCGGCCTTCTCAAGGCCGTGAATAAACTGCGAGTAGGTGAAACCCTCGGTCCGGGCCGCGGCGTTGATCCGTTGGATCCACAGCGAGCGGAACATGCGCTTACGGACCTTACGGTCGCGGTAGGCGTACTGGCCGGCCTTGTCCACGGCCGCCTTGGCGGTGCGGATGGTGTTCTTGCGGCGCCCGTAGAAGCCCTTGGCCTGCTCGAGAACCTTCTTGTGCTTGGCGTGGGCGGTAACGCCCCTTTTCACGCGTGCCATCTGTCAGATTCTCCTAGAGGCCGTACGGGAGCCAAAGCTTGATGATCTTGGTATCAGCTTCGCTCATCACCTTGGTGCCGCGGTTCTGACGGATGTACTTGGCGTTGTGGCTGATCAGGCGGTGGCGCTTGCCGGCGACGCCGGCCTTCAGCTTTCCAGACGCCGTCATCCGAAAGCGCTTCTTCACGCCGGACTTGGTCTTCAGTTTGGGCATTTCACGTCGGGGTCCGAAGATCCCGTCCTCTGGTCGTGTTGATGAACCGCCCTGGCATGCCTTGGGGCCAGGCGGTTCCGAAGGGGCGGGCTAGTAGCGGAAGGATGGGTGCGGCGCAACGCTTTTCGCCGCTCTGCGGCAGGTTGGCGCCAGGGATTCAGACCATACTGGGGCCTCCCGACATAACGTTCAGGGAGGCTGCACGCACTTTTTCTCCGCGTTAACGGCAACGTTTAAGCGCCGGTTTTCCGCAATGGGCTATTGCGTGATCGCCTGCCGCGGACTGCGGCGCTGGAGACCAGCATGTCGAGCACCTCTTCCGTTGGGTCCGTCGCCGCGCAACCGCCGGTCAATTTCCGACCGCCCGTGGACAACGACAAGGCCCAGGCCGCCAAGGCCGCCGATGACAAGGCCAAGGCCGACGAAGATGCCGTGAAGGCCAAGGCCGCCCGGGAGCCTGGCAAGGGCCAGGTGCTGGACATCCAGGCTTAGGGCAGAGCGCCTCAGCGCCGTCAGCGCTCGATCCCGTTGAGGGGCGCCATTCTCCGGGTCATTCGATGACCTGAGCGGTCTGATCGCGTCGCCATGCCTGCGCGCGCCGGCCAGCGGCCAGCGCGATGAGGATCGTCGGCGCGACGGCGATGGCGCCCAGGACGTAGGGCGCATGGATGCTGACGTGGGCGAAGCCCAGGTTGGAGAACATCGGACCCACCACGCGCGCCAGGGCGCCCATGGCGTTGTTGAGGCCCAGGATCTGGCCCTGCCGGTGCGGGTCGGCGGTCTCGGAGATCAGGGCGCTCACGTTCGGCCAGGCGACCGACTGCCCCACCGCGCTGAGCGTGAGCAGGGCAATGGTCATCGGCCCGTTCACCGACAGGGGTTGCAGCGCCATGCAGAGCATGGTGACGCCCATGCCGATGGCCAGCATGCGGCCCTGTCCGTACCGCTCGGACAGAGGACCGGTCACGAAGATCTGGGTGATCGCCGAGGCGACCCCGACAACGGCGAAGGCCCAGCCGATCTCCTGCGGCCCCCATCCGTAGCGGGCCAGGGTCCAGAGGCCGAAGATCGACTCGATGCCGGTGAAGGCGAAGCCGACCAGGAATGTGAGCAGCATCAACGGACCGATCACGGGATGCCGCGCGGCCTCGCCCGTGGCGGCCCAGCGGTTCGGGCGGTGGCTGTTCGAGAGGTCGCGTTCGCGGCTCTCGCGGATGAACAGGAGGATGAAGACCGCTGACACCAGGAAGAAGCTGGCCGAGATGAACAGCGGCAGCTGGAAGCCGATGGGTCCGGCGCTGGGCCGTGCGAACACCCCGCCCATGAACGGCCCCACGATCAGGCCCACGTTCCAGCCGGCGCTCATGTAGCTCATCGTGCGTGTGCGCCGCTCGGGCGGCGTCACGTCGGCGATGTAGCCCTGTATGATTGAGCCGTTGCCGCTGAACAGCCCGCCCAGCAGGCGAATCCCGAACGCGGCCATGGCCGTGGGCGCGAAGGCCAGCGCCAGGTAGCAGAGGCCGTTCGCCGCGATCGTCATGATCAGCAGGGGTTTGCGGCCGTACTTGTCCGAAAGGCGGCCCCAGAACGGTTCGCCGAAGAAGGTGCCGATCGAGAAGCCCGAGAAGATCAGGGCGATCTCCATCGGCGAGGCGTCGAACGACTTGGCGTAGAAGGGCAGCAACGGGACGATGATCCCGAAGCCCAGCATGTTCAGGAAGATGATGCCGATGAGCGACAACGCGGCCCACGGAGGCGGCGTCGCCCCCCGCGGCGGCGTGTCGGACATGCAAGGGTGTTAGGACGGCCCGCCGGGACGGGCAAGCTTGGACGCTACGTTATCCGGGTTGCACGACGCCCGTAGGCGTCGGCGGCTAAGGGTTCTGCTTCTTCAGCTCGGCGCGGAAGGCGGCTTCCTGGCCTGCGTAGAAGGTCTTGCAGCCCGCGGGATCGACGAAGGCGTCGGCCTTGCCGGCCTCGAGGGCCTTCGCCTTGGCCGGCATGCCGAAGAAGCGGCCATGCGAGCCCAGGAAGACCTCGCAGGGCAGGGCCTTCCAGGTGGCGAAGCTCTTTTCGAATGCCGCGGTGATCCCCGGATACGTCTCGGCCTTGCCCAGCTTGTAGCCGGGCAGGACGCTGGACGAGCAGTGGACCAGACCCTGGCGGATCTTGCCGGCCACGGTGACCGGGAAGGTCCAGGTGGTGCACCCGGCGGTGTGGCCGCCGGTGATGTGCGCGGTCAGGGTCCAGCCGCCCAGCGTAACCTTTTCCCCGTCCTTGATCGTCTTCGCGACCGGCACGGGCTCGTACTCGTAGGCCTTGCCCTTCAGGAAGGGGTCGCCCTTGCCGCCGGCGGCGATGATCGGCCCGTCGGCGGCGCTGGCGTAGAGCCTGGCGTTGGGCGCGGCCTTGCGGATCTCGGCGAGTCCGGCGGCGTGATCGAAGTGCTGGTGGGTGTTCAGCAGGATCTTCACCTGCGCCGGGTCGAAGCCCAGGGCGCGGATGTTGGCCACGACCTGGCGGCCGGTGGCCGCCTCGCCGCCGTCGAGAACAATCAGGCCCGCCTTCGAGACGAAGAGGAAGGCCGTGAGGTCCGAGGAGCCGACGTAGTAGAGGTTGTCGCCGATCTTGAACGGTTTGACCGGGGTGGCCCAGTCATCCGGGGTCTGCGCGGCGGCGGCGGCGGAGACGAAAACGGCCGCTGCGAAAGCGGCCGTTCCTGCAACTCGGGTCAGGGCCTGAGGCACTAGCGGGGCGCCAGGATCATGATCATCTGGCGGCCTTCCATGCGCGGCTCGTACTCGACCTTGGCGATGGGCTCGAAGTCGGCTTTCACCTTCTGGAGCAGCTTCATCCCAAGTTCCGGGTGGGCCAGTTCGCGACCACGGAAGCGCAGGGTGATCTTCACCTTGTCGCCTTCTTCGAAGAAGCGATGCATGGACCGCGACTTCACTTCGTAGTCGTGGATGTCGATGTTCGGCCGGAGCTTGATTTCCTTGAGCTCCACCACCTTCTGCTTTTTCCGCGCCTCGTTCTTCTTCTTCTGCTCCTGGAACTTGAACTTGCCGTAGTCCAGGATCTTGCACACGGGCGGGTCCGCGTTCGGCACGATCTCGACCAGGTCGAGGCCGGCCTCTTCGGCGGCTTCGATGGCGGCCGAGGTCGGCATCACCCCTTGTTTCTCACCGTGCTGGTCGATGAGGAGAACGCGGGGGACGCGGATATCTTCGTTCATGCGCGGCCCTTCTTTGACGGGCGGCGCTTGCATGGGGCGGCGAATAGGCAGTGCTCCGGACTGTTGAAACGCAAAAAACGCCGGCGCGCGCGAAGCGATCCGGTCGTCGGGCCAGTATATGACGCGCAGGGGCCCCAGTATCAAGGCGCGCGCTAGGTCAGAGGGACCAAAGATCCCGCGGCCTGCGCCACCTGGGCCACCGGCAGGTCGGCCAAGTTGTCGGCGCGCAGGATCGCCACGCGGCCCCGGGGGGCCGAGAGCGCCGGATCGGAAGCCTTGGAGAACAGCACGATGGTGGGCGCCCCGCCGGCGGCGGCCAGGTGCAGGGGCCCGGTGTCGTTGCCAACGGCCAGGGCGGCCTTCTGGCCCAGCAGCGCGACGCTGGCGAAGTCGGTGCGGCCGGTGAGGTCGCGGGCGCGCGGCACGCTGCGCTGGATGGCATGCGCCAGCTCGGTCTCGGCCGGGCCGCCCACCACCACGATGTCCAGGCCGCGACCGTACAGGATGCGCGCCAGCTCGGAGTACTTCTCGACCGGCCAGCGCTTGTCCATGCGGTGGGCCGAACCGCCCGGCACGAAGATCGCGTAGGGCCGGGGCTTGTTGGCGCCGGGCACCGGCCGTTCGGGCGGCCGCGCCTTGGCGATCCACGACAGGTCGGGCGGCGGGGCCGAGCCGGGCTCGGTGGGGGCGTCGGGCCAGATGCCGGCGGATTTCAGCTGGTCGGCCTGCCGCTCCAGGGTGTGCATGCCGTTGCGCAGCGGATTCTTGTGCGGCAGCGAGCAGCCGAAGGCGATGCCCGACCAGGCCGGCGGGCCGGGCCGCAGCAGCTGGAAGATCCGGTTCGACTGGGCCGAGGTCTGCAGATCGTAGACCCGCGCGTAGCCGGCCGCCTTGATCCGGCTGCGCAGCGCCATCCACTGCGCGAACGTCTCGGGCCGCCCGCCGGTGTCGACGGCGTTGAAGTAGGGGCAGATCTTCCCCAGCGCCTCGAAGGGCGGGGTGGTGAGCAGGGTGATGTGGGCCTTGGGATGGGCCTTGCGGATCTGCTTCATCGCCGCCAGCGCCAGGACGAAGTCGCCCAGGGCCGACAGCTTGATCACCAGGATGCGCTCGACGTTGCGGGCCATCAGCGGCGCGCCTCCAGCACGCGCTCGTAGGCGGCCAGGGTCTGAGCGCACATGGCGTCGGCCGAGTAGAGCTGCCGGGCGCGGTTGCGGCCGACTTCGCCCATTTCCCTGCGGCGGGTGGGGCCGATATCGATGGCCCGGCCAAGGGCGGCGGCCCAGGCCCCGGGGTCCTCGACGGGCGCCAGCCAGCCGGTCGTTCCGTCGACGATCGTCTCGGTGACGCCGCCGTGGTTCGAGGCGATCACCGTGCGGCCCATGGCCTGGGGCTCGACGGCGGCGCGGCCGAAGGATTCCGGCACGTTGGTGGGCAGGATGGCCAGGTCGGCCAGCAGGTAGGCGGCCGGCATGTCGTCGCAATGGCCGACGATCCTGATGGCGCCCGACAGCCCGGCCGCATCGATGGCGGCCTGCACCTCGGCCGCGTAGCCCGTGCGGCCCTGATCGTCGCCGGCGAAGAGGATCAGGAAGTCGTCGCGCCCGGCCTCGGCCATCCGGCGCGCGGCCTCGACGATCATGAGGTGGCCCTTGATGCGGGTCAGCCGGCCGGCCAGCAGGATGCGCGTGCGGTGGTCGTCGGCCGAGATCCCCCAGGCGGCGCGCAGAGCCTCGACGCGGGCGGGCGCCACGAAGGCGGGGTCGAAGCGACCCAGGTCGACGCCGCGCGGGATGGTGACCAGCTTGCCGGGGTCGATGCCGTGCTCACTCAGGACGTGGTCGCGGGTGTAGTCCGAGTTGGCGATGACCAGGTCGCCGCGGGTCATGATCGCGTTGTACCAGCGCTTGAGCCCGGACTGGGCCTTGTAGACGCCGTGATAGGTGGCGACGAACGGCGTGCCGGTCGCGTGCGCCGCCCACAGCGCCGAGAACGCCGGCGCCCGGCTGCGGGCGTGGACGATGGACACCTTTTCCTGACGGATCAGGCTGACCAGGCGCGCCGCGTTGCCCAGCATCGTCAGCGGGTTCTTGGTCTGCACCGGCATCTGGGCCAGCCGGCCGCCGTCAGCCTCCAGCCGCGCTGTCATGCGCCCGCCGCGCGTGGCCACCAGGGCGGCGCCGCCGGCCTGAACCACGGCGTGGGCGACGTCGATCGTGCTCTGCTCAGCCCCGCCCGTCTCCAGCTCGGGGACCACCTGCAGCAGCGTGAAATCGGGGGGTAAGGGCACGGGGCTTTGTCTAGACTGTTTCGCAGGCGCACAGAACACCGGCGAGCGGGGTGACGAATGGAATCGAGCGGACTCCTCGAACGGCCAGATGGCGAGCGTGTGGCGTGGATGAAGGTTGCCGGCGAGGGGCCGACCGTCGTGTGGCTGGGCGGCTTCATGTCGGACATGACCGGGACCAAGGCCCAGGCGCTGGCCGACTGGGCGATCGCCAACCGGCGCGCCTATGTGCGCTTCGACTACTTCGGCCACGGCGCCTCCACCGGGGATTTCGCGGCGGGCACGATCAGCCGCTGGCGGCGTGACGCGCTGGCGGTGATCGCCGAGCTGACCGAGGGCGAACTTGTGCTGGTGGGCTCGTCGATGGGCGGCTGGATCGCCTGCCTGGCCGCGATGGTCGTTCCCGAGCGGATCGCCGGCATGGTGCTGGTGGCGCCCGCGCCCGACTTCACCGAGAAGCTGATGACGCCCGAGATTCCGCCCGAGGGGCATGCCGCCCTGGCCGCCGACGGGGTCTGGCTGCGGCCCAGCGAATATGGCGACCCCTATCCGATCAGCCGCGGCCTGCTGGAGGACGGCGCCCGGTGGTCGATCCTGGGCGGCGAGCCGATCCCGCTGACCATGCCGATCCGCATCCTGCAGGGCGGCGAAGACCCCGACGTCCCATGGCGCCACGCGCTGGAGCTGGCCCAGGGATTGAAGGGGACGGACGTGGTCTTCTCGCTGATCAAGGACGGCGACCACCGCCTGTCGCGCCCGCAGGATATCGCCCGGCTGATCGCGGCGGTGGAGGAGGTGTCCGGATGCAACAGCTGAGTTGAACGGCTGCATCTTTAGGTGGCGCTTCGCGGGCGACGAGGTCATGGTGACGCTCCGCGTGCCCGATATGGTCCTCTCCGGCGCCCGCGTCCGAACTGAGCCGACTTCCTAAGCCGACCACAGCCGGAGACGAACATGCCGATCCTTGCTCGGCTGCAGGACGCCGTGACGCGAAGCCGGCCAGGCTTCGTGAGTTCCGCGTTCGGGGTCGGGGTCGGCGTCGCGGTTCCGACGCTGATGCGGATGGGTCTCGATCCCTGGCTGGGAATGACCCTGTGGTTCCCGACCTACTACCCGGCTGCGCTTCTCGGCACGCTCTTCCTCGGGTGGCGGTCAGGGGTGGGCCTGGTTCTGCTGTCGGCCATCGCGGCCAACTACTTCTTCGTGCCCCCCCGCTACCAGCTGGCGGGGCATGAGCGGGATCTGGCCGGGACGCTGGTGTTTCTGGTGGCGGCGGGAATCATCGTGCTGGCGGCGGCGCTCCTGCGGACGGCGCTCGTCCGGCTGCAGGCGGCGCACGAGCGCGAGAGGATTCTCAACACCGAGCTTCAGCATCGGATGAAGAACACCCTGGCCGTCGTGCAGGGCCTCGTCGCGCAGACCGTGAAGGGCGGTGCGCCGGACCCGAAGGCGTTTCAGCACATCCTTCAGGGACGGCTCGAGGCGCTGGGTCACGCCCACGACCTCCTGTCGATCGGGCACTGGGAAACCTGCGAGCTCGCGCAATTGGCGGAGCGCACCCTGGCGCCCTTCCGGGATCACGGCGGCCTTCGCGTGGCGGGGCCGAGTTGCACCCTCCGGGCGGAGTCCTGCGTGCCGCTGGTGCTGGCGCTGCATGAACTCGCGACGAACGCGGTCAAGTATGGCGCGCTGTCCGTGGAACGCGGGCGGGTCGATCTGACCTGGTCTCCTGCCGATGGCGTCGGGCCGGAAGTCCTGCTGCGCTGGGTCGAGCGAGACGGGCCGACCGTGGTCGAGAGCAGCCGCCGCGGGCTGGGAACCCGCCTGCTCAGGCGCCAGCCTGGACTGGAGGACGTGCAGCTGCACCACAAGCCTGAGGGCGTGGTGTGTGAGATCACCGTTCGCCCGGTCGATGCGCCCTGAGCCGCGAACCTAGGCTTCAGCCGCCAGGATCGCCGCCAGTACCTCGCGATAGGTGGGATAGGCCGGGCGCCAGCCCAGCGTTGCGGCCTCGACCCTTCGGAACGGCAAGTTTCCGGCGCTGACCCAGCGGGGAGAAACCATCCGAAGCGGACCTATTCAGGATTTGCCGCCGGAGCCGTCCCCTCTGCCGCTGCAATACCGTCCAGGAACAGCTGGCGTCCACTACGGCTCGAAATGTTCTCGTGGGCCATTTCGTCGAGGGCCTGGGGTGACAGGGCGCGGCAACGCGCCAAGGCCAACTGGGCTTCCCGAGTCTTTCCTAGATGCCCAAGGCACGATGCGAACAGAGCGTGCCAGTATGGATACTCGGCCTCTTGGACGGCTTCTCCCAAGAGGCCGGCCGCCTCGTCGTAGAGGCCCTGCCAGAAGCGAACTTGGCCCATGGTTCCGATCTGGCCCGTCCGGCCCGTCGGATTGAGCCGTATCGCCTCCTGCGCATGTTCGAAGGCGGCTTCGGGCCGCCAGGCGGCTAGCCTGGTGACGCCGCTCAAGGTCCAGACCGCAGCTGACCCAGGGTTCAGGGCGATGGCGCGGTCCGCCAGGTCGCAGGCTCCGTCCCCATCTTCACCCAACAACGCGCGAACCGCGGCAACCGTAACGAGCACCTCAGCATCGTCTGTGGCTGCCTTCAGGGCCCGTTCTGCCAGGGAGAGAGCCTGTCGCCGGTGGTCTTCGGCGTCCCCCGGGGATCCGCTCGTAAGAATCTGACGGTGGCAGAACGCCGCCAGGGCCAGCGCCTGGCCAAAATCCGGATCCAGCGCGATGGCCCGGTTCAAGAGATCGAGCGCTTCCAAGTGACGGCCCCCGACGAAGGCGTGAAACAAGGCTGAGGCGCGCAGGTAGAGGTCATAGGCGCCCAGGTTCGTCGTCGGCTGGCTCGCCCCCCGCCGGACCTCGACAGACTGCACCGTCGGCTCGATTCTGCCCGCGACAGCCAACGCCACACTGTCCTGAAGGGCAAAGACATCGTCCAGAGCGCTCTCGAAGCGCTCACACCAGATCTGCGCGCCATCGGACCCATCGACAAGTTGGACGTTTATGCGAAGCCGGCTCCCGGCTCTTCGGACGCTCCCTTCGAGCAGATAGCGAACCCCCAACTGAAGGGCCGCCTCCCGAGCATCTATGTACTTGCCGTTGAAGATCAGGGTGGAGCTGCTGGCGATGACCAAGAGCGACTTGAAGCGGCTAAGGGCGTTGGTGATTTCCACAATCATGCCCTCGGCGAAATACGCCTGGTCAGGGTCGCCTGAGAGATTCGCAAACGGCATCACGGCGATGGAGGGCTTAATGGGAGCGGCAAGCGCCGGCTTGGCGAACGGCAGCGCGGACTCGTCCAGGCGGTAGCCGACCCGCGGTATCGTAGTCACCGCGAAGCCGCCGTGCGCCTCGGCCCGTTTGCGGATCGCCTGAGTGCAGCGGTTGATGGCGTCCTCGCCCACCGCACGACCACCCCAGCAGGCCTGGATCAGATCGTCGCGGGAGACCACCTGGCCGCGCACTCGGGCCAGGGCCACCAGCACCTGCATCACCCGAGGCTCCAGCACCTCGGACTGGCCGCCGGCGACCAGCTCGCGCGTCGACGGACGCACCTCCAGCCCGCCTAGGGCGAACCGGCGCTCGTGCGCCAGGTCGATCGCGCCAGGAGTCTGCAACCCGCTCATCGGCGATTCATCGGCGAATCATCGGTTCCAGCCCGTGTCCGCCGGGTCTCGCAGCGCGTCTCATGTGCTCCGCGACGCACCTGCGTCGCGACAGCCGGAGAGCAACCCGCCGACACCCGCGCCCTTGGCAAATTCTCGCCTCCCCCCCGGAAACGGTCCGCGGCAGCACTCGGACCTGAGAGCGCGACCGGGACAGGGAAGGTTAGCGCAGATCGCAGTGCCGACAAACCGCTGTTCCCGAAACAGAAAACCGAGAGGCGCCCATGAGAATCATCGTCGCACTGACCCTGCTCTCGACCCTTGCCGCAGCCGCGCCCGCTTCAGCGGAATCCTTCACGGGGGTGTTCAAGAATGACCCCGCCATCGCGCTGGTGATGCCCGCCGTCGGACCCAATGGCCCTATTCAGGCCGGCCACCTCAAGGGGACGGCCACGACCCAGACCCGCAGCGGCGCGACTGCAACCTCGACCTACGAGTGCATATTCTGGTCGACGCCGGGCGCGGAGACGCCAAGCGCGGGCATCTGCCAAGTGGTCGAGAACGGAAAGGACCGTCTCTCACAACAGCTCGTCTGCGGTGCGCCGGATCCCAAGGACCAGGTCGCGCCGTGCTGGGGCGCCATGGTGGGCACCGGCGGCAAGTACGTCGGCAAGGTCGGCAATTTCTCGCAGATGGGCACACTCGTCGCCGGAACCCTCCAGGGCGCCTGGAAGGACTGACGCGGCCCGGCGGCGCCCTCCCCGGCGCCGCCGGAACTTCCAGAATGACCTGAGGACCTCCCGATGCTCACCTATTCCATGATCGTGCGCGTCACGGGTTCGCCCGGACGTGCCGCGTCGTGGGCCCATGAGGCGGCCCAGCTGATACGTGAGAAGACGGGCGTGACCGTCAACGTCTCGGCGCGGCTGGGCGGCCCGCAGGAGATCATCTGGATCAGCCAGTACGACGACCTGCCCGCTTTCCAGGCGTCGCAGGCCAGGCTCAACGCTGATCCCGACTACGCCCGGCTGCTTCAGGCGGCGCGGGACGAGGACCTCTTCGACAATCCCAGCATCGACACCGCGTTCTGGCTGCCGATCTGAGGTCAAGGCCGGTGCGGGTCGATCACGATTTCGCGCCACATCTCATCACCCAAGGAGACCATCATGCCGACAGTCCTGAGCGTAACCACGGTCCGCGCCCACAACGGCAAGGCGGACGAAACCGTCGCCCTGCTGAGCAAGGTGAAAAAGGTGTTCGAACGTGTGGGGGTCAAGGCTCGCATCGTTCAGCAGATGTATGGCGCGACGCCGGCGACCCTCAGCCTCGTCACCGAGCACCCCAGTTGGGCGGACTTCGGTGCGACGCAGGACAAGCTGGCGTCGGACAGCGAGATGCAGGGCATCCTGGCGGCCGCGCGAGCCAACCCGGTCTCCGACATCGTCCTTCGTCAGATCTCGGTCGAGATGGACATCTGACGTCTGGCAGAAATCCACCATTCTAATTTTCCACAATTACTTTGGAAATGTGAAACAGCGCAGAATTAATGCGCTTAAGTCGGGGTAGGAAACATGAATATACTCAAATACAATATGAAATGTATTGCTGTGTTTGGCGGCTTGGCGATCGCTGCGGCGGCGCCAAGTGCGGTCTTAGCGCAGCAGCCTGCGGCGCCCCAAGTTATGGAAGTCACGCTCGTGCACGTGAAGCCCGGCCAGGAACAGGCGTACCAGGACTGGCAAAAGAGCACAGCCAATCCCGTGCGGATCAAAGGCGGGGTCAAGGAACGCGGGGCCTGGTCGACGAGCCTGGGTCCAGGTGGCGAGTACTACTTCGTCAGCCCGATTACGGGGCTCTCAAGCTACGACACGCCTCCAAGCAATCAGGCGGAGGCCGCAGCGGTCTTTGAGAAGTCGCGATCGATGGTCGCGGACGCGCGCATTTACCTGATCACGGCGCGGCCGGAACTCAGCGTCGCACCGAAGCCGGGCTATCAGGCCAAGGTGGCGGTCCTCTCGACCCAGAACGTCTCACCGGGCCGCGTCTCGGCCTACACGGCCAACCTGAAGGCGCTCACGGCGGTTGTCGCGAAGACCAACGCCAAGGGCGTGCTGGTGTCACAGAGCGGCCTGGGCGGCGATCCCAACGAGTTCAATGTCCTGGTGATGTTCGACTCCTTCGCCGACCTGGACCGTTTCCCGGCGGAGTTCGCCAAAGCCTCGACCGCGGCGAAGCTGCCGCCCGAAGCCGCCGGCATCGTGGGGCGCACGAACTATCGGGTCCTTCGCTATCGGCCGGACCTGAGCATAGTTCCGGCGCGATAGGCGTAGTCGCGTTGGCCTGACAGACACGCGCCGCCGGTCGCAGGATCGGCGGCGTTTCTGTGTCTGGGTGGCCCCCGTTCCCAGACGTTGGGAGAGCCCACTCCCGGGCAGTTCGGAACGACGTAAGGCGCTGGTCACGAGCGTCGCTCGTTTCCGCGATCACCATAACCCCCTCCCCCCTGCGGGGGAGGACCTAGGTTTCTGCGGCCAGGATCGCCGCCAGCCCTTCGCGGTAGGTCGGATAGGCGGGTCGCCAGCCGAGTTCGGCCTTGGCGCGGGCGTTCGAGACGCGCTTGCTCTCGCCGTAGAAGCGCATGGCGGCGGGCGAGAGGTTGGCGTCGGCGAGGGCGACTTCGGGCGGAACGTCCATCCCCAGCAAGCGGGCGGCGTAGGCGATGACCTCGCTGTTGGGCGCGGGCTCGTCGTCGCACAGATTGTAGATGCCGCCGGCGCGAGGGCGGACGATCGAGGCTTCGAGGCCGGCGGCGAGGTCGTCGACGTGGATGCGCGAGAAGACCTGGCCCGGGGCGGCGATGCGGCGGGCGCGGCCCTCGCGCAGGCGGTCGAAGGCCGAGCGGCCGGGGCCGTAGATGCCGGGCAGGCGGAAGATCGTGACGGTGAGGCCCATGCCGCGGCCCACGTCCAGCCAGTCGCGTTCGGCGCCGACCCGGCGCGCGCCCTCGACCGACTGGGCGGCCAGCCGGCTGTCCTCGGTCACCCAGCCGCCGTGGCGGTCGCCGTAAACCCCGGTGGTCGAGAGGTAGCCGGCCCAGTCCGGGAAGGCGTTCGCCTCGGCCATCGGGCCCACGAGGTTGTTGAGCGCGGGGCACCCTTGCGACCCGGGCGGCGCCGTGGCGAGCAGCGCCCGGGCCTCGCCCAGCGCATCGGTGATGGCGTCGCGGTCGCCGAGGTCGATGGGCGTGTGGCCGTCGGCGGCGATCTGCGCCGCGGTCGCGTCGTTGCGGTAGGTGGCGCTGACCGTCCAGCCCTTGGCCGCAAGTCTGCGCGCCAGGGCCCGCCCGGAAAAGCCGTAGCCGAAGAGGAAGAGGTTGCTCACGCCTGTTGTTTAGCGCGGCCTGCGCCCGCCATCACCCTGAAGAAGCGCCTCGCCAATCCGCAGTCGGCGGTATCCGCGCGAAGCGCCGTCTTTTGAACCACGAACCACACGAACCACACGAACGCCAATGAGCTACCTCGGAGTGCGCCGCTGCGTGTTCGTGTGGTTCGTGTGGTTCGTGGTTGAATAGGACAGCGCCTGCGGCGCGCAGGGGCTCGCCGGTAAGCCCTGTCGGTGTCCTTCCGCGTTTTCCGTGGTTCAATGTCGGCGAGTGTCTGTTCGGGGGTTTCGGCATGCGTCTTGTGGTTCTGGCGGGTGCGTTCGCGCTCGCAGCGTCGGCGGCTCAGGCCCAGCCCGCCGGCCTCGACGCCCTGTTCGCCCGCTACACCTCTCAGACCCCGGGCTGCGCCCTGGGCGTTCAGGAGAAGGGCAAGGCGCCGACGCTGCGCGGCTACGGGTCTGCCGACCTGGAGCATGGCGTCGCCATCACGCCCGACACGGTGTTCGAGGCCGGTTCGGTCTCGAAGCAGTTCACCGCCGCGGCCATCCTGCTGCTGGTCGAGGACGGCAAGATCGCGCTGAGCGACGACATCCGGAAATACCTCCCGGAGATGCCCGACTACGGCAAGCCGATCACCATCGACATGCTCTTGTCCCACACCAGCGGCCTGCGCGACTGGGGCTCGGTGATGGAGCTGGCCGGTTGGCCGCGGACCAGCCGGGTCTACACGCCGGTCGAGGTGCTGCAGATCACGGCGCGCCAGAAGGCGCTGAACTACACGCCGGGCGAGGCCTATTCCTACACCAACACCGGCTACAATCTGGCCGCCTGGATCGTCCTGCGGGTCTCGGGCTACAGCCTGGCCGACTTCACCAAGCTCAGGATCTTCGAGCCGCTGGGCATGGGTCACACCTCTTGGCGCGACAATTTCCGGCGCATCGTGCCCGGTCGCGCCGTCGCCTACGGCGGTAACCCGGGCGGCGGCTTCTTCCAGGACATGCCGTTCGAGAACACCTACGGCCACGGCGGACTGCTGACGACGGTGGGCGACCTCCTGATCTGGAACGACGCCCTGACCCAGGGCCGGCTGGGCAAGACGGTCAGCGCGAAGATGCAGGAGCAGGCGGTGCTGACCGGCGGGCGCAGGATCGCCTATGGCCGGGGCCTGGTGACCCAGTCGTTCAAGGGCCAGACCGAGATCGCTCACTCGGGCGCCACGGCCGGCTACCGCGCCTGGCTGGCCCGCTTCCCGGCCCAGGGCCTGTCGGTGGCGCTGCTGTGCAATGCGGCGGCGGTGAACCCGAACCAGACCGGCCGCAAGGTGGCCGAGCTCTATCTGCCCACGGCCCCCCCGGCGGCGGCGTCCGTAGCCCAACCCGCCGACGAACTCGCGAGCCTGCCGGGCGTCTACGTCGACGAGCGGGCGGGTGGCGTCCTTCGGCTGGCGGCGGAGAACGGCGCGCTCAGCGTGCGGGGCGGCGGGACCCTGACGCCGATGGGCAAGGGCCGCTATCGGGCCGCCGAGATGGACTGGACGTTCGGCCCCGGCCGCCTGGAGCGACGTCAGAACGACGGTGAGGCGATGATCTATCGCCGCGTCGAGCCGGTGACGCCCACCGAGGCCGAGCTGGCTGAGCTGGCGGGCGCCTATTCCAGCCTCGAGGCCGGATCGGTGCTGCTGGCCTCGATTCGTGGCGGCGCGCTGGTAATCACGCCGGCCGACCGCCCCAGCGCGCCGATGATGGCGCGGCCGCTCTACAAGGACGCCTTCCAGGCGGAGGGGACGCTGGTCCGGGTCGTCCGTGACGAGGGCGGCAAACCGGTGGGGCTCAAGTTCACCGAGGGCCGGGTCTACGCGCTGGAGTTCCGCCGCGTGCCGGGCTCCTGAGCTTTCCCTCCCTTGATGGGGAGGGGGGCGAGCGGGGCGAGACGGGTGGGGAAGGGTGGGCCGGAGTGCTGCGGTCGGTGAGGATCGTGACTTCCCCACCCTGCTCGCCTGCGGCGAGCTGTCCCTCCCCATTAAGGGAGGGATGCTCGCAACATCGCCCGCTCGTCCTATATTGGGCCCCATGCCTGACACCCCTATTCCCGACGACGTCGTCGGCGCGTTCCAGATCGAAGGCGAGCCCGTGCGCGGCCGCATCGCGCGGCTGGGCGCCTCGATCGACGCGATCCTGCGCGGTCACGACTATCCCGAGCCGGTCGCCAACCTTCTGGGCGAGGCCTGTGCGCTGGCCGCGTTGGTGGGCTCCAACCTGAAGTTCGACGGCCGGCTGATCGTCGAGGCCCGGGGCTCGGGCCCGGTGCGCTATGTGGTGGCCGACTACGATACCTCGGGCGGCCTGCGCGGCTATTGCCGGTTCGACGCCGACGAAGTGGCGGCGGTCTCGGGGGGCTTCCAGCGGCCGGGCGCCAAGACCCTGTTGGGCGACGGCGTCTTCATGATGACGGTCGACCAGGGCCCGGACATGGACCGCTACCAGGGCATGACCGACATCCAGGGCGAGACCCTGGCCCTGTGCGCCGAGCAGTATTTCGCGCAGTCGGAACAGACGCCGACCCGCGTGCGTCTGGCGGTCGGCCAGTCCGGCGGCGGCGCGCGGGCGGGGGGCTTCCTCATCCAGTACATCGCCGCCGACGACACCCGCGGCGAGACGATCGAGGCCTGGAACCGCACGCAGGCGTTCTTCGAGACCCTGGGCGAGGACGAGTTGGTTGACGGCGAGCTGTCGTCGAACGGGCTGCTGTTCCGTCTCTTCCACGAGGACGGCGTGCGCGTGTTCGGCTCGCAGCCGCTGCGGGCCTTCTGCCGCTGCAGCGAGGAGCGGATCGTCACCGTGCTGAAGTCGTTCGACGCGGCCGAGCGCGAGGACATGGTCGAGCCCGACGGCAAGATCCATGTCACCTGCGAGTATTGCAGCCGGGTGTATGCCGTGGCGCCCGAGGAGCTGGCGACGGTCTAGCCGGGGTCCCTGCGCGCCGCAGGGATCTCCAGCAGCGCCCGCAGGCCTTCGGCGAAGCGGACCACCGCCGCCTCGCCGCCCAGGGCTGCGGTGATCTCGGCGTTCATGGCGTCGAGGCTGACGCGGAAGGTCTCCAGCGCCGTCGTCCCCGCGGGTGTCAGCGACACCGTCCAGGCCCGGCCGTCGGTGGCGCTGGGCGCGCGGTCCACGAAGCCGGCCTCCATCAGCCGCCCCACCATGGCGGTCACCGCGCTCTCGTTCAGCTTCAGCTGCTCGGCCACGCGGCGCTGGGTGGCGCCGCCCTCGCGCTGGATCACGAACATGACCGCCGCCTGGGCCGCGCTGATCCCGGCCACGCCCTGGCTGTCGCGGTCGGCGCGGGTCTTCAGCCGGTGCGCGGCGGTCTGCAGCAGGTGGTAGAGCCGCTCGCGGCCGGCAGGATCCATGGGCGCAACGCTAGCCCGCGTTGACACGGCGGCTCAATGACTGCATTTACTTCACATGTGAAGTTAATCGGGAGCGACCGCGATGGGCGCCATCGACGTCTGGGCCCAGCAGCCCAACGCCCTGTTCCAGTCCCAGCCGTGGCTGGCGACGCTCAACCGCTGGACCGGCAAGACCGGCGACGAGCCGCTGGTCACCACAGCCCGCACCCTGGCGGCCATGGACGACGGCGGCGTCGACGTCACGATCCTGTCGGCCTGGTGCGGCCCGCGCGGCTGGCTGATCACCAATGAGGAAGTGGCCGCCGCCTGCGCCGAGGCGCCCGACCGGCTGCGGGGCCTGCTCTCGGTGGACCTGAACGACCCCATGGGCTGCGTGCGCACCATCCGCGAGCAGGCGCAGAACCCGGCGTTCGTCGGCGTACGCGTCGTGCCATGGCTGTGGGACCTGCCGCCGAACGACCGGCGCTACTATCCGGTCTATGTGGCGTGCGTGGAGGCGGGGCTGCCGTTCTGCACCCAGATCGGCCACACCGGCCCGCTGTGCCGCTCGGAACCCGGCCGCCCGATCCCCTACCTGGACGACGTGCTGCTCGATTTCCCGGAACTGAAGGTCGTGGGCGGCCACGTGGGCTATCCCTGGATGGACGAGGTGTTCTCGCTGGCTCGGAAGTACCCCAACTTCTACGTCGACACCTCGGCCTACACGGTGAAGCGCCTGCCGCCGTCGCTCGTCGACTTCATGAAGGGGCAGGGCGCCGGCCGCGTCCTCTTCGGCACCAACTGGCCGATGATCTCGCCCAAGCACGCGCTGGCGGGCCTGGACGACCTGGGCCTCGACGAACGGGCGCGCGGGCTGTTCCTGGAAGGCGCGGCGCGCAAGGTGTTCCGGCTGGCGGCCTAAGCCGCGTCCAGCGCCCGGCTGACGTCGCGGATCAGGTCGTTCGCGCCTTCAAGTCCCACGCTCATCCGCACCCAGCCCTCGGTGAGCCCGATCTCCAGCCGCTCGGCTTCGGGCATCGAGCGGTGGGTGGTGGTGCAGGGGTGGGTGGCCATCGACTTGGCGTCGCCCAGGTTGTTCGAGATGTCGACGATCTGCAGCGCGTCCAGGAAGCGCCAGGCGGCCTCGCGGCTGCCCAGGTCGAAGGCCACGACATTGCCGCCGCCGGTCATCTGATTGGCGATGATCGCGGCCTGCGGGTGGTCGGGGCGGCCGGGGTAGATGGTCTTCAGCGCCTTGGAATGGGCCGCGATCGCGTCGGCGACCTTGCCGCAGTTCTCGGTCTGCTTGCGCACGCGCAGCTCCAGGGTCTCGAGCCCCTTGAGCAGCACCCAGGAATTGAAGGGCGAGAGCGCCGGGCCCGTGTGCCGGTGCATGTCCTTGTACGCCTCGGTCAGCAGGTCGGCGGCGCCCAGGATCGCCCCGCCCAGCACCCGGCCCTGGCCGTCGATGTGCTTGGTGGCCGAATAGACGACGACGTCGGCGCCCAGCGCCAGCGGCTTCTGGAAGATCGGCGTGGCGAACACGTTGTCGACCACCAGCCTGGCGCCGGCCGCGTGGGCGATGTCGGCCACCGCGCCGATGGCGGTGACCTCCAGCAGCGGGTTGGCGGGGCTTTCGACCAGGAAGGCCTTGGTGTTGGGCCGCACCGCGTTCTTCCAGGCGTCGAGGTCGGTGGCGTCGACGTAGGTGGTCTCGACACCGAAGCGCGGCAGAAGCTCCGAGACGATCCAGCGGCACGACCCGAACAGGGCGCGGCCCGCCACCAGGTGGTCGCCCGCGCGCAGCAGGCCCATCAGCGAGAGCTGAATCGCGGACATGCCCGAGGCGGTGGCCTTGCAGGCCTCGGCGCCCTCGATCAGGGCCAGCCGGTCCTCGAACATCTGCGTCGTAGGGTTGCCGAAGCGCTGGTAGATGAAGCCCGGCGCATTGCCGGCGAACCGGGCGTCGGCCGCCGCGGCGCTCTCGTAGGCGAAGCTCTGGTTCAGGAAGAGGGCTTCCGAGATCTCGCCGTGCTCGGTCCGCATGAGGCCGCCGCGCACCGCTCGGGTCTCGATATCCCAATCGCGCGGGTCTTCCGCCATAACGGCCTCCAGCTCAAAACTGCGGGCCTTGAACGCCCTGGCGCCCCGCCGCGTCAAGGTCCGCTTTCGATGCTGCGGCCACTCTCCTCTCCCCCGAGCGGAGCGAGAGAGGGAGAGGGCAGGGAGAGGGTGGCGCTCGACGCGCCGCATCCACGGTGGTTTCTAGACCGACCGCACCGTCACCCAGCCGCCCTCTCCCTACCCTCTCCCTCTCCCTCTCCGTTCCGCTTCGCTTCACGGGCGGAGAGGAGTCTAAGCCTTGCGCGCCCGCCGTTCTGCGCTAAGGCTTCGCCGCCCATGAGCGACTTACATGTCCCGGGCATCCTGCCCTGCCAGTCCATCGAAGCCCTGATCGCCACAGGCGCGATCACGTCGACGACGCCGTTCGACGCCGATCAGGTGCAGCCGGCCAGCCTCGACCTGCGGCTGGCCGGACGCGCGTGGCGGGTGCGGGCCTCGTTCCTGCCGCGCCACGGCAAGGTGCGCGACCGCATCCGCGAAGTGGCGATGCACGAGCTGGACCTCACCAAGGGCGCCGTGCTGGAGCGGGGCTGCGTCTACATCGCCGAGCTGCAGGAGGCCGTGAAGCTGCCCAGGGGCGTGTCGGCGCGCGCCAATCCCAAGAGCTCCACCGGACGCGTCGACGTGTTCGTGCGGGTGATCACCGACTATGGCCACGCGTTCGACGACGTGGACGAGGGCTATGACGGGCCGCTCTACATGGAGATCGCGCCGCAGACCTTCTCGGTGCTGGTGCGGTCCGGCACGCGGCTGAACCAGCTGCGGCTGAAGGCGGGCGTGCCCGAGCGGCTGCGCACCGAGAGCGTCGGCGTCGACCTGACGGGCGAGATCGCCGGGTTCCGCGGCCGCCGCCACGCTGGCGTCGTCGACCTGGATCACGAGGACGGCCACGACCCCCGCGACTTCTGGGAGCCGCTGATCCCGCGGAACGGCCAGCTGCTGCTGGATCCCGGCGAGTTCTACATCCTGGCGTCGAAGGGCGCGGTGGAGATCCCGGTGATGGAGGCGGCCGAGATGACGCCGATCGATCCGTCGGTGGGGGAATTCCGCGTCCACTACGCCGGCTTCTTCGACCCCGGCTTCGGCACCGACGAGGCGCACGGCAAGGGGTCAAAGGGCGTGCTGGAAGTGCGCAGCCACGAGACCCCGTTCATCCTGGAAGACGGCCAGACCGTCGCGCGCCTGGTCTACGAGCCCCTGACCGAGCGGCCCACGCGGCTCTACGGCGAGAGCGGATCCCACTACCAGCGCCAGGGCCTGAAGCTTTCCAAGCACTTCCGCATCTGGGGGGAATAGCATTCCCAAGAAGTCGGGAGGGCAGGCCTTTCGGCCCACCCTCCCGCAGCTGGGAGACTATCGGGCGCCTGACAGCTGGGCCTTTACCTGCAGCCTGCGGCGCTCCAGCGCCTGCAGGGTGCAGCGGTTGGGGCGCGGCTTGCGCCGTTCGTCGCCAAGCCGCTGCTCGAGCAGCCGGTACAGATTGCGAAGCTTGGAAATGGGGTGGTCACGCATGAGCTCCTCCTGAGGGAGGCGCGCCCGGAGTCCGGGGGGCGAGGGGGGAGAGGCGCTGACCGCCGGGCCCCAGGCGCACCTGTGCGGTCCGACATCACGATCAACCCTGATCGTCAGAGGGGCCCGGTCCCGCCAGATAGACATTGGGACTGATCGCCTCCGCCGCCAGGGGCGCCTGCGAAATTTTTCCTGAGACAAGCTGAGGCGACATTTTGTCTAGTGTGCTTGACAGATCCGTTCTGTCATGTTTCCTTGTCACTCAGACAAGGAGACCTTACTCGTGACTCTGGAACAACGTCGCCGCGCCGTATGGGGCGGACTGATCTTGCTGGGGATGATCACCGGCTTCATTGCCTCGGCTCAGCACTTTGCGGGCTTCCGCCTGCCGGCGTGGGGCGCGCTGGCCCTGGTGGTCCTCGTCCTCCCCGCTGCGGGCTACCTCACGCTGCGTTGGTGGCGGCTGTTGGATGAGGTGGCCCAGGAAGCCCACAAGTTCGCCTGGTACTGGGGCGGCTCGGCCGGGATCATGGTCGCCTGCCTGGTGATGATGCTGGTCGAGCGCGAAGTCATCCAGGCGCCTTTGATCATGGGGCCGTCCGCGTCCGACGCGTTCAGCGCCGGCGCTGTGACCGTGCTGATGTCGCAGCTTGCGGGATACCTCGTGGCCTGGGCCGGCTGGTGGTGGAGCCGTCGATGAGCTCGCCGATGAACTCCGCCCTCCTATTGCTGCTCTCCACCGCGCTGGTCGTGAGCTTCTGCGTCGGCGGCCTCGTCCAGTGGGTGCTCGGATGAAGAACCGCCTGAAAGTGCTGCGCGCCGAGCGCGACTGGAGCCAGGGCGACCTCGCCGAGCGCCTGGGCGTCTCGCGCCAGAGCGTCAACGCCCTGGAGACCGGCAAGTACGATCCCAGCCTGCCGCTGGCCTTCAAGATCGCCCGGCTGTTCGGCCTCTCGATCGAAGAGATTTTTCAAGACGAGGCGGTCTAGACCCCTCTCGACGCATTCGGAGCAAACTGTGCTGACCAAGCTTACCCATCGCGCCCGCCGCGCCCTGGCCGCGTGCGCCCTCGCCCTGACCGCGCTGGCGGCGCCGGCCGCCGCCGCGCCCGCCCTCTGGGCGATCAAGGACCACGACTCGACCATCTACATCCTGGGCTCGATCCACATCCTGCGACCCGGAACCGAGTGGCGCTCGCCCAAGATCGACAGGGCGTTCGCCGCCAGCCAGGACCTGGTGCTGGAGGTGGTCGGGGCCGATGACGTGGCCGCCATGCAGGCGATCCTGCCCAAGTACGGCATCGACCTGACCACCAAGCTGTCCACCCGCCTCGAGCCCGTGGACCGCGAGCGCCTGGCCGCCGCAGTCGCGGCCACCGGCACGCCGCCCCAGGCGGTGGAGGTGATGCGCCCCTGGCTGGCCTCGATGAGCCTTTCCACGTTGCCGCTGGTGAAGGCGGGCTTCGACCCCAAGGCGGGCGTCGAACTCAGCCTCACTGCCCAGGCCAAGGCCGCGGGCAAGCCGATCAGCGGCCTGGAGACCCTGGAGCAGCAGATCCGCTTCCTGGCCGACCTGCCGCCTGCCGTCGAGCTGGCGATGCTCAAGGCGACGCTGGAGGACTTCGACAAGTCCGTGCCGATGACCGAGCAGATGCTGGCCGCCTGGCTGGCCGCCGATCAGGAGCGACTGGCCGCCGTGTTCCTGGCTGAGGGCGGCCTCGACGACCCGGCGGTCTATGAGGCCATGCTGGCCCGCCGCAACCGCGACTGGGCCGGACAGCTCAAGGCCAAGCTGGCCGGATCTGGCACCTCGTTCGTCACGGTGGGCGCGGGCCACCTGGTGGGCCCCGACAGCCTGCAGGTCGAACTCGCCAAGCTGGGCGTCACCGCCGAGCGGCAGTAGCCGCTCTAGCGGCGCCCCGCGCAGGCGCCGCGCTGCTCTTCCTTCCAGCGGACGGTGGCGTAATCCTGGCCGTTCCACCGCATCACGGGGAAGCAGAACCCCGGCCCGCCGTTGACGATGTCGGGCCAGCCGCCGACGCCGCGGGTGGGCAGGAACTCGGGGACGCCGCTGGTCTCGTACAGCTTGCGCCAGGCGCCCGAGGCCTCCTTGGTCACCAGCACATAGCCCTGGCCGGTATTGCCGAAGCACTCGAGGCCGGTGTTCCTGATCACTGCGTCGGGCCGCCCGTCGCCGTTCAGGTCGCGAATCTCGATCTCCAGTTCCTGGCGCGGATCGCAGGCAAGGTACTTGCCGCGGGTGGCGGTGAAGCCCGCCGCCCGGAACGCCCCGGCCCGGTCGGCGGGACTGGCCGCTGGCGGGGATGAAGGGGGCGAGATCGGGGACGCCGCCGCAGGGCCCGCGCCGCCGTCGCTTGGGCAGGGCGTCAGCGAGACGTAGCCCTGGCCCGGCTGGAACGTCCACGTCCGCTGGCAGCCGGCCCCATCCAGGGTCCAGTCGCGCCAGCCGTTGGTGCGGGTGTCGAGAAGCTTGAGGCGGCCCCGGCCCGCGCCGACCAGCGCCCATTGGGCCGGCCCCTGCCGCTGGATCACCCAGAACGCCTCGCCCGTCCCGCCGTAGCAGGCGGGATCGACGTCGATGATGATGGCCTCGGGGCGGCCGTCGCCGTTCAGGTCGGCGGCCGCGGGCCGGGGCCGCACCGAGCGGCCGCAGCTGTTGAGAATATCCTCGCCGCGCCGCTGGAACGTGGCGGCGTTCAGCATCGCCTCGCCCTCGCGGGCGCGCTCCCCGGGCGAGATCGGCCGTTGGGCTTGCGGCGGCGGCTGGGCCAGCGCCGAGCCGGCCAGGGCCATCGCGGTCAGCAGCGCCGGCAGTCCGATCCCGCGCGCCAAGGCCTCAGGCCGCGGCGGGCTTGCGGTAGATCGAGTGCTTCGGGACGTCCATCACCCGCCGCATCATCGGCACGAAGGCGTCCAGCGGCATGGAGTCATAGGCCGGGTCGAACGAGTTCTGGTCGTACAGGTGGCAGAACTGGGCCGTGTATTCGAAGTCGGGATGGCCGCGGAACTGCTCGCGCATGTCGCGGTCCAGGCCAAGGTGCTGGAAGAAGTAGTAGCCCTGGAAGATGCCGTGGTGCTCCAGCATCCAGTGGTTCCGCTCCGAGATGTAGGGCTTCAGGATCGCCGCCCCCAACTCGGCGTGGCTGGCCGGCAGCAGGATGTCGCCGATGTCGTGCAGCAGGGCGCAGACCACATATTCCTCGTCCTGGCCCGCCCGGTGCGCCCGCGTGGCGGTCTGCAGCGAATGTTCCAGCCGATCGACCGAGAAGCCGCCGTAGTCGTTGTCCAGGAGCTTCAGGTGGCTGACGATCCGGTCCACGTGCTCGCCCCGGTGGGCCTGGCTGGCCCGGCCGATGGCGGCCCAGTCCTCGGCGGTGCCCTCGGTCATCGCCGTGAACTTCGCCCGGTCCATCGCAGCGTCATCCGCCATCGCAGCCTCCCACTATCGTTGTTCAGGAACGATCGTGCGGCCGGGGGGCGCCGAGGTCAATGTCGGGCCTTGGCTGCGGCAGGCCCCGCCGCTATGAAGGCCCCTCTGCGATGCGGCCGTAGTTCAGAGGTAGAACGTCAGCTTCCCAAGCTGAATGTCGGGGGTTCGATTCCCCCCGGCCGCTCCAACACTTAACCCAAATTGGCTAGGCGAGTTTGCACCCGGTTTGACGGTCCCCGTTCCGGCGGCATTCTCGCGGGCTCGTCAAACCTGATCCGGCGTCGCGACCGACGGAGCGGTTGATGATCCGCCCGGCCTTCTCTTCGCCCTACGCCAACGTCTCGGCCTCTGAGCCCCCGTAAACGCTTCAGGCGCAAAGGCCGCCGGTGTACGCCGGACCCATTCTACATGCGCGGGGCCACGAACGTGCTGAGCACATGGAGTCCGTAGGCGCCGTTGACGTGGTAGTGGTCGGTCTTGCGGGCCTCGGGCGCGTCCCGCTGGAAATCGAGCGCGTGCTCCCGGCCGCTCTGGAAGAACTCGGCGCGGGTGGCGACGAGGTTGGGCTCGAGGACAGCCTCGTCCGGCATGAAGACGTCGTCGAAGAGATAGTTCCTGGCCAGGTCCTGGATGGCTGCGCGCTTCTGGCGAACCGCGGCCATGCCTACGGCGTCGGCCTTGACGTTGGCGCGGGCGAGGAGTGGCGAGCCCACCAGGTAGTGGCGGAGGCCGGGGCGCTGCGCTCTGAGAGCCAGGATCTGGTTGCGAAGGAGGAACTGCTTGTCCAGCGACTCGCCGAGGAGGACCCGGCGCATCCCGCTGGAGATGGGCGCGAAGCCTTCGCCGGCGCGGGCGAAGTCGTAGGGCGACGCGCCGCAGACGTAGAATATGGCGCTGACGTCGCCGAGTTCGATCCGGGCCGAGCCGCCGGTCGCCTGGAACTGCTCGCCCACCGCTCGGCTTGGGCGGCCTTGGGCGAGGTACTTCTCAAGGTACTCGACCTTCGCCTCAGGCGAGAAGTGCTTGAGGATCGTCATGTCGAGGCAGGCGCGGTCGGCGCCCACGATCCGTCCCTCCTCGACCGTCGTGAAAGCGAGGTCGAGGCCGGTGGCGCCGAAGAACGCGATATCGCCGAACAGGGTCCGGTTCTGGTCGTAGGCGACCTTCACCGCGGCGACGTGCGAATTGCCGAGAACCAGCGCCTTAGCCACCGAACGCCTCGAGCAACGCGTCTTCGCACTGGGCTTCGCTGGCGCCGCCGTCGAGGGTGAAGTCGGCCTCGCCGTGCACGTCGGGCGGTGGCGGCGTCAGGCCCGCCGGCTGCGCCGTCTCGACGCCATGCGCCCGGAGGAACGCGGCCATGACCGCCTGAACGCCGGACTCCCTCACGGTGCGGAGGTTGTCGGTGAAGAACTGACCCCGGGCGGCCGGATTGGTGACCATCTCGTACGACGGGAAGTAGTCGATGAAGTCGTGGGCGGCGGCCAGGTCGCCGGCGACGGCGCGCAGTACGCTCTTGGAGTAGGCTGTGGCGCTGATCACGTGCTTGCCGCTGGCCGTGGCGGTGAGCGGCACGGGCGAGACCGTCAGGATGATCTTCAGCGGGCGGCCCTGACGCAGGGCTGATACAAGCCGGATGAAGTCGGTCATCGCCGCGAAGACTTCGCCGTAGGTCAGGTTGTGGAACTCAAAGGCGGCTTGGTCGAAGCGGCCGCCCAGGATGCCGGGCGCGGTGGGAAAGACGGTCCCCGAGGCGCGGTCTCGCCAAGTCTCGGTCAAGCCCAGGGTGAAGACGAAGACATCCATGTTCTGGAAGAGGGCGCGAACGCGGTTCAGGTGGAACGCGCGGTTGACCCGGAGTTCGTCCTCGCTGGCGAAGCCGTCGGGCTCGACGGCGGGGCGCAGGCCGTCGACGAACGCCGCGCCCTTCCGCCAGACGAAGTTCTGCGGACGGAATTCCCCCAAGATCTCGGCGGCGAGCTGGCGAAGCTGGGTTGAGGAATAGATGTTGCCGTAGCGGGCCGAGTAGGTCGCGTAGCCGTAGGCCTGCCGCAGGCCTTCTGGGAGAAACGGAGGCGCCGGTTCAGCGTCCATGACCTGGAACGACCGCGCCTTCAGAAAACGCGCGATATGCTGCGCGAAGCAGCTTCCCGCCGTCGCGATCCGATCCTGCTGGGTAATGCGGAACTTGGGCTCGTAGAGGCCTTCGAGGGATAGCGGAGATTCGGTGACGACACCGGATTTCCAGAAGGCGGATTTCGGGAGACCGTCGTAGGGATTATCGCCAGCCAATTTATAGTTCCGGTTCAGTGTCGGGCGACCTTACGCGCTCGCCGCCAAGACTGCCACCTGCCGCACGGGCGCTGCAAAGAGACGGATCGCTGGCATCGGGCGGCGGTTAGACGAGTCGACCGTATCGACGTGGCCGCCGAAACGGCGATCATCGACACTGGGGCGCGTCAGACGCCAACGACGACAAGCCGCCCGGTTGACAGGCGTCGCCGCCCATCGCCTAAGGACAAACCCGCTTCAACGGACCTTCCCGACTGCTCATGAGCGACCCCAGCGCAGACGCCCCCGCCCCGATCCCCGCCGCCGCGCCACCACCGCCGCGCAAGGCTCTGATTGGTCCGACCTACCGCCAGTTCATCAGCGAGGTGCTGACGAAGAAGGCGGCGCGCAACTACCTCGAGGTCGGCGTCCGCGCCGGCGAGACCGTGGCCGTGGCGCCTTGCCCGACCATCGGTGTCGATCCGAACTTCGTGATCGACCGCAATCCGGTGGGCTCCAAGCGCGTCCTGCACCTCTACCAGATGACCAGCGACGAGTTCTTCCGCGACCATGACCCGCGCGCCATCTTCGGCGGGACCGTGGACGTGGCGTTCCTCGATGGCCTGCACGTCTTCGAGTATCTGCTGCGCGACTTCCTCAACACCGAACGGTTCTGCGACCGCAACTCGCTCATCCTGCTGGACGACTGCCTGCCGGTGAACATTGAGATGACCGAGCGCGAGCACAGGCGTGAGTTGCGCCAGGACAAGGCCATCGCGGGCTGGTGGACGGGCGACGTTTGGAAGGTGGTCAGCGTCCTGCGCGAGCTGCGGCCCGACCTGCGGATCACGCCCGTCGATGTGCGCCCCACGGGCAGTATCATGGTCAGCAACCTCGATCCGAGCTCGACCGTGCTGTACGACCGATACTTCGAGATCCTCGACAAGTACCTGCCCCTCCAGCTGACGCCGGAGCTGTTCGAGGCCTACTGGAAGACCAACCGGCCCATTCAGGCCGACGCCATTACCGGCTACTTCAACCTGTCGCTGTTCGCCCGGCCGTAGCGGCCATACCGGACGCAGCGTCGTGGAAAGCCGCACCTTTGACACGCCGTTCGGGCCCATCGTTCTCGTGGGCGAGGCCGCCGCGTTCGAGGGAACGCGGCCCCTGCTGGTCACCATCGCCGGCGCGTTTGCGATCGCCCGGGGTCCGCTGTTCAACCTGGCGCCCCACATCGGCGACTGCGACGTGGTCTCGGGTCACCTGCCGGGCAACCACTGCCCGACGCTGATCTCGGCGTCGGTGGGGGTGTACGCCTCGGCCTATTCGCACGTGATCGCGAATGCGTTCGCGGGCCGCACGGTGATCGGGTGCGGGGCCTCGATCGGCGGGCTGGTGGCCCTGGGCCTGCGCGCGCCGCAGGTGCGCAACCTGCTGGTCATCGAACCGCCCCTGGTGATGAGCAAGGTGTGGCCGATGTGGCCGACGCTGCGCCACAAGCTGGCCGCCGGCCCCGATGACAAGGCGCAGCGCGACTTCATCGTCAACGTCTTCGGCGTGACCGAGACCGCCGTGGCCGAACGGCGCTACGATGGCCTGCTGGAAGCCCTGCGAAAGCCTGCGCGTGTCCTGGTCGGCGACCGTCCGCTGTTCCCCGAAGCGCCGTTCGAGAAGCTGCCCAGCCTGGTCGACGAACCCGAGCGCGCCCTGATGGCCGCCCACCCGATGATCCGGCTCAGCGTCGCCCCCGGCGCCGGCCATAACGTCCTCCAGGAATCTCAGGCCGTCTTCCTGGCCGCCCTGCGCCAGGCCATCGCGGGATAGCGCCCGGTCTCGGATTGAAGGCTAGGCCTCGAACCGCCTGAACAGCGCGGCGTTGAGTTCGTCGCGGCGGGCCCAGAGATCGCGGTACCAGTTGTGGCGGTCGCGGATCTGGTCCGCGAACATCCGCGCGCCGGCGACGTAGTCCCAGGCGTTGCGCGCCATGACGCGGCTGGCGTCCTCGTCCCGGAGGGCCTGGGCCAGCAGCGGCGCCCAGTCGGCCACGGTCTCGGCGATCAGGCCGTTGCGGCCGTGGCGCATCACGCCGGAATAGATCGTGGGCGAGGCGATGGTCAGGACGCCACGGGCGGCGCCGTCGAGGTACTTGGCGTCGCTCTTGGTCTCCTGATGCTCGCTGCCCTCGATGGGCGATAGCGACACCGCGCAGGTTCCCATCAGCTGCAGGTATTCGTCGTACGGCATGTAGCCGCGCAGCTGCTTGCGCTGGGTGGGCAGGGCGTCGAACACCGCCTGGTCGCCCACGACGATGAACTCCACGTCGGGGAACTCCTCGATCACCGGCCCCAGGGTGGCGGCCACGCCCGCCGCGAACGGGCCGCGGGACACCGCGCCATAGAACACCCGCCGCGGCAGGCGTTCCGGGAACCGCTCCAGCCGGAACACCGCGTTGGGCAGCATCCGGACCTCGGGATTGTGCTGGCCGAACAGCTTCAGCAGCGGTGGGGTCGAGGTCTGCACGGCGTGGACGTGGGAGAAGCGAAGCCAGTCGTCGGGGCCCAGGGTGCGGTTGCGCACGCGGGCCACCAGCTCGGGATGGTCGTCGTATTCCAGCACGACGATCCAGCCGGCCCTGGCCCGGGCGGCGATGGCGTCGCGCCAGGCCTTGGGCTCCATGGCCGCGGGCCTCTGCAACACAGAGATCTTGGGTTCGTCCACCGGCAAAGCCGGCATCGGCGCCGGCACCTTCTCGTGGGTGACGATCATATCGGCCTCGGTCCGCATCGCTTCGGCAGGAAGTCGCGTGCGGATGTCCATCAGGGTCGGCGCGAAGGTGATGAGGCGCAGGTGCAGAGGCGGGCGGCCCCCCGCGCGGACCCCGACGACCACAAGCGTCTCGATGCTGGCTTCGGCGGGCAGGGCGCCGGCGCGCCAGGCGGGCGCCAGGTTGGTCGCGCGATCGTCGAAGTAGCCGCGTTGGGCGTCGGACGGCTGCAGCTCGACAATTTCGAAGCCCTGGTCGGCAAGCGCCTTGAGCCGTCGATCCAGCGCGTCGGCGCCGGCTGGCGGCACGGCGGCCACCACGGTGTCGCAGGCGGCCAGCAGGGCGTCAGCGTCCGGGTGGCTGAGCAGCCGGTCGATGTCGTCCGCGGCCATAACCTCGACCGCCGAACGGTCGGCCGGATCGCTGGCCAGCTCGGTCTTGGGGTTGCGTGCGAGGTGGGCGGCGCCGAACGGCGCGGGGTCGTCGGCAAGGTAGCGCAACCGCGTGGCCGCGATCGGCGTTCGCGTCAGCACCGCCGTTTCCCGTCCGTCCAGGGCCCTCAGCGGGGCCGCGTCTGCGCCGTGCATCGACACCTCCGATCCGAGGGCCTGCCTAGCCGGTTCGCGAGAACAGGGGAACCGCCCGGGTCGACGGGGCGGCGCCTGGGGCTCTAAGAGAGCGGGGATGAGTAACGTCGCCACGTCCGGGACCGCGCCGCGCGGCCGCTTGGCCATCCTGCACCCTCCGGGGCGCATGGGGCTGGGGACCAACCCGTTCGGCAAGGACGTCGCGAACCTGCAGCTCTGGCAGGCGCTGGCCCGGCATGGCGGCTACGAGCGCCTCGACGTCCTGAGCGTCCAGCCGGCCGAGCTCGCCGAGCTGAGGGCCGCGCTGTTCGAGAACCGCGCGCCGTCGACCGAGATCGCGACCGCGCCGCTCGCCCAGAGCCGCGCGCCTGAGGAAGCGGGCGTGCTGCTGCGCGGGCAGCCCGAGCTGTACGACCTGGCCTGGATGCGCCGTCGACTCGTGTCGGATCGCGCCTACAGCCTGGTCGGACTGATCCACACCCTTGGGCCGCCTGCGATGCGCCAGATCATCGCCATGACGGCGGCCGGGCCCATGCATCCCTGGGACGCGCTGATCTGCACCTCGCCCAGCGTACGCGACAACCTCAGCGCCATGTTCGCCGGCTGGGGCGAGCATCTGGCCGAGCGGACCGGCGGGCGGCCACCGCCACAGCCGGCGCTGCCGGTCATCCCGCTGGGCGTGGACGCGCCCGCCTTCGCCGCGCTGGCGGACCGACCGGACGCGCGGGCCCGCGCGCGCGCGCAGTTAGCGCTGTCGCCCGACGACATCCTGGTCCTGTGGGTGGGGCGGCTGTCGTACTACGAGAAGGCCTTTCCACAGCCCATGTTCCAGGCCGTGGAACAGGCCCGCGCTCGCACCGGGGCCAAGGTGGTGTTCGCCATGGCCGGCTGGTTCCCCGCCGAGCCGGACCGCGGCCACTACCAGGCGGCCGCCCGCGCGCATGCGCCCGGTGTCGATGTGCGCTTTCTCGACGGCAACGACCGGGCTCTGCTGGGCGACCTCTGGGCCGGTGCTGACATCTTCCTGACGCTGGTCGACAACATCCAGGAGACCTTCGGCATCACCCCGCTGGAGGCCATGGCGGCCGGGCTGCCGGTGGTGGCCAGCGACTGGGACGGCTATCGCTCGACCGTGCGCCACGGAACCGAGGGCTTCCTGATCCCGACCCTGCTGGGCCCCGCCGGCGGCGGCCTGGGCGCCCGGATGGTCGAGCGGCACACCATCGAGGCCCAGACGTACCAGGCCTACGTCGGCGGCGTGGCCCAGCATACAGCGGTTCACATAGGCAAGGCGGCCGACGCCCTGGCCCAGCTGATCGCCTCGCCCGATCTGCGCCGGACGATGGGCGCGGCCGGCCGCAGGCGGGTGGCCGAGGCGTTCGACTGGCCTGTCGTCGCGCGCCAGATCCACGACCTGACCGACGAGCTGGCGCAGGTGCGGGCGGCATCCGCCGATCCCGTTCCGCGTCCGCCGTCCGATCCGGTGAAGGGCGATCCGTTCCGTGACTTCGCCGGCTTCGCCACCACGACGCTGACTCTCGAAACGAGGCTCTCGCCCGCGCCCGGCGTCACTCGCGAGGCGGTGCTGGCGGAGGGTTCGATTCCGCTGGACATGGCCTTCCCGGCATTCCGGGCGCCGCCCGAGCTTTGCGCCCGGGCGTTCGACATCGTCGCGGCCCAGCCGGGGACAGCCGTGCGCGACGTGCTGCTCGCCTTTGAGCCGCCCCAGCGCCGCGCCGTCGAGCTGGGGATCGCGTGGATGGCCAAGTACGGGCTGGTCGACTGGCTGGCGTAGGACCAGGCTAGCCGGCCAGCAGTTCATCCAGGCGGCGGATGTCCATGACCTCGGAGGCGACGCCGCCTTCCAGCTTCATGACCTTGTTGCAGTAGAGCTTGAGCAGGGGGGCTTCGTGCGTGGCCAGCACCAGGATCCCCGCCCGCTCGACCAGCTTCAGCAGCCGCTTGTGGGCCAGCTTCTGGAACTCGGCGTCGCCCACGGCGATCCACTCGTCCATCAGCAGGACGTCGGCCTCGAGCGCCGTGGCCGCGGCGAAGGCGAGCCGCCCCTGCATGCCCGCCGAGTAGGTCTTCACCGGCATGGAGAGGAATGGGCCCAGGCCGGTGAACTCGGCGATCTCGTCCATCCGCTCGTCGATCTCGCGGGTCGACAGGCCGGCGATGCGGCCCCGCAGGCGGATGTTCTCGTAGCCCGTGGCGGTCGAATCGATCCCCAGCGACAGGTCCAAGAGGGCCGCGATCCGGCCGTGGACATCGATGGTGCCCTCGTCCGGCTCGTAGGCGCCCGACAGCGCCCGCAGCAGCGTGGTCTTGCCCGAGCCGTTGTGGCCGATCAGCCCCAGCCGGTCGCCGGCCTTGAGCTGCAGGTTCACATTGGCCAGCGCGGTCACATCGGTGACGCCGGCGTGGCGGCCCAGCGCGCCGCCGACGCTGACCGCCCGGGCCAGCGCCTTCTTCAGCGACTTGGCGTCCGCCCCATAGACCGGGAAGCGGATCGTCAGGTCCGAGACGGTGATCGATGCTTTCGTCATAGGTAGTGGACGATCCGGCGGCGGGTGCGGGCGAAGACGAGGAAGGTGACCAGCCAGCCGACCACCGCCATCGTCACCAGCACCACGTACGAGTGACCCGACACGGTCTGGCCAAGCAAGGGCGCCCGGACCGACTGGAGCAGGTGGTAGAACGGGTTGAAGTCGAGGAACACCTGGTGCTTTCCGAAGCGGTCGGGCAGCCAGAACACCGGGGTCATGAAGATCGCGAACTGCATGACCGAGATCACGATCTGCGGGATGTCGCGGAAGCGGGCCGAGGCGATCCCCGCCAGCAGCGACGCCCAGCTGGCGTTCAGCAGCATCAGGAAGATGCCCAGCAGCGCCAGCGGCACGTTCGCCACCTTCCACTGGCCGTAGAAGGCCAGCATGCCCACCACGATCACCAGGTGGTGCGCCAGGTTGATCAGGTTCCGGAACACCACCCGCCACACGAAGGTGAACATCGGCAGCGACGTCTGGGACAGCATGCTGGCGGCGTGCACGAAGGTGTCGCAACCCTCGTTGATGATGCCGGTCATCACGCCGAAGAACACGATGCCGAGCGCCACGTAGGGCAGGAACTGGTCCAGGGCCAGGTTGAAGAGGCTGGCGTAGAGGAAACCGATCCCCAGCACCATCAGCCCCATCGAAAGGGTGATCCAGAACGGGCCCAGCACCGAACCCCGATAGCGCGAACCCACGTCGTGGGTGGCCAGCGACCACGCCAGTCCGATCCTCGCGAACGAGTTCTGCAGGTCCCTCAGCGCCATCTGCAACTGGAACAGCGCGCCGCGCCGACCGGTCCGCAGCATGTGGGTGGCGGAGTCCATGGCCTCTCCCGACAGAAGGCGTGCGAGGTAACAGCCGGGGTACCCTGGCGCAAGGACGGCGCCCGATGGCATTTCATGGAGACGGCGTGCAGGGCGGCGCTTTGCCACGGCGCAGGCTTCCGTGTTAGCCGGACGCGTGTCCCGCAACGCGCCCCCGCCCGTCGTCGATCGCGCCGCCCCGGCGCTCCCGATGCCGTCGCTGGAAGGCGCCGGCGTCTGGCTGGTCGTGCCCTGCTACAAGGTCAAGGCGCACATCCTGCGGGTGATCGCCAAGACGCCGGCGTGGTTCGAGGGGATCGTCTGCGTCGACGACGCCTGTCCCGAGGGCTCGGGCGACTTCATCGAGGCCGAGAACAAGGACCCCCGGGTCGTGGTCGTCCGGCTGGCCAGGAACCAGGGCGTCGGCGGCGCCACGATGGCCGGCTACGCCGAGGCCGTGAAGCGCGGCGCCCGCGTGATGGTCAAGGTCGATGGCGACGATCAGATGGACCTGAGCCATGCCGCCCATCTGGTGGCGCCGATCCTGTTGGGCGAGGCCGACTACGCCAAGGGCAACCGCTTCACCTCGATCAGCCACCTGACCACCATGCCGACCGTGCGGGTGCTCGGGAACGCGATGCTCAGCTTCGCGGCCAAGCTGTCGACCGGCTACTGGAACATCTTCGACCCCACCAACGGCTACACCGCCATGGAGGCTACGGTCGGGCGGCTGGTGATGGAGAAGCGGGTCTCGCGCCGGTTCTTCTTCGAGACCGATCTCCTCTACCACCTGGGCACGCTGCGGGCCGTGGTGCGCGACGTGCCCATGCCGGCCCGCTATGCCGACGAGGTCTCGAACATCCGCATCGGCCAGATCGTCGGCCCCTTCGCGCTGAAGCACATGCGCAACTTCGCTCAGCGGGTGGTCGGCCAGTACTTCGTCCGCGACTTCAACGCCGCCAGCCTGGAGCTGGTTTTCGGCCTGTTCTCGCTGCTGTTCGGCGTCGGCTATGCGCTGAGCTATCTGGCCAACCGCGTGCCGGGCCAGGCGGCCTCGGCCGGCGTGGTCATGCTGGCGGCGCTGCCGGTGATCCTGGGCGCCCAGTTCCTGCTGCAGGCCATGAACTTCGACGTGCTGAACGTCCCCAATCGCCCGATCCACCCCTATCTGCGGGCGATCCAGGAGATGGCGTCCCGCGCCGACGCCTGACCCGGCGCGCTTGACCACTTGGGCGGGCGCGGGTGTATCCACAACGCAATGCTCTTCTCGAACACTGTGAAATCCCGCCGCGCGGCGCTGCGCACCCAGTTCGACGTCCGTCGGGAGTTCGAGACGCTGGAGGAGAGCTGCGTGCCCTCCTACGTGCACCGCAACCCGCTGGCCGCCTGGACCGCCTGGAGCCGGCTGACCGCCGCGGCCCGCCTGTACGCCCGCTTCGCGCCCGCCGGCCCGGTGCTGGATTTCGGCTCGGCTACGGGGGAACTGCGTCAGGTTCTGGAGCCGATCCGCGGCGACTACCACTTCGTCGAGCAGAACGAGGTGCTGGTGGGCGCGCTGAAGAGGAACATCCCCGAAGCGCGGCGCGAGGACGGCGCCCAACTGGGGGAAGGCCGGTTCGCCGCCGTGTTCGCCCTCGACAGCCTCGAGCATAACGAAGAGATCGGCCCGATCCTGGAGACCATCGCCCGGTCGCTGCGGCCCGACGGCGTGTTCATCCTCTCGGGCCCCACCGAGAACGCGCTCTACCGTCTCGGCCGCCGGCTCGCGGGCTTCGACGGGCACTATCACGTGCAGACCATCTACGACATCGAGCGCCAGGCGCAGGCCTGCTTCCGGCGCGAGGCGCGCAGTCTGCAGCCGGCGGGCATCCCGCTGTTCGCGCTCAGCGCCTGGCGGGCGAAGCGGCCGTGAACGCCCAGCCCGGACTCTGGTGGGGACTGCTGGCGCCGCTCACGTGCGTGGCGGTGATCTCGACCGGCCAGCTGCTCTTCAAGATCGCCTCGGCCAGCGTCGACTTCCGCCGACCGCTGGACGCGCCCAAGGGCCTGCTGGTGCTGAGCGTCGCGCTCGCGCTCTACGCGGCGGCGACGCTGCTCTGGGTGGCGGCGCTGAAGCATGCGCCCCTGGGCCGGGTCTATCCGCTGATGGCGCTCAGCTTCGTGCTGGTCCCGCTGGGCAGCTTCGTGCTGCTGCGTGAGACGGTGTCGCCCAGCTACTGGGCCGGCGTCGCCCTGATCGTGGCGGGCCTGGCGGTGATCGGGCGGTCCTGGTCGTGAGCCTGAACGCCGCGCGACTCGTCTATGTGCTGATCCTGGCGGCCGGGCTCGGCCTGATGCTGCGGCTGAACCTGCCGGGTCACCTCTCGGTCGACTCGGTGCTGGGCCTGCACGAGGGGCGGTTCGGCGTCCGCGAGACCTGGAACCCGGCGATCTACGGCTGGCTGCTGGGTCTCGGCGACCGGATCACGCCCGGGGCCGCCGCCATCGTGGTGCTGAACGGCGTGCTGCTGTTCGGGGCCTGGATGGGGCTGGCGCGGCTGCGGCCTCAGGTCTCCTGGCTCGGCCCCGTCGCGGCGCTCTGCGCCATCGCGCTGCCCCAGGCCATGATCTATCCGGCCATCGTCTGGAAGGACGTCCTGTTCGCCACCGCGACCATAGCCGGCTTCGTCACCCTCGCGGTGGCCGCCCGCACCCGCCTCGAGCGGCCCTGGCTCGCGCTGGCGCTGTCGGCGCTGCTGTTCGCCGCCGCCGGACTGTTCCGGCAGAACGGTCTGATCCTGGCGGTCTTCGCCGGCCTCTCCATCGCCGTGGTCGCCTGGCCCGCCGGGCGCGTCCGGGCGCTGGGCCTTGGCGCAGGCTGGCTGGGCGGCGTCGCCGCGCTGACCTTCGTGCTCTCGATCGTGGCCCAGCCCACGGGCGTCGGCCCGCCCGACAGCGCCGGCGGCCGCGGCCTGCGCATCCTGCAGACTTACGACCTGGTGGGCGCCGCCGCCCTCGATCCCGGCCGTCAGATGCCGGAGCTGGACCGCGTCCGTCCCGACCTGGACGACGTGATCCGCCAGCAGGCGCCGTCGATCTACACCCCCGTCCGCGCCGACCCGATCGTCGGCGACTCCGTGCTGGGGCCCGTGATCAAGCAGGCCGAGCGCGGCGACATCCGGGCCGAGTGGCTGCGCCTCGTCACCGATGACCCCGGCCTCTATCTGCGCCTCCGGGCGGACGTCTTCCGCTGGGTGTTCGCCACGCCCGACATCGACCGCTGCCTGCCCGTGCACCTGGGCGTCGAGGGGCCGGCCGCCGCGCTGGCCGACCTGAAGATGCCGCCCCGCCGCGACCGCGACGACGGCCGGCTCTACAACTACGTCACCTGGTTCCTGGACACCCCGGCCATGAGCCACGTGGCTTTCGCCGGGCTGGCCCTGGTGGTCGGCGTCGTCCTGCTGATCCGTCGCGACCCGGCCGATCTCATGATCGCGGGCCTGCTGGCTGGCGCGCTGGCGTTCACGGCGAGCTTCTTTGTCATCTCGCTGGCCTGCGACTATCGCTACCTCTACGTCCTGGACGTCGCCGCCATCACCGGCGCCCTCTACCTCGCCCTGGACCCGAGGCTGCGCCGGTCGACCTGACGCGCCACGGCGTTCGGGACTATCCCCCCGTCAGCGCCTCGTTCACGGCGATCTCGACCTGTTCCAGCACCGCCTGGTTCCAGGTGAGTTCCTCCTGGGCCTTGGCCAGGCGGGCGAGGTCGGCGCGCCAGCCGTCTTCGAGATAGCGGCGCTGCTTGGCCATCTCGGCCTGCAGCTCGGCGCGGAAGGTCTCAGATGCGGTCAGCTCGTCGCGGGTGCGGGCCAGCTCGGCGCGCGCGGCGGCCAGGTCGCGGGCGGCCGGCGACACCAGCATCCCGATCTCGGCCTGACGCGCGGCCAGCTTGTCGGCGGCGATCTGTAGCGCCTTGTCGCTGGGCGATTTGCCGGCCGCCCTGGTCGCGAACCAGTCGTAGACCGACCCTGCGATCTCGCCTGCCCAGCCCAGCTTCGACAGCCCGTCCTCGCCGGCGTTGTGGCGCAGGTCGGCCGTGAGGAAGCCATCGATCTCCCTGGCCTTCGCCGGCGTCAGGCCTGGAAGCGGCGCGCCGTGCGCCGCCTCGATGCGGGCGACCTCGCCCCGCCAGTCCGAGAGCAGCGCGTCGTAGCCTACGAAGGCCCGCGGCAGGTCTCGAGTGTAGGCCTCGGCGGCCAGCATGTAGGCGCTCCAGACCAGCACCGACTTCTCAGGAGGAAAGCCGTCGCGGCGGGCCAGTGAGCCGGCCACCGCCAGCGGGTGGCGCACCGGGATCACGCAACGCATCGTCACGCCCCGCTCGGCCAGCACCGCCCGCCAGAACGGCAGCAGCACCGTGGCGCGCGGGTCCTTCATCAGGGGCCAGGTCGCCCGGCCGAACTCCTCGTCGAACATGGCGAGCGCCCGGTCAATCCACCCGCGCTCCTCGTCCGGCGGCAGGGGGCGAAACGGAAAGGCGAACGGGTCGTCCCAGGCCGAGCCGGCGGCGCGCAGCCGCTCGTCGTCGAAGATCGCGATCTTCCAGGGTTCGAAGTAGCCCTTCGCGTTGTGTTCGTCGCCCGGCATCACGTTGGCGGGCAGGCTGGCGCCGGCCAGCGCCAGCAGCTGGGTCACGGCCGAGGTGCCGGACCGATGCATCCCCAGCACGAGATAGGCGATGCGCTGGGTCTGTGACGCGGGGGCGCGCCGAGCGGGCTTGGGGGCGGGGGCTTTGCTCATTCCTGCCCCGGTGGTACGGGCCGCCGCGCTGCGCCGCAAGGCTATCGGCGAGGTTGAACGCCTGGGGCAACTGTTGCACACCAGCCCGCGCACCCCCTCAGGACCCCGGAGTTCCATGGCCGCGCCGGCCCCCGTCGAAGATCGAATCCTGGCCGAGGCTGACCTTCGGGCGATCTCGACCGCGTTCGATCCCGACTTCTATCGGGCCGTCTACACCGATCTTCCGGCCGAGATGGACGCGCTTTGGCACTATCGCGTGGCCGGATGGCTCGAGGCCCGCGATCCGGCGACCTGGTTCTCCACGGCCCGCTACCTGGAAGAAAACCCCGACGTCGCCGCCGCCGGAATCGAGCCGTTCTCCCACTATCTGCGACGCGGCCATCGCGAGGGACGTGACGTGCGTCCGTCGCGCCTGATGAGCGCCTACTACGGTCAAGTCGGGTGGGGCGCGCACGAATGGGGATACCCCGCGTTCGACGGCGCGCCGGGCCTCGCGCCTCCTCGCCGGAGCCGGGCCGCGGGCGGCGCCCTTCTGCTCACCGACGAGCACCGCGCCGCCATCGCCGCCGAGTTCGACGCTCACTACTATCTGGCGGTCAATCCCGACGTGGCGCAGTCGGGCATGGACCCGCTGGACCATTTCCTGGCCGCCGGCTGGATCGAGGGCCGCGACCCCAACGCGCGGTTCTCGGTGCGCGACTACCTGGCCGACAATCCCGACGTGGCAGCCACCGGCGTCCATCCGTTCGCCCACTACCTGTTGGCCGGCCGCGCCGAGGGCCGGGCGGCGAAGAGCCAGCTGGGCTTTCGCTACGACGTGATTGCGCGCCTGAAGCCGGTCGAGGACCGCCTGGCCGACGCCCTGGCCGCCGCGCAGCGCGTGCGGCTGGACCCGCCCGAACGGCTCGCGCCGCTGGCCGACCTCGGCGATCTGCACATCACGTTCAGCCACGACGACTACACCGCCCATTCCGGCGGCCTGCAGATGTGCGTGCGGCGCGAGAGCGAGCGCTTCATGGCTCGTGGGGTCGACCACCTGCATCTGTTCCCGGCGGCGTTCTCGCCCATGGTCCGCCTGGCCGACGAGCCGGGACCGCTGGGCGTGGTGCTGAACGGCCACCGCCTGGGGCCCCACGGCGCCGCGGCGGTGCAGGCGGCGCTGACGCCCGGTTCTGTCGGCGCGCGGCGCAGCTTCGCGATCCATAGCCTGCTGGGACACGATCCCGACGCCACCGCCGACATCCTGGCCGCGGCCGGACTGTCGGCAGGCTTCTTCTGGCTGCACGACTTCGCCAGCGTCTGCGCGGGGTTCCATCTGCTGCGCAACGACGTCGAGGACTGCGCCGCGCCGCCGCGCGACAGCGCCGCGTGCGGCGTGTGCGCCTACGGGCCGTTCCGGGCGCGGCAGGAAGCCGGCCACCGCCGCCTGTTCGACCGCTTGGCGCTGACGGTGGTCGCCCCCTCGCAGGTCACGCTGGACTTCTGGCGCGCCCACACGGACCTCCCCGCGCGCGGCGCCGTGGCCTTGCCGCACGCGACGCTCAAGCCGCGCGGGCCGGCGCCCCAAACGGCCGCCGACCGGCCGTTGCGGGTGGCCTATCTCGGCATGCCGACCGTGCTGAAGGGCTGGCCGGTGTTCCGCGACCTGGCGATCCGCCTGGCGGAGGACCCCCGCTACGCGTTTCTGCACCTCGGCGGCCAGCCCGACCCTTCGGCGCCGGCGGCCTTCCACGCGGTGGTCGCGACCGGCGACCGGCCCCGGGCCATGCAGGAAGCCATCGAGGCGCTCGAGGTCGACGTGGCGCTGCTCTGGCCTCTCTGCCGCGAAACATTCTCGTTCACCGCCTACGAGGCCGCGGCCGGCGGCGCGGCGGTGATCACAGGTCCGGACAGCGGCAATGTGGCGGCGTTCGCCTCCGACCCAGCGATCGGCCGCGTGCTGGCCGACGAGGCCACGCTGCTGCAGGCCTTCCAGGGCGGCGAGATCGTGGCGCTGAGCCGCCGCAAGCGGAAGGCCAGAGTGTTCGATCAGGTCTACAGCGGGCTCAGCGCCGATCTGGTGACGCCATGAGGCGGCGGCTCGTCCAGGTCCTGCCGCCGCGCCTGCGCGACGCGCTGTCGAGCCGGCTCAAGCCGCTGCATCCCGACCAGGGGATCGCCGCCCGGGCGTTCGACCGCGCCTTCTACCTCAAGGCCAACCCGGACGTGGCCGCCAGCGATCAGGATCCGCTGGAGCACTTCCTGCGATTCGGCTGGCTGGAGGGTCGCGATCCTACGGCCGAATTCTCGGTTCGCGCCTACCTCGAAGCGTACCCCGACGTCGCCGACTCCGGCGTCAATCCGTTCGTCCACTACCTGACCAACGGCCGTCCCAGGATTCGTGCGCCGCAGTCGCCGTATGGCTTCCGCTACGAGGTGATCGAGCGGCTGACGCCTATGGAGAACCGCCTACCGAATGGCCCGCCGCCGCCGGCGGCCGCAGATGACATCCTGACGTCAGCGCTGGCGGTGTCGCATGGCGGCCTGGCCGGCCTGCACATCACCTTCAGCCACGACGACTACACCGTCCATCTGGGCGGCCTTCAGACGTCGGTCCGCCGCGAGGCCGAACGGCTGGCCGAGCGGGGTCGCGATCATCTGCATCTGCATCCTGCACGCCCCTGGCAGGTGGTGCGCGCGCCCGGAGAGGCCGAGCCGCTGGGTGTGGTCTGGAACGGCCGCGCCGTGGGCCTGTTCGACGCCGCCACGGTCGCGCGCGTGCTGTCCCGGGTGTGCGCGGCAGACGCCTCGGGGCGCAGCTTCGCGATCCACAGCCTGCTGGGTCACGAACCTGATCAGACCGCCGACATCCTCGCCGCCGCGGGGCTTTCGGCGGGCGTGTTCTGGCTGCACGACTTCGCCAGCCTCTGCGCGGGCTTTCACCTGCTGCGCAACGACGTCGAGGACTGCTCGGCCCCGCCCGCCGACAGCGCCGGCTGCGGCATCTGTATCTACGGCCCCTGGCGCGCGCGCCACGTCGACGCGCACGCCCGCCTGTTCGAGCGCCTCCGCCTCACCGTCGCGGCGCCTTCGCACACGACGCTGGACCTCTGGACCGCCAGGGCGACCTTCCCCGTGGCCGGGACGGTTGTCGTGCCGCACGCCGGGCTGACGCCCAAGGCGCCGGCGCCCGTGGCCGGCAGCCGCCCGTTCCGGCTGGCCTATGCGGGCTTGCCGACCGCGCACAAGGGCTGGCCGATCTTCCGGGCGCTCGCGCTGAAGTTCGAGAACGATCCGCGCTACGAGTTTCTGCATCTGGGCGCGCGCGGCGACGCGACGCTGCCGATGACCTTCCAGGCGGTCACCTCCGGCATGGCCGAGGCGCTCACCGCGGCGCAGCCCGACGCCGTCCTCGTCTGGCCTCTCTGCCGCGAGACCTTCTCCTTCGTCGCCTACGAGGCCGTGGCGGCGGGCGCCGCGGTGATCACCGGCCCCGACAGCGGCAACGTCCAGGCGTTCGTGACCGAAACCGGCCATGGCCGGGTGCTGCCCAGCGAGGATGCGCTCGTGTCGGCCTTCACCTCCGGCGAAATCCTGGAGCTCAGCCGCGCGCAGCGCCGCCCGATGCTCTATGACCTGCGCTACAGCGCCCTCTCGCTCGACCTGCCCGACGCATGAAGATCCTCTGCTACACCAGCTTCACGTTCTCGTACCTGAACCGGGCCCGGGTCCTGTTCCAGACGCTGCGCCAGCATCGTCCCGACTGGGAACTGGCGGCCCTGATCACCGACAAGCCGCCCGAGGGCTTCGTCTTCGACCCCGCGAGCGAGCCGTTCGACCGGCTGGTCTGGGCCAGCGACCTGGGCATCCCCAACTTCCAGAGCTGGCTCTTCAAGCACGATGTGGTCGAGGTCTGCACGGCGGTGAAGGGTCCCTTCCTGCATCAGGCCTGCGACTGGGGCTTCGACGCGGTCATCTACATGGATCCCGACACCGCCGCGCTCTCGACCCTGGAGCCGCTGGAGCAGTGGCTGTCCGAGCATGATATCCTGCTCACGCCTCACCTGATCGATCCCAACGACGACCACGCCGCGATCCTCGACAACGACCTGTCGGCCTCGCGCACCGGCATCTTCAACCTGGGCTTCGTGGCGATCCGCACCACGGGGGAGGGCGCCCGCTTCGCGAGGTGGTGGAACGACCGTCTGCTCAACTACTGCTACGACGACATGCCCAACGGCCTCTTCGTCGACCAGCGCTGGTGCGACCATGTCCCGGCTCTGTTCGACAATGTGAAGATCATCCGCGACCCCGGCTACAACGTCGCCAGCTGGAACCTCTCGACCCGCAAGGTCAGCGTGGAGAAGGACGGTCGCATCCTCGTCAACGGCGCGCCTCTGCGGTTCTGGCACTTCACGAAGCTGGGCGCGGTCGGCGATTCGATGACCAAGCGCTACGCGGGCCAGAACTATCCCGTCTATGAGATCTGGAGCTGGTACCGCCGCCTCGTGACCGCCGCCACAGACCCGGCCATCCCCGAGCGCTGGTGGGCCTTCGGCGCCTATGACGACGGCCGCCCCATCGCCAAGCAGGACCGCGTGCTCTATCGCGAGCGCACAGACCTGCAGCAGGCCTTCCCCAACCCCTTCGCTTCCGGACGCGGCAGTTTCCAAGAATGGCTCGAACACGAAGGCGCGTGACCGAGGCCGCGGCGCCCCCCGCCGCGCCCCGGATCGTCACCGCACCCGTCCTGGACAAGGTTCGCGCGCTCGCCGCTCAGGTGGGCGGGCTGAAGGCGCTGGCCCACGAGGCGCAGGTTCGCGAGGCGCTGACCCGCACCGAACTGACGCTGGCGCTGCACGAGTCGCTGGCCGCCCGGGCGGCGTTGCAGGCCAGCCTGCGCGACCAGGCGCTGGCCGCCTATCGCGCGCGGCGGCCGTCGACGAACCGCCGGTCAGGCCGCCCGGCCCAGATGCTGGATCGTCTGCTGCTCCGTCTTGGCTCGCTGGGCCAGGCCTGTGTGATCGCCCGCAGCGGCGTCTGGCGCGGGACGGGCCGCCCCCTGCATGACTTTCGGCACATGGCGGCGTACGCGCGGCGCGGCGCGAACCCGGCGGTGGCGCCGCTCGCGCCATTCGACCAGGCCTGGTACCTCGCGGCCTATCCCGACGTAGCCGCCCGCGGGACCGCGCCGCTGGTCCACTACCTCGTGTCGGGTGGCCGCGAGGGCCGTGCGCCCTCGGCGCTCTTCGAGCCCGCCTGGTACGCCCGGGAGCACGCCGTCGCGTTGGCCGCCACCAGCGTCACGCCGCTGGAACACTACGTCCGCACAGGGGCGGGCGGGCAGGGCGCGCCGCATCCCCTGTTCGACGTGGGCCACTACCTGGCCCAGTCAGCCCCCCTGGCGGCCGGGGACGACGCCCTGTCGCACTATCTGCGGGAAGGCTGGGCGCTGGGTCTCAGCCCGCACCCGCTGTTCGACCCGGCCTGGTACCGGCGCCAGGTCCAGACGACCGAGCCGCCGCTTTCGCACTACCTCACCACCGGCTGGCGGGAGGGCCTGTCACCGCATCCGCTGTTCGACGGTCGCTGGTACCTGGAGCAGAATCCCGAGGTCGCCGCCTCGGGCGTCGAACCGCTGACACACTTCCTGGCCGAGGGCGGTCGGCTGGGCCGTTCGCCGAGCCCCTGGTTCGACGCCGCGCACTACATCGAGGCGCGGGGCGATGGGCTGGCGCCCGGGGTGAACCCCTTGGTGGACTATCTGCAGGGCGGCGCCTGGGCGATCGCGGAGGCGAGGCCGGGATTCCCGACGGCGGCCTATCTGGCCAAACAGCCGGGCCTCGCCCGCGACGGCGTCACGCCGCTGGAATACTGGGCGCGTCAGGGCGCTCCCTAGGAAACGCCTCGGCCAGTCCCAGCTGATCCAGCTGTCGCCGCACCTCGTCGTAGTACTCGGGCACATAGTGGAACGGGCTGAGGCCCCAGCGATGCGCCGTGTCGGCCACGCGGTGGTGGCCCGCGTCGATGCGGGCCATCGGCGGCATCACGGACCGGAAGGCCGCCTCCTGCCGCTCAAGCAGGGCGTTGTAGGGCGCAATTTCGGCCGGCTGCCCGCCCACGATCTCGACACCGGTGATCGGCGACAGACTTCCGTCCGGCGCACGCTGATGCGTCGCCCAGCGGGCTTCGTGATGGATCAGCATCGCCTCCTGCAGGGGCGTGGCGCGCACAACGGCGGCGAACTCGGCCACGCCGTCCATCCACAGCCGCTCGCACGCCGGCGACAGCCGCGACAGGCGCCGACCGGCCGCCAGCGCCGGTTGCGCCATATAGCCGCTGCGGACCATCTCGCCGCTGACGTTGGCCAGCGCGCCGTCGGCGGCCAGCAGGTCGAAGCGCTCGTCGATGAAATCGAAGATCAGGTGGGTCGGCCGGTAGGCCACCAGCTTCGCCAGCGCCGTCTTGCGCAGGTCGGCCACCAGGGCGGCGTGCTCGTGCTGGTGCAGGTCGCCGGGCAGCCCGTCGTCGGGCGTGAAGCCGGCCAGCGCAGGGCTGAACAGGCTGGGGAAGCTGGTCCGCGAGATATACAGCAGAAACTCCGCGCCGCCGCCACGGATCGGCCACAGGTCGCGGGTAATGCAGCTGCCGAGAATGGCGATGCGCGGCTTCATCCGCCGGTGCATAGCACGGGTGGGGCGACAGTCCGGAACATTGACAAGCGATGGCGGCCTGCGCATCAACGCGCCCTTTCGGCGCGAGACGGTCAGAATGGCGTATCGTGAGGCGCGTTCACCCTTTTCGTCGAAGTATGGTGTATCAGCCCTGTTAGGGTCTGACTGGACAGTTTGCGCGCTATGAAATTCCTGACCTTCCTGACGGACCTCCCGGACAACGTCCTGGGACGCGCGCTGCGCGAGGGCTACAAGCCTGCGGCCGTCGCGTTCGGGTTCAGCCTCGTCTCGAACATCCTCTACATGGCCCTGCCGCTCTACACCTACCAGGTCTACGGCCGGGTGATGACGAGCCAGAACCAGGCCACCTTGTGGACCCTGACGGTCGTCACGCTGTTCGTCTTCGCGATTTCCAGCGTCATCGACGACATCCGCGCCCGCGTGCTGATCAACTTCGGCGTCGCGCTGGACCAGCGCACGTCGGGGCGGGTGTTCACCAGCCTGTTCGACGCGGCCGTTCGCGGTGATCCGGGCGCCCGCGCCCAGGCGCTGCGCGACCTGGACCAGTTCCGCCAGTCGCTGACGGGCATCGCCGCCGCCGCCTTCTTCGATGTGCCGTGGATTCCCGTCTACCTGGGCGTCCTCTTCATTATCGACCCGCTGGTGGGCGTGGTCACCTTCGTGGGCGCGATCATCCTGGTCCTGCTGGCCATCGCTCAGGCCCGGGCGGTGCAGAATTCACTGAAGGACGCCAACGAAGCCGCGCTGCGCAGCTATGGCTTCACCGATGCGGCGCTTCGCAACGGCGAGGTGGTGCGCGCGATGGGGATGCTGCCCACGCTGGGAAAGGCCTGGGCCCGTCACCGGGCGATCACCATCGAGCGCGGCGCGGCCGCCGCCGAGGCGTCCAACTTCTACAACGACCTCATCAAGTTCGTCCGGATGGGGATGCAGGTGCTGATCGTGGCGCTGGGCGCCTACCTGATCCTCGAAGGCAAGATTCACCCCGGGATGCTGTTCGCCAACATGATCCTGGCCAGCCGCGCGCTGCAGCCGATCGAGAAGATCGTGGGCTCGTGGGATCCCCTCAACAACATGTACCGGGCGTTCGAGCGTCTGAACGTGCTGCTCAAGAACGCCGAGCCGCCGTCCTCGGCCACCTCGCTGCCGCGCCCGTTGGGCAAGCTTTCGGTCGAGGGCGTGAACTTCGCGCCGCCCGGCGTTCAGCGGCTGGTGCTGGGCAATGTCAACTTCGCCATCGACCCGAACGAGGTCCTGGGCGTGATCGGTCCCTCGGGCGCGGGCAAGTCCACCCTGGCGCGCCTGCTGGTCGGCATCTGGAAGCCGCTCAACGGCGTGGTGCGCCTCGATGGCGCCGACGTGTTCACCTGGGATCGCGCCGACTTCGGCCGCTATGTGGGCTACCTCCCACAGGACACCGAGCTCTTCGCCGGCACCGTGCGCAACAACATCGCGCGCTTTCGTGAGGGCGTGACCGACGAGGAAGTGGTGGCCGCCGCCCAGCTCGCCGGCGTGCATGACCTGATCCTGCGCATGCCCAAGGGCTACGACACCGACGTGGGGGAGGGCGGCGTCGTGCTGTCCGCCGGCCAGCGCCAGCGCGTGGGCCTGGCCCGCTGCCTGCTGGGCAACCCGGCGTTCGTCGTGCTGGATGAACCCAACGCCAACCTCGACGCCGAGGGCGAGGAGGCGCTGATGGGCGCCATCGACGCCATGAAGGCCAACGGCGCCACCGTCGTGATCATTTCGCACAAGCCGGGCGTGTTCCGCTCGGCCGACAAGATGCTGGTGCTGCGCGACGGACGCGTCGAGCTCTTTGGCCCGCGCGACCAGGTGATGGCGCGCCTGGTCAAGCCGGCGCAACAGCCTGAAGTCCGCGCCGTGGAGGCGGGTCGTTGAAGCTGGATCTGAAATCGCTTTCGCGGCTGCCGGCCAAGCAGGACTACGTCCTCCCCACGTTCGGGGGCGATGAGTCCGAGACCATGGCGCCCCAGCTCCAGGAGCGCCTGCGCCGGCCGATGATCATGGGCGCCGTGGTGATCGTGGTGTTCGTGTTCGGCGTGGGTCTATGGGCCTCCCTGGACCAGCTGGCGTCTGGGATCACCGCGCCGGCCGAGGTGCGCGTCGATTCGCAGCGCAAGACGCTGCGGGCCAAGGACGCCGGGGTCGTGAAGCAGATCCTGGCTCGCGAAGGCCAGCTGGTGAAGCCCGGTCAGCCGCTCCTGCTGTTCAACGACGTCGAACAGCGCGCCATGGTCGATGTGCTGCAGAACCAGTACGACACCCTGGTCGCCCAGAGTGGGCGCTTCAGCGCCGAGGCCACCAACCGCAGCACTCTGGTGCTGCCGGCCGAATTGACCGCGCGCATGGCCGAGCCGGGCGTGGCCCAGCTCATCCGTGACCAGGAATTCCTGTTCATGACCCGCCAACAGCTGTTCCAGAGCCAGTCGTCGGTCCTGGCTCAGCGCGTCGAGCAGCTGCAGACCCAGGTTCAGGGCCAGCAGGCCCAGCTCGAGTCGATCCTCGAACAGCAGCGGCTGACCGAGGAGGAACTGTCCGGCTATCGCAAGCTCAACGAACAGGGGTTTGCGCCCAAGACGCTGATTCTACGCTACGAGCGCACTTTGGCCGAACTGGGCGGGCGTCGTGGCCAGCTGCTGTCCGAGATCGCCCGCCTGCGTCAGGCGATGGGCGAGGCGCGCATGCAACTGTCGTCGCTGCAGAATGAACGCTCCAGCCAGGCCGCTGAAGGTCTCCGCGACAGCCAGACCAGGCTCGCGGATGTCATCCCGCGGCTGACCGCCGCACGCCAGAATCTGGCCGCCACGATCGTGCGCTCGCCGGTCGAGGGCTACGTCTTCAACCTGACCCAGTTCACCGTCGGCGGCGTGGTCGGCGGCGGCGAGGTGATGATGGACGTCGTGCCGGTGGCCACGCCGCTCACGGTCACCGCGATGATCAAGCCCGAGGACGTGGACGAGGTGCGCGCCGGCATGCCGGCCAAGGTCAAGCTGACCGGGCTGAACCAGCGGTTCAGCGACTCGCTGGACGCCACCGTCGCGGTCGTCTCGGCCGACCGGATCACCAACGAAAAGAGCGGGGTGTCCTATTATCGGGTGGACCTGCGAATCCCGCCTAGTCAGCTGTCGAAGCTGAAGAAGGGCGTGCAGCTGACGCCCGGGATGCCCGCCCAGGCCCTCATCAAGACGGGCGACAGGTCGATCATGAGCTTCCTCATTTCACCCATTACGGACACCCTGGAAGACGCCTTCCGCGAGGAGTAGCGGCGTCTGTGCAACACCCTTGGACGCTGAGATTCCGGAGAGTTTTTCAGGTTGCGCAATTGGCAGGCTTCCGATACGTCTGCCCTTGGGCTCGTCTAACCTACGCCGCAGCCATGCTATGGCGCTTGGGGTAATGGACCGCTGGGACTGCTTCACTTCGGTGGGGGTCAAGCGTGCCAGGGGTCCGTGTGACACTGACTGGAGAGAATAATGGCGACTTATTTCTTTGAGACGATCACGGACGCGCAAGCCGCGGCCTATACGGGGTCTGACAACCTGGTGTTCGGCCAGGCGGGCGAAACCGCTAACCGCACCACCGTGATCTTCAATGCGGCGACGGCGACCTCGGGTCCGACCGTGACCGTGATCTCGGGCCTGACCGGCAAGTCGGTGACGTTCAACGCGAACTTCATCCTCGAAACCCCGATCTTCCCCGACGGCTCGGTGCTGTACGTTGGCGACACCAACGCGACCAGCGCGGCCGGTGGCGCGACGACCGACGGCCTCTATGGCAACGCGGGCGGTGACACGCTCGATGGCGCCGGCGCCGCTGACGTGCTGCAAGGCAACGCCGGCGACGACTCGCTGGTGGGTGGCACGGGCAACGACACCGTCTACGGCGGCCGCGACAACGACACGATCACGACCGGCGGTACGGCCGACTTCGCCCAGGGCAACCTCGGCGACGACAGCATCAACGGTGCGGGCACGGGCTCGACCGGCACCCTGCTCGGCGGTCAAGGCGCCGACCAGATCCTGGGCGGCACGGGCGCCGACTTCCTGAACGGCAACCTCGGCAACGACACCCTCACGGGCGGCGGCGGCAACGACGTCATGCTCGGTGAAGGTGGCAGCGACTCGCTCGTTTCGGCTTCGGCTGAAGGCGGCGCGGTCAGCATCGACGGCGGCACCGGCGACGACTCCATCACGGCGACCAGCGCGAATGCGTCGATCGTCGGCGGCGACGGCAATGACTCCATCGTCGTGACCTCGGCCGGCGTCACCGGCGCACAGGTCAACGTGCTGCAAGGCAACGCGGGCGACGACACCATCTCGTCGAACGCCATCGGTCGCGACTCGGTCCTCGGCGGGCAGGGCAACGACTCGCTCGTCAGCAACGGCGGCGTGGTCGGCGACTTCATCAACGGCAACCTCGGCAACGACACCATCGTCGGTGGCGGCGCGGGTGACACGCTGGTGGGTGAAGACGGTAACGACAACATCGACGCCGCGGGCGGTTCTGACACCGTCACGGCGGGCGTCGGCAACGACACCATCACCAGCGGTGCCGGCAACGACAACATCAATGCCGGCGACGGCAACGACAGCATCAACAACCGGATCGGTGGCGGCAACGATGTCATCGACGGTGGTGCCGGCAACGACGTCGTGCTCGGTGGTGCCAACAACGACAGCGTCACTCTGGGCGATGGCGACGACCAGTTCTCCTTCGACGCTGGCGCCGACACGAACGGCGACCAGACCGGCGCGGGTAACGACGTCGTCTCCGGTGGTAACGGCAACGACAGCGTGCTTTCGGGCGCCAACAACGACGTCATCACGGGCGGCGAAGGCAACGACACGATTGATGCTGGCGCCGACGCCGACAACGTCGACGGCGGTGGCGGGGTCGATAGCCTGATCGGCGGCGCGGGCAGTGATACGGTCCAAGGCGGCGACGGCAACGACGTCCTCGTCGGCGGTACGGGTACCGACTTCCTGCGTGGTGGCAATGGTGACGATCTATTCACCTTCACGGCCGCTGACTCGGGTATTGCGGCGGGTACGCTTGACCAAATCCTTGATTGGCAGTCGACCGACGCGCTGGACTTCAGCGGGCTTGGGGCGGCCACTGACGGTGTGAACTACATTGAGCTGACCGCCACTAGCTACGACGCGGCCGTTGCGATCGCCACGGCCCAGTCTGGCACCGCGGATTACATCGTGATCCAAGTCGGCTCGGACGTGGTGGTGTTCGCCGACAGCACCAACGGTGGTGCGCCGGAAGACGCGGTGGTGCTGGTGGGCCGTACCCTCGCCGACATCAGCGCTGCGAACATCCCGACCTAAGTCGGACGATAGTACTAAGGATTGGGCCGCCCTTCAGGGCGGCCCTTTTTTTGTGCGTGACCCTCCGCGACCTACGACCGCAGGGCGCCCCACCCCCCATCGACGGCCCCACGGCCGACGGGTGCACGTCCCGTCTTCCACGGATATGTTACAGCCCCCGGCGTCGGACGACTTGCCGCCGTGGGCCATTCAAGGGACCCAGAGGAGCGAGCCCGACGGATGACTCAGGTGGATGCGGTGCAGCTTGCCCTGGCCAACGACCTCCTGGGCCGACCTGACCAGGCGATATCGATCCTTCGCAAGGTCCTCGCGCTCGCGCCGACCGACCGCGTGCGATTTCACCTCGCCTACTTCCTGCTTCGCGAAGGGCACGACCAGGAGGGCTGGCGGCTCTGGGAGCACCGTCCCGCGCGCGTGAACCTGCCCCGGACGCTAAGCTTCCCCGAATGGACGGGGCAGAGCGTCAGCTCGCTCCTCGTCCTGCCCGAACAGGGCTTTGGTGACGAGATCATGTTCGCCCGATATGTGCCGATGCTCCGCGCCCAAGGCATCGAAGTGACCCTCTTCACAAAACCGCCTCTCGTTCGGCTGCTCTCCGCCCTCGGCGCGCCCACGCACAGCGCGACGGGCAAGGTCCATATCCCCCCGCACGATGCCTGGGTCCTCTGTGGCTCGCTCCCCCGCCTCGTCGGGCGGTGCGAGAGCCCGCCCTATCTGCCGACAAGCCCAGGCGGCTCCGGGATCGGCTTCATAGGTTGCGGCAACCCGACCCAGGTCAACGACGGCGCGCGCTCGCTGCCGCCGGAGCTGGTCGCCGACATCCTCTCCTGGCCGGACGTTGTCAGCCTGCTGCCGGAGCACACCGGTGCGAAGGATTTTGAGGACACCCGCCAGATCATCTCCAAACTCGAGGTCGTCCTCTCCGTAGACACGGCCGTGGCGCACCTGGCGGGCGCCATGGGCAAGCCTTGCTTCCTCATGCTCTCCACGCCGGGAGACTGGCGCTGGGGCGCCGGCGGCTCGGCCACGCGCTGGTACCCGAGCCACCGGCTTTTCCGGCAGACCGTGCGCGGCGACTGGTCGGATGTGATCCCGAATGTAAAGGCCGCTCTCGCCGGCTTGCGCGGCTAGGACGCCCGGGCCTTCGCGCCCTGCCGCAATCCTTTCCCTTTGCCCACGTCGCCGCCGCTGAGCTAAGTCGGGACTACATGTCGAACGCGGCGCTCTTCCTCCATCCGAATGGCTACGACACCACAGGGCCGAGTCTCCTGGGGCGCCATGCCGCCGGCGAGAGCTTCTTGCGCGGTTTCCTCCGGCACGCCGAGGTGGATCGCTACCACTTCTGGAATGTCACCGGCCGGCCACAGGCCGAGCTTGAGGAACTCGTCAACCGCATCGAGCCACCCCGCAAGCCGATCCGCTGGATCGGCCAGGCTCGCCGCCACGAACTCTCCGACCCCGGGGTCCTCAACGTCCCGTCTCCCGAGATCGACGCCGAGGCCTGGCAGCGCGCGCCCCACGGCGCGCGCCACTACGCCCTTTGCGGCCTCACCCACACGACGGCGACGGCCACCGTCATGCGCCTTATCCCCGACCTGCTGATCGCGCCGACCGAGGACTACGACGCCCTCATCTGCACCTCGAGCGCGGTGCGCGACGCGGTCGAGACCCAGCTCTCGGCCATGCGCGACTACATGGCCGACGCCTACGGCCCGCGCCGACGCCCGGAGCCGATGCGCGCGACCATCCCGCTGGGCGTCAACGTCGACGACTTCGCCACCACGCCCGAGCACCGCAGCGCCTGGCGCGCGCGGCTCGACATCCCCGACGACGCCGTGGTCGTCCTCTTCGTCGGCCGCTTCAGCGTGCGGACCAAGATGAACCCGGCGCTGATGGCCATGGCCCTGGAGCGCGCCGCCCGCCGCACGGGAAAGCCCGTCTACTGGGTCAACTCAGGCTGGATCGAGCCCGCCGCCGCCGGCCCGGGCTTTCACGAGGAGACCCGCAAGCTCTGCCCCTCGATCCACTACCGCGAGGTGGACGGCCGCCCCGCCGACGTGCGCTTCTCGATCTGGTCGGTGGCCGACATCTTCATCAGCTTTTCCGACAACATCCAGGAGACCTTCGGCCTGACGCCGGTCGAGGCGATGGCGGCGGGCCTGCCGTGCGTCGTCACCGACTGGGACGGCTACAAGGACACCGTTCGGGACGGCATCGACGGCTTCCGCGTCCCCACCGTCACGCCGCGGCCCGGCTTCGGCGCGGACCTGGCCACCTGGTTCGCCAACAAGTGGATCAGCTACGAGACCTATGTGGGGGCCGCCGCCCAGTACACCGCCGTCGACCTGGACCGCGCCGAGGCGGCCCTGGCGACGCTGATCGACCATCCGAAGATCCGTCGGTCGATGGGCGAAGCGGCCCGCCAGCAGGCGCGCGACGTCTTCGACTGGGCGGCGATCATCCCGCAGTATCAGGCGCTCTGGACCGAGCAGCGCGCCCGGCTCGCCGCAGCCCCGCCTGAGCCGACGCGCCGTCAGAACCCGTACCGGCCCGACCCCTATGTCCTGTTCGCCGGCTACCCGACGAGACACCTCTCACGTCATGATGTGGTCGTGCTGAACCCGGGCATGGACTGGCCGGCCGCCCACGCGCGGCTCAGCGGGGCGCTGGCCGTCTATAGCCGCTTCAACCGTCCCAGCGACGCCGAACTCGAGGTGGTGATCCAGGCGCTGGCCGAGCACGGTCCGATGCCGGTGGCCAAGGTGATCGAGTTGATCCCGACGGGCCGTCGCAATTTCCTGGAGCGCGGGCTGATCTGGCTGGCGCGGCACGACGTCGTAGCGCTGCATCCGGGCGGCTGAAGGCCGCGGCCGCAGCCCTCCAGAAGGTCGCCAACGCCCAAAACGCAGACGGCCGGACGACGGATCTCGCGATCCACCGCCCGGCCAATGCGACACAGCCACTGGAGAGCTAGGCTGACAGAGGAAACCTAGCGCAAAGCCTCGCCATGGAGAAGCTTGGCCAGTTCACGACTAGGTCATCACCAAACCGCCCCTAGAGCGCCACCTGGATCCGCCTGGAGATCGCGACCTTGCCCTCGCGCCAGACCCGGTAGTCGGCGACGTAGGTTCCACGGGCCCAACCCGTCGCCGGTCGCCGTTTGCCCACGTAGACGAGGCTCTGCGCGCGCCAGGCCTTGAGCGGCTCGGCGCGGCTCTTGGCCAGCACCGCCCCGTCCGGCGCCTTCAGTTCCAGTTCGACCACGTCGCCCGGCTGCAGCGCGATCGCGCGGACGTACGACACCAGATAGGGCGCGGCGGCGCTGAAGGGCCTCACGCCGCCCGCCTCCAGCTGCTCCTGGGTGAGCTCGCCATCGGTGAAGCCGGCGTTCAGCACCACCCCCTTGCGGTAGACCATCTTGGCCGCCGCATCGGCCCGCCACAGACCCGGCTGGACGCCACACGCCGCCTGCGGCTCCGGGGCGAAGGGATCGATGATCTGCCCGCCCCGCCGGACGGTGAAGTGCAGGTGAGGGAACTCGGTGTTGCCCGACAGGCCCACCCGCGCCAGCGGCGCCCCGGCCTTCACCACGTCGCCGACCTTTACCCCGATGCTGCCCTTGGCCAGGTGGCAGTACTGGGTCTCCCAGCCGTCGCCGTGATCCAGAACGACGCCGTTGCCACACTCGGCGTTGGTCACCGGCGGCGCGCCCGGCGCCCGTATCGAGATGTCGGCGACTCCGTCCCGCAGCCGCGCCACGCGGCCGGGCGCCGCGGCCAGCACCGCCACGCCACGGCGCTGGGCGGCCATGTCGGGGATGCGGATGTCGATGCCGTTGTGCTTGTCGTAGGTGTTCAGCCCGCAGCGATAGTCGCGCGTCGCCGGCGTGGGATCGCGGTCGACGTAGTGTTGGATCTCGCACGTCCGGCCCAACTCGCAGGCCAGCGGAAAGTCCAGCACGGGCCGCGCCGTCTGCGTGGATGCGGGGGGCGCCAGGGCGGCGAGGGCGAGGACTGGGAGCGCGGCGACCTTCATGCGGGGACCCTGGCGATGCGGCGGGACGAAACTATGGCCCTATTGGAAACGGATGCCGGTCAGCGCCGCCAGCCGGTCGGCGTCGGCGGCATAGACCTGGCGCAGATGCGCGACGTCGTCCGGCGTCAGCCGCGAGGGATAGTCGATCGCCTGGCCCACATGCACCTCGCGCGCGGCGGGCGTCGGCGCCTGTGGCAGGTCCAGTAATCCGCGCACCCGTTGCAGCGCCGAGCCCGGATCGCCGCGCAGCTCGTCCGACGTCAGAAGCAGCAGCTGCTGACGCGGGAACAGGCCCAGCAGCCGCTCGACCTGTTCGGCGTAGAAGCCGCGCTCGACATAGCTGAACTCGCGATGGTGGCCCCAGGGGTCGGCGGCGAACAGGCGCTGTCGTCCTTCGCGGATGCACCAGGCGAACGGGTGGGTCTCGACGCCTCGCGCATACTCCATCCGCCAGTGCGACCACGCGCGCTGCACCGGGTCGCGCAGGACCATGATGACCTTCATGGCCGGGTTGTAGGCGCAGATCCGCTCCAGGCTGTTCGGCCAGTAGCTGTAGATCGGCGTCGCCTCGCCGCAGGGCCGCCCCGCTGGGGCCGGAAACCGCGCGTGATAGGCGCGATAGTCCGGCTCGGACCAGTCCTGCCCCTCGTCGTCGAAGAAGTGCAGTTCCTTCTCGGTCGGCAAGGCGATGTCGGGATATTCGGTCAGGTAGTCGAACAGGGCCGTGGTCCCGCCCTTCTGGGCGCCGGCGATCAGGAAGCTGACGAGGGGCGGTTCGGCCATGGTCCGTGCATCCCCCGGTGCGGCGTTTCGGGCAAGGGGCTTCTGACGCAGCCCGGGAGCCGCTAAGACGGCGTTCAAACCTGCGCGCCGGATGAGTCCCAGTGGGGTCCATGGGGGGCGCGCCTGCAAGGCGGACGCATGAAGACGGTGATCCTGGCCGGCGGCCTGGGAACGCGCATCTCCGAGGAGAGCCAGTTCAAACCCAAGCCCATGATCGAGATCGGCGGCCGGCCGATCCTCTGGCACATCATGCGGCTGTACGCGCACCACGGCTTCAGCGACTTCGTCGTGTGCCTGGGCTACCGCGGCTATGTGGTGAAGGAGTACTTCGCCAACTACGTGCTGCATAACGCCGACCTGACGGTCGACCTGGCGACAGGCACGATCGAATACCACGCCACCAACCACGAACCCTGGAAGGTCACGCTGGTCGAGACCGGGTCCGACACCATGACCGGCGGCCGGCTGAAGCGCGTGGCGAAGTACCTGGAGCCGGGCGAGCCGTTCCACATGACCTATGGCGACGGCGTCGCCGACGTGGACCTGACCGCGCTGACGGCCTTCCACAAGGCTCACGGCAAGGCGGCCACGATCACCGCCGTCGCCCCGCCCGGCCGCTTCGGCGCGCTGGATATCAACGACGGCCGCGTCGACCGCTTCATCGAGAAGCCGCCGGGCGACCAGGGGCTGATCAACGGCGGCTTCTTCGTCCTGAACCCCTCGGTGATCGACCGCGTCGACGGCGACCCCACCATCTGGGAGCGAGAGCCGCTGGAGGGTCTGGCTGCGGACGGCGAGCTGATGGCGTATCGCCACGACGGCTTCTGGGCCGCCATGGACACGCTGCGCGACAAGAACATCCTGGAAGGCCTCTGGGCCTCCGGCGAGGCGCCGTGGCGACGCTGAACCCGGCATTCTGGGCCGGAAAGCGGGTCCTGCTGACCGGCCACACGGGCTTCAAGGGCTCGTGGGCGTCGATCTGGCTGACGCGGATGGGGGCGCAGGTGACCGGCCTGTCGCTCGCGCCCGACCAGAGCCCCAGCCTGTTCGAGATGGCCCGCGTCGCCGAACGTGTGGATTCCCATCTGGGCGACATCCGCGACCCCGCGGCGATCGAGGCGGCGCTGGCCGGCAAGACCTTCGACCTTGTCCTGCACATGGCCGCCCAGGCGATCGTGCGCACTTCGGTCGAGGATCCGCTGGGCACGTTCGACACCAACGTCATGGGCACGGCGCGGCTGCTGCAGGCCTTGCGCGGACAGCCCGAACTCAAGGCGGTGCTGACGATCACCTCGGACAAGGTCTACGCCAACAACGACTCGGGTCGCGCCTTCCAGGAAGGTGACAACCTGGGCGGCAAGGACCCGTACTCGGCGTCCAAGGCGGCGGCCGAGATCGTCGTGCAGAGCTTCGCCAAGAGTTACTTCAAGGACGTGGCGGTCGGGACGGCGCGGGGCGGGAACGTCATCGGGGGAGGCGACTTCTCGCGCGACCGGCTGGTGGCCGACATCGTGCGCGCGACCCGCGCCGGCGAGGCCGTTGTGCTGCGCCATCCCGAGGCCACGCGCCCCTGGCAGCATGTGCTGGACTGCCTGGCCGGTTACTTCACCCTGCTGGAGGCGCTGGCGATGCGCCCCGACGCGCCACGCGCGCTGAACTTCGGCCCCCGGCCCGGCGGCACCGAGGTCACGGTGGGCGAGCTGGCGACGCTGGGCGTCCAGGCGCTCGGCGGCATGCCCTGGGTGCACGAGCCGGACCCGACCTCGCTGGAAGCGAAGGCGCTGGCCATCGACGCCACCCTGGCCCGCACCGTCCTGGGCTTCGAAAGCCGCCTGGAGGCGCCCGACGCCGTCGCGCTCACCATGGACTGGTACGGACGCCAGGCGGCCGGCGAGGACGCGCTGTCCCTTTGCCTGGAGCAGATCGAAGGCTACGAAGCTCGCAAATGAGTTCCGCCCCCCTCTGCCGCTTCTGCCGCGCCCCGCTCACCCGCACCTTCCTGGACCTCGGCGAGCAGCCGCTGGCCAACAGCTACCTGACGCCCGACCAACTGGCGGCGGGGAACGAGCCGGTGTTTCCGCTGCACACCCGCGTCTGCGACCGCTGCTTCCTGGTGCAGGCCGATCACGAGGTGCCGGCCGAGGCGATCTTCGACGCCGGCTACGCCTATTTCTCGTCGTTCTCGCCGGGCTGGGTGGCGCACGCGAAGCGCTACGCCGAGGCGATGATCGAACGCTTCGGCCTGGGGCCGGAGTCGCTCGTCATCGAGGTGGCCAGCAACGACGGCTACCTCCTGAAGCACTTCCTGGCCCGCAACGTGCCCGTGCTGGGCATCGAGCCCACGGCCAACACCGCCGAGGCGGCTCGCGCCATCGGCGTGCGCACCGACGTGGTGTTCTTCAACGCCGAGACCGGGCGGGCCCTGGCGGCCCGCGGCGACCGCGCCGACCTGATGGCCGCCAACAACGTGCTGGCCCACGTGCCCGACCTCAACGCCTTCGTGGCCGGCTTCCGGCACGTGCTGAAGCCGGAGGGCGTGCTCACCTTCGAGTTCCCGCACCTCCTGAACCTGATCCAGCTGGTGCAGTTCGACACGATCTACCACGAGCACTACTCGTACCTGTCGCTGGTGGCGGTGGAGCAGGTGCTGGCGGCCCATGGCCTGCGCCCGTTCGACGTCGAGCTGCTGTCCACCCATGGCGGGTCGCTGAGGCTGTTCTGTTGCCACCAGGCGTCGGCCCACAAGGAGACCGAGGCCCTGCGCACCCTGCGCGCCACCGAGGCCGCCGCGGGCCTGAGCCGCATCGAGACCTACGAGGGCTTCGCCGCGCGGGTGGACGCCATGTGCGAGAGCTTCCGCGCCTTCCTGGCGTCGGCCAGGGACGACGGCAAGGCGGTCGCGGCCTATGGCGCGGCGGCCAAGGGCAACACCTTCCTCAACCACTGCGGCGTCACCCGCGACGACATCGTCGAGGTCTATGACGCCAATCCCGCCAAGCAGGGCCGCTACCTGCCGGGCAGCCACGTGCCGATCCGGGCGCCCGAGGCGGTGAAGACCACACGCCCCGACTACGTCGTCATCCTGCCCTGGAACCTGAAGGACGAGATCACCCAGCAGCTGGCCTTCATCGCCGATTGGGGCGGCAGGTTCGTCGTCGCCTCGCCGCTGACGCGGGTGCTGGACTGATGCGCTTCACGCCCACCCCGATCGCGGGCGTGGTCCGCGTGGAGGCCGAGCCGCACGCGGACGAGCGCGGCCTCTTCGCACGCCTGCATTGCCCGGAGGCGTTCGCCGCAGCGGGCATTCCCTTCGAGCCCGCCCAGACCAGCATCTCGCGCAATCCGAAGGCCGGCACCCTGCGCGGCATGCACTATCAGGCCGCACCGCACGCCGAGACCAAGCTGGTGCGCGTCACCCGCGGCCGAGTGTTCGACGTGGCGGTCGACCTGCGCCCCGACAGCCCCACCTACCGCCAATGGACCGGCGCCGAGCTCTCGGCTGAGAACCTGCTCGGCCTCTTCATCGATGAGGGCATAGCCCACGGATTCCTGACGCTCGAGCCCGACAGCGACGTGGTCTACCAGATCGCACCCGCCTATCGGCCGGGCCACGACGCGGGCGTCCGGTGGAACGACCCGGCCTTCGGGATCGACTGGCCGGCCGCCCCGCGACTGATCTCGGAGCGCGACGCTTCGTACCCCGACCATCGGGGCTGAGAACCTCGGCGCCGTCTGCTAGAGATTGCGCCCTATCGAAATGGACCTGGACTGCAATGGCTAACGAAAAGGCGCTCGAGGCGCTCTCGCGTATCGGAGAGACCCCGGATTGGCGCGCCGCCTTTATCCGCCAGCTGATCGCCTTCGAGGGGCAGATCCAGGCGCCCGGCGTCGACGTGCGAGAGGAACTGACCGGTCCGTTGGTAGACGCGCTCTACGACGACGACGCGGTCGTGCGGAAAACGCTGTCGACCGGCGTGACGTTCGAGTTCCTCTACCGCTCCAAGATCGCCCGCGACTTCGTGATGTCGCAGCCCGAGGCGCCCGACCACGCCTGGGAGCCGATGACGAGCCGGATCCTGGTCGACCTGGCCCGCGGCAAGACGAGGGGGGGCGCGAGGAACGTCGTCATCGGCGGCGCCTACTTCGGCGACCACGCGGTGCTGATCGCGCGCCAGATCGCCGGCAATGGCGGCGTCGTGCACGCCTTCGAGCCCAACAACGACCAGCGCGGCATGCTGATGAAGAACGCTGAGCTGAATGGCCTGACCAATATCAAGCCGCGGTCCGAGGGCCTGTGGCACGACAGCTCGACCAACCTGAAGCTGGTGGGCTTCGACAGCTTCGCCAGCGCCGAGGTGGCCGAGGCGGGCGACGATACCTTCAAGACCGTGACCATCGCCGACTACCTGAAGGCGTCGGGCGTCGAGGTCCTGGACCTCATCGTGCTGGACATCGAAGGCGCCGAGCTGGGCGCGCTGAAGGGCGCCGAGCCGTTCCTGGCGCAGCCCAAGGGTCAGGCGCCCGACATCCTGTTCGAGGTCCATCGCCACTACGTCGACTGGTCGAACGGGCTGGCCAACACCGACATCGTCAAGCTGCTGACCGGCCATGGCTACACGGTCTTCGCGCTGCGCGACTTCAACTCCAACTACGACCTGGCGGGCAAGCCGGTCGAGCTGATCCCGGTGGACGACGTCTACCTGGAAGGTCCGCCGCACGGCTTCAACATGGTGGCGGTGAAGGACACCGCGGTGTTCGACGGCCCGGGCTATTCGATCGTGAAGGGCGTCAGCCCCAAGTACCTGCGCCACAAGGATCCCAAGCTGCATCACCCCGTGGGCGGGCTCTAGCGCCTTGGCGGGGCAGGCCACCGTCGTCGGCGCCGCCGGCTTCGTCGGGGCCCGTCTGGCCGCGCGGCTGCAGGCCGACGGCTGGAGTGTGTGGGCCCCCGCCAAGGGCGATCCGGCGCTGTTCGAGCGCGACCTGGGGACCGTCTTCTACTGCGCGGGCCTCACCGCCGACTACGACCGCCGTCCCTTCGATACGGTGGAGGCCCACGCCAGCCTGGTCAGCGAGTTGATCCGCGCCGACCGGTTCGAGCGGCTGGTCTATTGCTCGTCCACCCGGCTCTACGACGGCCAGCGCAAGGACGTGGCGCACGAGGCCGAGCCGCTGGTGTTCGATCCCGCCGACCCGCGTCGCGTGTACGACCTCTCCAAGGCCCTGGGCGAGAACCTGACCCTGACCCGCACCGGCGGCCGCGGGGCCGTGGCGCGGCTGTCCAATGTCTACGACTGGGCGGACGGCGCCCCGGGCTTCCTGTCGGAGTGGCTGATCAGGGCGCGCACGACCCGCGACCTGGTGCTTGAAAGCAGCCCCAACATCGCGCGCGACTACATTCACCTGGACGACACGGTGGAGGCGCTGATCGCGCTGGGTGATCGAGGCCAGGGGATCTACAACGTGGCCGCCGGCCGGCTCTCGACCAACGCCGACATCGCCCGCGTTTTCGAGCGCGCAGGCTGGTGGGTCAGGTTCACGGGCGACGCCAGTCCCCTTCCTCCGCCCAACGCCAGCGCAGAGCGCCTCGCAGGTCTTGGCGTCGTCGCCCGACCGGTCGAGGATGTGGTCGCCGCCTACCTGGAGGGTCTGCCCGCGTGAAGCTTGTCGATCACACCCGCGAGAGCCTGATCGGCTACATCACCGCCCAGTGCGCCGCGATCGTGCCGGACGGCCGCGAAAGCGAGTTCCGCAAGGCCGTGGACGCCCACATCGACGAAGCCCTCGAGCGGATGCACGTCTGCATCAACGCCTGCGCGCCCTGGCGGCCCGACCAGTTCAACGTGCTGCAGAGCTCGCAGCACTGCATCTTCCTCTACTACCTCTCGAACACGATCTACCGGCGCTCGGGCGATACGGCGGCCGGCACGCGCCTCTTCCTGATGAACAAGGCGCTCAACGGCATCGACCTCTTCTACGAGATCCAGATGCCCGAGGTGTTCTATATCGGCCACTCGGTGGGGATCGTCCTGGCGAAGGCCACCTACGGCAACTACCTCGTGCTCTATCAGAACTCGACCGTCGGCCGGCACAAGACCGACATCCCGGTCATCGGCGACCGGGTGGTGCTCTACCCCAACACGGCCGTGATCGGCCGCTCGGTGATCGGCTCGGACTCGGTGCTGAGCCAGGGGACCAGCGCCGTGAACAAGACGGTGCCCGAGGGCGTCATCGCCTTCCGCTCCGGAGGCGCGGACCTAGCCTTCGCGCCTCGGCCCAACGACCTGTTGCAGGAGTACTTCCGGCTGTAGGCGCGCTGGACTCGCTCAGGCGGTCTTCTTGAGCCCCGGCCGTTCCGTCACCGCGCGGTGAACCATGGCGTAGAAGTCGGCGGCGAATTGCTCCGTCTGGCCCAGAGGGCTGGCCCGCAGCCGGTCGCGGATGGTGGCGCGGAACTCTCGACGGCGCTCCACGTCGGCGGCCAGCTTGAGCGCGATCTCCAGGTACTCGTCGAGGCTTTTCGCGCACAGGTCGCCGAAGCCGGCGTTCGACAGGATCGAGTAGCTAAGCCGCTCGAAGAACGCCTCGCCCACCATGCTGACCAGGGGCACGCCCATCCACAGGGTCTCGGTGGTGGTGGTGCCGCCGGTGAGGGGGAACGGGTCCAGCGTGATGTCGATGTCGTTGTAGTGCGGCAGGTGGGCGCCGCGCACCGCGCGCCAGATGATCCGGTCGGCGCTGACACCTTCCAGCGCGAACTGCTTCTCGATGTTCCTCCGGAAGCTCTCGCCGCTGGCCTCGGGGCGCACGAAGGCGAACTTCGAGCCGGGCGTCGCGGCGACCACGCGCGCCCACTGGCGCAGCACCTCGCGGCTGTACTTGTGCGGGTTGTTGGCCGTGCCGTAGGTCACGAAGCCGTTGCGGTCGGACGGCATGTCGGGCGCGATGGCGTGCCGGTCGACGAAGAACTGCTGGCCCAGCGCCAGCCAGGTGTGCGGCATCACCAGCGGCGTCTCGACCAGATACTCGTCCTTGGTCGGCCGGCTGAACGGGTCGCAGATGAAATAGTCGATGGTCGAGAGACCCGCCGAGTGCGGATAGCCCAGCCAGCTGGCCTGAACCGGAGCCGGGCGATAGGCCATCACCTCCAGCTTGTTCATGTGCGTCGAGCCGCCCAGCTCGATGAGGATGTCCAGCTGGTCGGCGGCGATGTTCTCGGCGGCCTTTGCGACGCCGATGTCGCGCCACCAGCGGTAGGCCTTGATCCGGCTCTCGATGTGCCGCTGGGCGGCGTCGGGCTGGCCCTGATTGAACGAGTAGACATAGACCTCGAACCGCGGATCGACGTGGTCGAACAGCGGCATGGCGAAATAGCCCACCGGGTGCTGGCGCAGGTCTGACGACATGAAGCCCAGGCGGATCTTGCCGTCGGCCGGGCGCGGCGCAGGGCGCGCGATCTTGCGGCGGGCGGCGGCGGCTTCCTGGTCGCGGCCCCAGATGCGGTGCTGCTCGACGAGCTCCAGCCGGTCCGCGTCAGTGCGCACCCGGGCCAGCTGCTTCAGCAGCGCCGTGTGGCGGCCGTGGCGAGCCCAGCTGCGGCCCAGGGTCTCGAAGTCGCCCACGGCGTCCAGCGCGTCGTAGTCGGCCACGCGCACGAAGACGTCGGTGAGGATCTTGTTGGCCGCATCGGTGAACTCGTGCCGGCGCGGCAGCAGCGACAGGGCCAGCTGATAGGCCTTCTCGATGAAGGCCCCCTCATCGCCGATCCGGCTTCGCTCCCAGGTCTCGACGAGAGCAGTCGCGGTCTCCAGGCGGCCCGGGTCCAGCTGGTAGGCCTTTTCCAGGTGGTAGTTGGCGCGTTCCCGATCGCGGTCCGCCACCAGCATGCCCAGCTGATAGTGGATCCATGGCACGTTGGGGTTGGCGGGCAGCTGCTCTTCGAGGAACGCCTCGCAGCGGGTCAGGTCGCCGGCGCGGCGCATCACCATGGCCTTGCTTTCGGCCAGGCGCAGGTCGTTGGGCGCAATGGCCAGCGCCTTGTCGATCGCCTCCTCGGCCTCGGCCGTGCGCAGCTCCTCGTTCAGGATGCCGATCATGTCCAGCCACGCATCGGCGTTGTCGCGCTTGACGCTGATGGCGGTGCGCAGGCGCACGAGCGCCGGCTCGATCTTGCCCAGCTTGCTGAGCGTCCGGCCCAACTGTCGGTGATACTCGCTGTTGCGCGGCTCCAGGCGGATAAGCTTCGTGAACATCGCCTCGGCTTTGGTGAGCTCGTTCAGGTCGATGAGCACGTTGCCCAGGTTCTGCTGGGCGGCGAGGTTCTTGGGCTGGAGCTTGATGGCGGCTTCGAAGAGCGGCACAGCCTCGGCTTGGCGGCGCAGCTTGCGCAGCAGGACACCGCGCGTGTTGAGCAGGTCGTAGTCGCGGGGGTGGCGCTCGAGGCCTTTTGCCGCGGCGGCCTCGCCTTCGGCGAAACGGCCGGCGTTGTAGAGCTGGACCACCAGCGCGCGATAGACCTGGACCGTGCGGGCGGGGTCTTCCGCAATCGCGGCGCTGAGGTGTTCGATGGCCTCGTCCCGACGGCCCGCACTCAGGGCCGCCTGCGCCGCGTTCAACCGATCGCTCATTCCTGGACCTTCTAGCCGTAAGTCGGGCCCGACTTACGGCGCTCGCTTGGCCATGGCTAGGGCCACGCGAGCGCAGTTAGCGCGAGAAGCGCCATTTCAGGACCAGGATCGTCGCCGAGAGTGCAAGGCAGACGATGTTGGACGCTGCGACCGGCCAGCTTCCGGTCATCAGGCCGTAGGCGGTCCAGAGGATGAAGCCGGTCACGGTCACCGCGTACATCCGAAGCGAGACGGCCGAGGCGTCGCGCTCTCGCACGATCTTGACGATCTGGGGGGTGAAGCTGGCCATCGAGCAGAGGGCGGCGCCCGTGCCTACGAGGTCGGCGGCTGAGAACATGGGGGCTCAGGCCCGTTGCGCGTCATTGTCCATGGGAACGCTAACGGTGATGCGGACCCCGGGTTGCCCGGATGTGATTTCCAGCCTGCCCCGCAGCTGCTGGGCCATCAGTTGGGCGACCGTCAGGCCGAAGCCGGTCTTTGGCGCCGCCGGGTCCATGCCCACTCCGTTGTCGGCCACCGAGAGCTCGAAGCCGTCCTGGGTGCGGCGCAGGCCCACGCGGATGCGCCCGGCCGCGCCGTCGCGAAAGGCGTGGCGCAGCGCATTGCTCACGGTCTCACTGACCAGCAGCGCGACCGGCGCGCCGTGGCGGCCCGGAATATGAACGCTCTCGAGGTCCAGCTCGATGTCGACGCCTTCGCGCCCGGCCGACCCGGCGAGGTCGCCGACGATCTCCCGCACGAGGCCCGACAGTTCGACCTCTTCGGAGTCGTCAGACCAGGTCACGCGGCGGTGGGCGACGCTCACCGCGGCCACGCGCAGCTGCACGGCCCGGAGCGCCTGGCGCGCCGTGTCGTCGCTCACCCGGCGGCCTTGCAGCATGACGATCGACGAGATCAGCTGAAGGGTGTTCTTGACCCGGTGCTCGGCTTCCCGCTGCCGGGCCATCTGGCGTTCGAGAGCGGCTTCCGGGTTTTCGTCGCTGGGGCTGACCATACTGACTCCCGTCATCGGCCGGGACCGACGTTCCACCCTAGGACGGGCGGATGCATCTTGCCACTCGGCGCCGCGAGCGCGGAACGGGTCACGTTGAAGCGGTCCGGACGGGAGTGCGCAAAACGGCCGGCTTGACCGGAAGGGGCCTGCGGGCGAAAGCGGCGCCTCATGAACATCCTGATCGTTGGGTCCGGCGGCCGCGAACATTCGCTGGCATGGAAGATCGCGGCCTCGCCGCTGGTGAAGCGGCTCGTGGCCGCGCCCGGCAACCCCGGGATGGCGGCCCAGTGCGAGCTGCGGAATGTCGCCGTCACCGACGTCGATGGCCTCGTGGCGCTGGCGCAGCAGATCGCCGCCGACCTCGTGGTGATCGGACCCGAGACCGCGGTGGCGGCCGGCCTCGCCGATGCGCTCGCGGCCGCGGGCATCCCGTGCTTCGGCCCAACGGCCCAGGCCGGCCAGCTGGAAAGCTCCAAGGCCTTCACCAAGGCGTTCTGCGACCGCTACGGCCTGCCCACCTCGGCTTATGCCGTGTGCGAGGATGCTGAGGCGGCCAAGGCGGCGCTGGAACGCTTCGCTCCGCCCTATGTCATCAAGGCCGACGGGCTGGCCGCCGGGAAGGGCGTTGTGATCGCCTCCGACCGCGCCGAGGCCGAGGCCGCGATCGAGGACGCCTTCGGGGGTCGCTTCGGTCAGGCCGGCGCGCGGGTGGTGATCGAGGAGTTCCTGGAGGGCGAGATCGGCTCGCTGTTCGCCCTGTGCGATGGCAAGACCTCGATGGTTTTCGGCTGGGCCCAGGACCACAAGCGGGTGTTCGACGGCGAGCAGGGACCGAATACGGGCGGCATGGGCACCTATTCGCCCGCGCCGGTCTTCACGCCTGAGCTGGTTGAGCAGGTGCGCGCGCGGCTGGTGGACCCGGCGTTCGCGGGCATCGCCGCCGATGGGGCGCCGTATCGTGGCGTGTTGTTCGTGGAGCTGATGGCGACCCGGGACGGGCCCAAGCTGGTGGAGTTCAACACCCGCTTCGGCGATCCCGAGTGCCAGGTCCTGATGCTGCGCCTGAAGAGCGACCTCGTGCCCTACCTGCTGGCCTGCGCCACGGGCCGGCTGGCTCAGATACCGGGGCCCGAGTGGCGGGACGACGCGGCGATCTGCGTCGTGCTGGCGGCCAAGGGCTATCCGGGCACGCCGCAGGCCGGTGGCGTCATCAAGGGCGCCGACGCCGATTTCGGCGCGGACGCCGTGGTCTTCCACGCGGGAACCACGCGGGACGCCCAGGGCATGCTGCGCGCCGCGGGCGGGCGGGTGCTGAACGTCTGCGCGCGGGCCGGCACGCTGCGCGAGGCGAAGGACAAGGCCTACGCAGCCGTCGACGCGATCGATTTCCCGGACGGCTTCTGCCGCCGCGATATCGGCTGGCGTGCGCTGGGCTAAGCGCCTTCCGCCACCGCCTTGAGCGCCGGCAGCGCCACGGCGTGCCAGGCATGGCCCATGCCGCCCTGGATGCCCTCGACCTCACGGTCGTCGAACTGGTCCCAGCCCGAGTGGACCAGCCGCACGTGCGTGCCGCCGGGAATGTTGCGCAGCCGGATGTCCACGTGCGTGTCGGGCAGGCCCCACGAGAACGCCAGCCGCCTTGGAGCGTCCAGCATCTCGATCCGGCACGCGATGCCATCGGTGGGGTCGCCTGCGAGGCGACGCGCCCGGTCGGGCTGCAGGTAGAAGACGTGACCGACGACCGGCTGGAAGCGCAGGCAGCCCATCCACTGGGTCACCAGCGTCGGATCGGTGATCGCCCGCCACACCCGCTCGCGCGGGGCCTCGATCTCGATGATGGAGGCGACATCCTCGACCATGGCCCGCCTCTGAGGGCCGCCGGCCGCCCCGTCAAGCGCTTGCCCGACGCCGCGTCACCGGTAAAAGGACTTCAAACAAATGTACGAAGCGTGGGAGAGCGCCATGACCGAAGCCGTCACTGCCGAGCAGGAGCGCGAGGCGCTCAACACCGGCACCAAGGAGGTCGCCGAGACTCACCGCTTCGACGAAGGCGCGCTGGCCCGCTGGATGGAGGCCAACGTCGAGGGCTACCAGGGTCCGCTGGAGGTCCGCCAGTTCAAGGGCGGCCAGTCCAATCCGACCTACCAGCTGATCACGCCGAACCAGAAGTACGTCATGCGCCGCAAGCCGCCGGGCAAGCTGCTGCCGTCGGCCCACGCCGTCGACCGTGAGTTCCGGGTGATCTCGGCGCTCTATCCGACCGGCTTCCCGGTGGCCAAGCCGTACGGTCTCTGCACCGACGACAGCGTTGTGGGCACCATGTTCTACATCATGGACATGGTGGAGGGCCGGATTCTCTGGGATCAGTCGCTGCCGGCCTACTCGCCCTCCGAGCGGCGCGAGATCATCCTGGCGAAGATCAAGACGCTCGCCGACCTGCACAACACCGACTACGTGGCCGTGGGCCTCGAGACCTACGGCAAGCCAGGCAACTACATGGCCCGCCAGGTCGACCGTTGGACCAAGCAGTACAAGGCCTCGGAGACGGTCCACATCCCCGAGATCGAGCGCCTGATCGAGTGGCTGCCGAAGACCGTGCCCGAGCAGGAACGCACCTCGATCGTCCACGGCGACTACCGCCTCGACAACATGATCTTCCACCCCACCGAAAACCGCGTGGCGGCGGTGCTGGACTGGGAGCTGGGCACGCTGGGCGAGCCCCTGGCCGACTTCACCTACCTGCTGATGAACTGGATCAACGGCGGGATCTCGCAGATCCCCGACCTGAAGGCCCACGGCATCCCGACCCTGGACGAGGCGGTGGAGTACTACTGCGGGCTCACGGGCCGCAGCGGCCTGCACGACCTCTACTGGTTCTACAGCTACAACACCTTCCGCCTCGCCGGCATCCTGCAGGGGATCGTGGGCCGGGTCCGCGACGGCACCGCCAACAGCCCCCACGCCGCACAGCAGGCCGACCGCGTGCTGAGCCTGGCGGAGACCAGCTGGAAGTACGCCAAGCTGGCCGGGGCGGAGTAGCGGGCCGCCCTCCTAACCTCCCGCCGCTTCGCGTGGGAGGTGAGGACGTAGCAAAGCGTCCAGCGCCGCCTCGTCCTGGAACACCGCGCGGACGGGCCAGGGCTTGATGCGTGCGCGCCAGGCCGGGGGCAGGCGGGCCCAGTCCTTTTCCGTGGTGATCAGGCCGGCGTCGAACTGCGTGGCGCGGTCGGCCAGGCGGGCGAGCTCGCTTTCCGCGTAGGCGTGGTGGTCGGGGAAGGGCCAGAAGTCGGCCAGCTCGCAACCGGCCGCCTTCAGCGCGCGCTCCACCTTCCAGGGTTTGCCGACACCCGCAAAGCCTACCTGCGGGCCGGGCGGAGGGGGTTCGGCGGGTTGCAGCCGGGCGATCAGCACCGGGACGCTCGCCAGACTGCGCAGCAACTCCGGGTCGGGCGCGTCCAGGTCGGCGGGCAACAGCAGGACCGCGGCGTCGGCGCGGGCCAGACCGGCCTTCAGCGGCTCGCGCATCGGTCCAGCCGGGAAGACCCGGCCGTCGCCGAAAGGCCACTCGTCGTTCCGCGTTTCGCCGTCGACCACCACCAGCGACAGAGACTTCTTCACGGACGGGTTCTGGTGGCCGTCATCCATGACGATGACCGGCGCCCCGGCCTGCGCCGCCGCCATGGCCCCGGCCGCGCGATTGCGCGCCACCCAGACGGGCAGGTCCGTGGCCAGCATCACGGGCTCGTCGCCGACGTCGGCAGCGGTGTGGTGGGGCTCGACCCGCAGCGGACCGGCCTGGGCGCCGCCATAGCCGCGGGTGAGCACGTGGCCGCCCAGCCGGCGGGCGATCTCGCGCACGACCGGGGTCTTGCCCGCGCCGCCCATGGTGACATTGCCGACGCAGATGACGGGCACGCCCGGATCTACGGGCTGTCCGCCCGCGATCCGCCGCGCCGTGGCCCAGGCCCAGATCCACGACGGTGGGGTCAGCAGCGCCCGCAGCACCGGGCTGGGCGAGCGCTCGCGCGTGTACCACCACTGGGGCGTCGACAGCTTCATGCCGGCAGCAGGGGTTCGAGGCGGGCCAGCGCGTCGTCCAGGGCCGCGCTCTGGCGGTTGGCGTAGGCCTGAGCCGCCTCGCCCATGCGGCGGCCGATGGCCGGGTTGTCCAGAAGGCCGCGGAGATGGCGCGCCAGTGCTGCCGCGTCGGGGGCTTTGATCGCGGCGGCCTCGGCCAGCAGGTCGGCATAGGGCTCGGCGGCGTTCGACACGTCCGGCCCCGTGAGGATCGGACGCCCGATCCGCGCCGGCTCCAACGGGTTGTGGCCGCCCACGCCAGCCCAGCCGCCGCCCATCACCACGATGTCGGCCAACCGGAAGAACAGCCCCAGCTCGCCCAGGGTGTCGGCGACATGGATCTCGCCCGAAGGCGCCTCGCCGGCGGCCCGGCGGGTGGCGGCGAAGCGGGCCGCGAGGTCGGGGCCGCGGTCGGGATGGCGTGGCGCCAGGATCAGCAGCGCGCCGGCGCCGGCGACGCTACGGAACGCCTCCACCACGATCTCGTCCTCGCCCGGATGGGTGCTGGCCGCCAGGACCACCCTGCGCCCGGCGCACGCCTCGCGCAGGCGCTCCAATTCGGCCTCGTCGGCGGGCAGGGGCTCGCCCGCCAGCTTCAGGTTCAGCTTCGGCCCCGGCGATCCGCCCAGTCGGCGCACGCGCTCGGCGGTCGCGTCGTCCTGCGGCAGGATCAGGTCGAAGGACGAAAAGATCTCGTGCGCCGCCACCGGGAAGCGCCGCCAGTTCCGCGCCGTCCCTTCGGTGATCCGCGCCGAAATCAGGGCCAGCTTCACGCCGCGCGCGTGGGCCTCCTGGATCAGGTTGGGCCACAGCTCGCTCTCGACGAAGATGGCCAGCGACGGACGCCAGTGGTCCAGGAAACGCGCCACCGTCCGGGGCGTGTCGATGGGCGCGTACTGATGGATCACGCCGTCCGGCAATCGCCTGGCCAGCATCTCGGCGGCGGTGGTGGTGCCCGAGGTGACCAGCAGGACCAGCCCGGGCTGCGACGCCCGCAGCGCCGCCACCAACGGGAGCAACGACGTCGCCTCGCCCACGCTGACGCCGTGCAGCCAGACGAGGCGGCCGTCCGGCCGGGGAGGGCGGGCCCGGCCGAGGCGCTCGTCCAGGCGCGCGGCGTCTTCCTTGCCGCGAGCGGCGCGGCGGCGCAGCAGCATCGGCGCCAACGGCTCGAGGAGCGCCGTCAGTACGGCATAGAAGGCAAGGGGGCTGGGCCTCACGCCACCTCGGCCGGCGCGAGGCGGCAGGCCCGGACCGTGCTGGTCTGGACCTGCAGGGTGGCGTGGCCGATGCGGAAGCGGTGCTCCAGCCCCTCGCAGGCCATATGCAGGAAGCTGTCGCCGTCGGCGTTGTGGGGCCGCAGCACGTGTGCGGTCATGGCGGTCTCGGTGGTTGAAATCGCCCAGACGTGCAGGTCGTGGACATCCTCGACGCCCGGCAGGCCGGCCAGGTATCGGCGCACGGCCTCGACGTCGATGTCGCGCGGGGCGGCGTCCAGCGCCAGATCCGCCGAGTCGCGCAGCAGGCTCCACGTGCCCAGCACGATGACCGCGGCGATGACCAGGCCCAGCACAGGGTCGATCCAGAGCAGGCCCGTCTGGGCCATCGCGAACGCCCCCGCCACGACAGCCAGCGAGACGCCAGCGTCGGCGGCCATGTGCAGGAAGGCGCCGCGGACGTTCAGGTCGGAATGGCTGCCGCGCATGAACAGCATGGCCGTCAGGCCGTTGATCACGACGCCCAGGCTGGCGGTCAGCATCACCAGCTGGTTGTCCACCGGCGCCGGCTCACGCAGCCGATGGGCGGCCTCCGAGACGATCACGCCCACGGCCACCATCAGCAGGATGGCGTTGGCGAGCGAGGCCAGGATGGTGCCCTTGCGCAGGCCGTAGGTGCGCCGGCCGGCCGGGGCCCGCCTCGCCAGCACCACTGCGCCCCAGGCCAGCAGCAGCGACAGAACGTCCGAGAGATTGTGCCCGGCGTCGGCCAGCAGCGAGAGCGACCCGGTCCAGAGGCCCGCGGCGACCTCGGCGGCCACGAACAACGCATTGAGTCCGACGCCGATCGCGAAGGCGCGGCCCATGTCGGCCGGCGCATGATGATGGTGGCCGCCCCCGTGATGGTGGTGGCCGTGATCGTGTCCGTGGGCGTGATGGTCGTGCGCGTGAGCCACGGGGCCTATGTCTCACCGACCTCGGGCCCGATCAACGCGATAACAAGTAACGACGCGGAGGGCGGCGAGCTCGGCGATGCAGTTCAGTGCGCGCCGCAGGCGCAATCTTGTTTGTCCACGAGCCACACGAACGCGGGAGAACGCTGAGCGCCGATCATCCGGCTCCGTTCCTGTGGTTCGCGTGGCTCGTGGACATTCTCGCGGCGCTGACGCGCCATTGCGGCTGACAGGACTGTGCGCCCCTTGTCAGCCGCGCCCCACGATCGCCTCTGCCCTCCGGGTCGCCGCCGACAGGCGCGCGGACCACGCCACGATGAGACCCTCGATCGCGCGGTCGTCGGCGTCGGCCGGCACGTAGAGCGGGCCGTCCCAGACCACGGCGCCCCGGCCGAAGGGAGCGGCCCACATGACCTTGTCCCAGGTGCTCCGCATCTGGGTCGCGGGGCTGGCGGCGATGCCCATGAGGTAGACGGCCTGGCCCGAGCGTTTGGCGATCTGCAGCGAACCGGCGGCGATCACTTCGTTGGGACCGCGGGGGCCGTCGGGCGTGACGACCAGGGCGCCGCCCGCCTTCACCCAGTTGGTCGCCTCGCGGATGGCGGCGACGGCCTGGCGGGCCTTGGCCGCGTCGCCCTTCTTGGCCGACGAGGCGCGGATCGCCGGGAAGCCCGACATGTCGAGCGCCCGGGCGATGAACTCGCCGTCGGCGCTGGGCGAGATCAGGCACTTTGTGCGCTTTCTCCACCATTGCGGGGCCGTCGCCAGGCAAAGCGGGATGCGGCCGTGCCAGAACAGCGCGATGGCGCCCTTGGCGTCGTCGACCAGCACGGGCTCGACGGCTTCGACGTTCTCATGCCGCCAGCGGATGGTGCGCAGCACCAGGCGCAGGTAGGTCCCGAGCAGCCAGCCGAGGAACGCCTGGACACCGTCGGATCGCAGCAGCTTCTTCAAGCTGCGGGCTCCGCCTCTTCCAGGTCCTGATATTGGGCCAGGCGCGCGTAGAGGCCCTTCGACTTCACCAGGCTGGCATGGTCGCCCGTCTCCACAATCCGGCCCTGGTCGACCACATAGATGCGGTCGGCGCCGCGGACGGTGGACAGGCGGTGGGCGATGAGCAGGGTCGTGCGCCCCGCCATCAGCCGCTTCAGCGCCGCCTGCACCTGGGCCTCGCTCTCGGTGTCGAGCGCGCTGGTCGCCTCGTCCAGCAGCAGGATCGGCGCGTCCTTCAGGAAGGCGCGGGCGATGGCGATCCGCTGCCGCTGGCCGCCGGAAAGGCGCGTCCCGCCTTCACCGACGAGACTGGCGTAGCCGTCCGGCAGAGCCGCAATAAATTCGTGAGCCGCGGCGGCCTCGGCCGCGGCCTGGACCTCGGCGTCGGTGGCGTCGGGGCGCGCATAGGCGATGTTGGCGCGGATGGTGTCGTCGAACAGGAACGGCTCCTGGGTGACCAGCGCGATCTGGTCCCGAAGTGAGGCCAGCGTCATCTCGCGCAGGTCCTGGCCGTCCAGGGTCACGCGGCCGCCGCTGACGTCGTAGAAGCGCGGGATCAGGTTGAGGATCGTGCTCTTGCCGCCGCCCGAAGGGCCGACCAGGGCGACCGTCTCACCGCGCCGGGCCTCGAGCGTCACGCCCCCCAGCGCTGGGGGCCCGTCCCCGCCATACGAGAAGCTGACGTCCTCGAACCGGATGGCGCCCTCCGAGCGGGAGATGGCATGGGCGCCCGCCTGCTCCCGCACCTCGGGCTCGACGTCCAGCGCCGCAAACAGGCGTCGCGCCGCCGACATGCCCTCGGCGAACACCGTCTGCAGGTTGGCCAGCTGGCGCAGCGCCTGGCTGGCCATGGTCAGCGCGGCGATGAAGGAGAAGAACGCGCCGGCGTTCATCTCGCCCACGGTCGAGCGCCAGCCCGCATAGGCGAAGACGATCGCCACGATCAGCGACATCAGGAGTTCGGTGGCCGGCGCGGCGCGGGCCCGGGCGTTGGCGCCCTTGGTCAGGTGGCTCTGGCGCCGGGCGACCACTTCGGCGACGCGGGCCTCCTCATAGGCTTCGCGGTTTTCCAGCTTCACGACGCGCACGCCGTCCAGGCTCTCCATGATCGCCGACGACAGCGCCGAGGTCTCGGCCATGGCGCCCTTGGCGGCCTTGCTGGTGCGCTTCGAAAACCGCCGCATGATCAGGCCGGCGAGCGGGACCACGCCGATCAGCACCAGCGACAGCATCCAGTCGTTGGCGACCATCACCGCCACGGCGCCCACGAAGACCAGCAGGTTCTGGGTGTAGTTCACGACCCCCGCGGTCGCGGCCTCGCGGATCAGGCCGGCGTCGTAGAGCACCGACGAGACGTAGGCGCCCGAGTGCTGGCTGCGCAGGTGGGCGAGGTCTGCCCGGACCAGCTTGCCGAACAGCTGCACCTGCACGTCGCCCACGACGCCGTTGCCGATGCGGTTGACCAGGGTGGCCTGGACGATCTGGGCGACGGTGCGGGCGACCGCCAGGCCCGCGATCGTCAGGGGAATCCAGAGCAGCGCGCCGGGCTTGTGGACCACCAGCAGGTCGTTGGTCGCCGGCTCGATGATCTGCACCAGCCGCGCCGAGCAGTAGGCCACCACCACGGCGGCCAGCATGGCCACGGCCCAGCCCTTCCACCGCGGCGCCATGTAGATGCGGGCCACCCGGGCGACCAGCGCGCGGGCGCCAAGCTCCGGCGGGGCGGGGACGCTCATGGGGGTTGGGTCGGACGTTGCGGCGGCGGTGTCAAGCGACTGTCGGGCGCCTTGGCTCTTCCTTGCAGGAAGGACGGCGCTGGCCGAACCGTGGTGGGTCAAATCCGATTCATCGCCGCCGCCGCCGCGATCACGGAGGCGGCGAGCGGGGTCGGCAGGGCGTCCAGCCGAAACCAACCCAGGCCGGTGTGCTTCTCAGGCTCGAGAAGGGCCGGCTCGCCCTGGAAGCTTCGCGCCAGGTATGTCGGCGAAACCCAGTGTTGATCGGGGAGGATGAGGTCCACGACACAAAGGAGCTCGAGCGGGCCGAGGATCAGGCCCAGTTCCTCCGCGATCTCGCGGCGCGCCGTTGTCTCCGTAGGTTCGCCTGCGTCGACCTTGCCGCCGGGCAGGCTCCAGCAGCCCGCTTCCGGAGCGCGGCCGCGGCGGATCAGCAGGAGCTCGCCGTCGCGCTGGATCACGACGCCGCAGCCGACCCGGGGCTGGTTTGGCGATGGCTTCGTCATGGGCGGACCCTAGAGCCTGTCCGGTTCAGATGGAATCGGCGGCGAACCTCAAGCTGGCGAGCGCCGGCGGACTTCCCCGGCGGCACGGCTGGCCCTAGTTAGGCCGACATGACCGCCCCGGCCGACCGCTTCGACCTCAAAAGCCCGCTGGGGCGGATGAAGACCTACCTCGACTATCTCTGGAACGACCACGCCTACCTGCGGCTGGGGTTCTCGAACGCGCACTGGATCAGCGAGGAGCTGGTTCGGGCCAATCAGCCGTGGCCGCACCAGATCGCGGAATGGAAGGCGCGCGGCATCAAGTCGATCGTCAACCTGCGCGGCGGGTTCGACGCCAGCTTCCACGCCCTGGAGAAGGACGCCTGCGAGCGCCTGGGGCTGAACTTCGTGAACTTCACGATCACGTCGCGCGAGGTGCCGTCGCGCGACCGCGTTCTGGGCGCCAAGCGGCTGTTCGAGACGCTGGAGTACCCGGCGATGATGCATTGCAAGTCCGGCGCGGACCGGGCGGGCATCATGAGCGTGCTCTACATGCACTTTCGCAAGGGCAAGACGATCCGCGAGGCGCTGGACCAGCTGTCGTTCAAGTACCTGCACATCCGCCACGGCAAGACCGGCGTGCTGGACTACACCTTCGCCCGCTACCTCACCGAGGGCGAGCCGGCGGGCATGAGCTTCCTGGAATGGGTCGAGAGCCCGATGTACGACCCGGCCGCCATGAAAGCCGACTTCCGAACCAACATGTGGGGCAACCTGCTCACCGAGAGTGTGCTTCGGCGAGAGTAGTCTGCCTTTCCCACGAAGGGGGAGAGGGGGACCGCACGCCGAGGCCGAAGGCCGTAGAGCGGGTGGTGGAGAGGGCGAGCCTCACCCGCGAGCCTGTGGTCCGACCTGGTCAGTCGTTGGGCGGAAGATCGTCCCGCTCTGCCCGCCGCTTGCCCTTCCCACCGCCCGCTCTTCGGCGGGCGAATCTAGTGCGCGTGGCCGTCGTCGGCGGCGGGGGTCAGCAGCTTGTGGGCGTGCAGGACGAAGTAGCGCATCAGGGCGTTGTCGACGGTGGCCTGGGCCTTGGCGCGCCAGGCGCGGGCGGCTTCCTCGTAGCTGCCGAACGCGCCGACGAAGTCGACGCTCGCGTAGTCCTTGAACTCGGGCGGGCCGTCGAGGGACTTGAGTTCCCCGCCGAGGACGAGATGGAGAAGTTCGGTGCTGGGCATGGGTTAGATCGTTTCAGCTGAAATCATTTCCGCGGGCCAATATGCTGGACGAGCGGCAGGATCAATGGGGCCAGCGCCGGGGTAGCGCAGATCAGGCTGGCCTGCGACGGTCTGGCGCGGTTGTAGCGGAAGCCTTCGCCCGTGTGGTCACCCACGAAGCACCCCGCCTCGCGCGCGATCAGATCGCCGGCGGCCACGTCCCAGTCCGACTTGCGCACCGGCGCCACGGCGGCGTCGAAGTCGCCGGCCGCCACCAGGCACATGCGATAGGCGGTGGAGTTGCGCTGCTCGACCTGCATCGCCGGCCAGGGCGTGGGCCACGACCAGTGGCCGAAGACGATGGGGTCGCCCACCATCCGGCAGTCGGCCAGTTCCGTCGCGTTCGAGGGCGAGATCGCCTCGCCGTTGCGGGTCGCGCCCCGGCCGGCGGCGGCGGCGTATATTTCGTGGCATTCCGGCGCGAACACCACGGCGGCCACCGGCAGGCCGTCCTCGACGACGGCGATCGCCACCGACCACCAGGGCCGACCCTTCAGGAAGGCGCGCGTGCCGTCGATCGGATCGACCACGAACAGGCGACGGCGATCCATCCGGCTCCTGTCGTCGGCCGTCTCCTCGGACAGCCAGCCGTAGTCAGGACGCGCGCCGCGCAGGCGTTCGGTCAGCAGCTTGTCGGCGGCCAGGTCGGCGTTGGTGACCGGCGTGCCGTCGTCCTCCTTGTATTCGATCTCCAGGCCCTGGCGTCGCAGGTCCCAGGCCAGTTCGCCGGCCTCGCGGGCCGCGTCGAGGATGAGGGTCAGGTCCTCTTCCATTCCGGCGTCTAGAGACCCGCGATGGCGAGAGCGTCGACGAGCAGCGAGGGGGCGTTGGCGGCGCCGCGGAACTCCAGGTCGGAGCCGGGCGTGACGCGGCTGAAAATGTCCAGCAGGTTGCCGGCCACGGTGATCTCGTTCACCGGATAGGCGATCTCGCCGTCCTCGAACCAGAACCCGGCGCAGCCCACCGACCAGTCGCCGGTGTTGCTGTTGAGCGACGGGCCGAACATCGAGGTGATCAGCAGGCCGTTTCCGGCGTCCTTCATCAGCCCCGCCTGGTCCTTGTCGCCCGGCATGAAGGTCAGGTTCGAGGTCGAGACGCCGGGCGGTCCGGCGAGGCCGCGCGAGGCGTGGCCGGTGGTCTTCATGCCGAGCTGGCGGGCGGACGAGGTGTTCAGCAGCCACGTGGTCAGCACGCCGTCGTCGATCAGGTTGCGGGCCTCGTTCGCCACCCCCTCGTCGTCGAAGGGCGAGGATCCCAGGCCGCGCAGCTTGTGCGGGTCGTCGCGGATGACGACGCCCTTGGCGAACAGCTGCTGGCCCAGCTTGTCCTTCAGGAACGACGCGCCGCGGGCGATGGCCGGGCCCGAGATCGCGCCGATCAGCGGGCTCATCAGCGCGCCGGCGAGGCGGTTCTCGAAGATCACTGGGGCGGTGGTGGACGCGATCTTGCGCGCGCCGAGACGGGCGGCGGCTCTGCGGCCGGCCGAGTCTCCCAGGCTTTCCGGCGAGGGGAGGTCAGCCTGCCAGCGGGTGGAGCGCCCGTCGTGGCCGGTCTCCATGCCGTTCTCGTCGCCGGCGATGGCCGAGGCGCTGATCGAGAACCCGGACGCCTGATGGACGCCGGTGAACCCCCCGCTGGTGACCATGGTCCACTGCGACGACGACCAGGCGCCGGCCGCCCCATCCGAATTGGTCACCTTGGGGACAGCCCGCGCCGCGGCCTCGGCGATGCGGGCGCGCTCTTCCAGCATCTCGGGCGTCGGTTCGCTGGCGTCGTAGAGGTGCAGGTCGCGCATCGGCTCCCGGGCCAGATGCTCGGGGTCGGCCAGGCCGGCATAGGGGTCCTCGGGCGCCAGGCGGGCCATGGCGACCGCGCGCTCGACAAGCTTGGCGCGCGCTTCGGGCGAAATGTCGGATCCCGAGACCGTCGCCTGACGCTTGCCCACGAACACGCGGAGGCCCAGGTCGCGGGACTCCTCGCGCTCGACTTCCTCGAGATCGCCGTTGCGGACGGTGATCGACAGGCTGCGCCGCTGGGCGCCCACGGCCTCGGCCGCGTCGGCGCCCGCCTTGAGCGCAGCGGCGACGACGTCGTTCAGAAGGGTCTCATCCATCGCCGGGATATGGCCGACCCGGGCCGCCCGAACAACCCTACGGGATGGCGTAGAACAAAAGGGCCGCGGCGATGGCCACGTAGCTGATCCAGGTGGCCAGCACGCCCAGGGCCCGCGGCAGCGTCGCGGAGGTCGAACGGGAGAGGCCGATGGCATGGGCCAGGCGGCCCGCGAACAGGATCGCGCCGATCGGGTGGATCAGCAGCGGCGGGGCGTTCACCAGCGCCAGCAGGGCCAGGCCGGCCATGGCGGCCGGCACATATTCGGTGGCGTTGCCGAAGGCGCGGATGGCCTGGTTCAGCGCCGGCACGCCGCCGTCGCCGATCTCGACGTGGTGCTTGCGCCGCTGCCGGGTGACGAGCACCGACAGCACGAGCAGCAGGATCAGGTGCAGGCCGGCCCAGAGGGCGGCGGCGTGGGCCGAAGCGTTAGCGTCCATGGGCTGCGTTAATCCACCGGCGCGCCGTCACCCGGCAACCCCAGGCGTCCCCACATCTGCGTGACCTTGGCCACGGTGTCCGGGTCCATACCCAGCTTCTCGCCCCATTCACGGTGGGTCTCGGGCGGCCACTTGTTGGTGGCGTCGAGGCCGATCTTCGACCCCAGGCCGCTCTCGGGCGAGGCGAAGTCGAGGTAGTCGATCGGGGTGTTCTCGATGACGGTGATGTCGCGGGCCGGGTCCATACGCGTGGACAGCGCCCACATGACGTCCTTCCAGTCGCGGGCGTCGATGTCGTCGTCCACGACGATCACCCACTTGGTGTACATGAACTGCCGAAGGTAGCTCCAGACGCCCATCATCACGCGCTTGGCGTGGCCGGCGTAGGCCTTCTTCATCGACACGACGGCGATACGATAGCTGCACCCCTCGGGCGGCAGCCAGAAATCGACCACCTCGGGGAACTGCTGCTGCAGCAGCGGGATGAACACCTCGTTCAGCGCCTCACCCAGCACCGAGGGCTCGTCCGGCGGCCGGCCGGTGAAGGTGGTCAGGTAGATCGGGTCCTTCCGCATCGTGATCGCGGTGACCTGGAAGACGGGGAACTGTTCCACCGAGTTGTAGTAGCCGGTGTGGTCGCCGTAGGGCCCCTCGTCGGCGTACTCGTCCAGCAGGACGTGGCCCTCCAGTACGATCTCGGCGTGGGCCGGCACCATCAGCGGCACCGTCTTGGCCGGGACCAGGTCCAGCTTGGCGCCGCGCATCAGGCCCGCGAACTGGTACTCCGACAGCGTGTCCGGCACCGGCGTCACCGCGGCCAGGATCGTGCCGGGGTCGGCGCCGATGACCGCGCAGGCGGGGAGCGGCTCACGCTTGCCCTGCGCCTTCCACCGCCGGTGATGCTGCGCCCCGCCGCGGTGGGCCAGCCAGCGCATGATCGTGCGGTCCTTGCCCAGCACCTGCATGCGGTAGATGCCGAGGTTGAAGTCGTCCTCCCGGCTGTCGGACGGCCCCTTGGTCACCACCAGCGGCCACGTGATCAGCGGCGCCGGCTCGCCCGGCCAGCAGCCCTGGATCGGCAGCTTGGTGAGATCGATCTGGTCGCCCTTGAGCACGACCTCCTGCACCGGCGCGGTCTTCCGCACCTGGGGCCGCATACCCATCACGGTCCTGGCCAGCGGCAGCATGTCGAAGGCGTCCTTCAGGCCCCGCGGCGGCTCGGGCTGGCGCAGGAACGCCAGCAACTCGCCCACCTCGCGCAACTCGCCCGCGGTGGTGCGCTCCTTGCCCTCGAGCGTCACGCCCATGGCCACCCGCTTCACCGTGCCGAACAGGTTGACCAGGCAAGGCATGGTCGAGCGTTCGCCGTCGGCGCGGATGACGTTCTCGAACAGCACCGCCGGCCCGCCGGTCGCCAGCAGGCGGCGCTGGATCTCGGTCATTTCCAGGTGGGTCGACACAGGCTCGGTGACGCGGACCAGTTCGCCCGCCGCCTCCAGCTTGGCCAGGAACTCGCGCAGCGATCGATAAGCCATGGCGCCGTTTACCTGGGGCCGGTGAAGCGGTCTAGGATGCGGCCCCACGGAGAGCACATGGCCCGCCTCGACCTCGACGACCTGCCGCCCAAGATCGCCGCCCTTCTGGCCGGCCTGCCCGAGGGCGAGGATCTGGTGCTGGTGCAGCACGGCGCGGTGGTGAGCCGTCTTACGGTCGCCGCGCCGCCACCCGCGGCCGAGCCCGAGCCGGACCTTCCGCCCGAGCAGAAAATGGCCGAGGTGTTCGAGGATTTCCGCGCCGCCATCGAGGACGAGTTTTGAACGCTGCCAGCCACATCCACGCCACCGCGCGTCACACGACCCACTACCTGTCGGCGGGCGACCCTGGCGCCACGCCGATCATCTTCGTCCACGGCTGGCCCGAACTCTCGATTTCCTGGCGCCATCAGCTGCCGGTGTTCGGCGGGCTGGGTTTCCATGCCGTCGCGCCGGACATGCGGGGCTATGGGCGCTCCAGCGTCTATTCCCGGCACGAGGACTACGCAGTCGAGCACGCGGTCGCCGACCTGATCGAGCTCTTGGACCACCTGGGCGCGGAGAAGGCGGTGTTCGTCGGCCACGACTGGGGCGCCCCCGTGGTCTGGAGCATGGCCCAGCAGCACCCCGAGCGGACCCTCGGCGTCGCCGCGCTCTGCGTGCCCTACATGCCCGACGGCTTCGCCCCAGAGACGCTGATCCCGCTGGTGGACCGCGCCGTCTATCCCGAGGACCAGTTCCCGGCCGGACAGTGGGAGTACATGCTGTTCTATCGTGAGAACTTCGCCGCCGCCTGCGCGGGCTTCGATCAGAATCCGCGCGGCTTCGTGAAGCTGGCCTTCCGGGCGGGCGCGCCGGGCGGCGAGGGTCAGCCCGCGGGCACCGCCTTCGTCCGCGCCAACGGCGGCTGGTTCGGCGGCGCTTCGATCCCCGACGTGCCGCGTGACGGAAGCGTGCTCACCGCCGAGGACGAGGAGGCCTACGCCGAGAGCCTGTCGCGCAACGGCTTCTTCGGCCCCGACAGCTGGTACATGAACGGCCCGGCCAACATGGCGCACGCTGCAAGGGCGCCCGGAAAGCGCCTCGCCATGCCGGCGCTCTTCCTGCACGGGGCCTATGACTATGTCTGCGCGACCGTGGGGACGCGCCTGCCCGATCCGATGCGCGCGAACTGCGCCGATCTCACCGAGGCGGTCGTCAGGAGCGGCCACTGGATGGCCCAGGAGAAGCCGCGCGAGGTCAACGCGGCCTTGGCGAAGTGGCTGGCCGCAAAACTCCCGGAGCTGTGGCCGGCCTAGTCAAGGAACGAAGCCGCCGGTCCGCGGTTCTGCCTGCTCCACGGAGCTCGGCATGAAACCCAGGACGCTATTCTTCGCCGGCGGTCTCGCCCTTCTTGTCGCGGGCTGCGCGTCCATGGGCGCGTCCCGCAGTCCCCAGGCGCCCGAGCCCGCCCAGCCGATCGACGCGGCGTCCCATTTCACCGGCCGCTGGTACGAGATCGGCCGGACCCCCATGAAGCTCACCGATGGCTGTGTGGCGGGCTACACCGACTACCTGCGCGAGGGCGACAAGCTCATCCAGCGCGACGGCTGCCGTGACGGATCTCCGGCGGGCAAGGAAAAGGTGGTCGCCGGGCCGCTGAAGATCCTGAACCCGGGGCTGAACACCAAGGTCCACGTCAGCTATCGCCTGTTCGGCGTGCTGCCGGTCGGCCGGACGTACTGGATGCTCGACCACGGCGAAGGGTGGTTCATCATGGCGACCGACGACTTCAAGCTGGTCAACCTCTATACGCGCAGCCCCCGGCCCTCGACGGAACTGGTCGCCGACATGACCGCGCGGACGCGCAGCCTGGGATATGACGTCAGCAAGCTGGAGTATCCGACGCAGTTCCCGCCCGGCCAGAACTAGCCTCGCGTCGCGTCCCAGGCCTTCACGACCGACTTCTTGGCCACCTTGCGAAAGCGTCGCTCGAGGAAGCTGCGCAGCGAGCCCGGGTGCAGGGTCTCCAGGCGCGCCAGCACACTGGGATAGTCCTTGTAGTGGGCCGTAAAGTGATAGGTCTGAGGCTCGGCTTCGATCAGCATTTCACGCTCGTCGAACGGCACATCCACCAGCACCAGCGAGTTGTCCTCGTCGCGCAGCCGGGTGAGGAACTTGCCGTTCACCTTGAACGACGGCCGCCCGTAGCTGGTCCCTTCCTCGACGCCGGGGAAGCTGAGCACGATCTTGCGCATTTCGTCTTCGGTCATGGATCGCCTCCGGACTTCAGGTTGCAGACCCTGATCGGTAACTGCCGTTCAAGACCGCAACCGATCCCGGCCGAGGGCGCCAAGACGGCAGGCTCAGTACGCCAGCGCCACGCCATCCTTGCGCATCTCGGTCGCGGCGGCGTAGCGGCCCGGCCAGCGCTGGATGGCCTGATACCCACCATAACCACCCGGGGCAGGTTTGATCTGCCAGCCGATCTTCGCGAGCTCGGCCTGGGTCTTGGCCGGCACGCCGGTCTCCAGGTTCAGCACGCCGGGCTGGCCAAGGTCCTCGCCGGTGGGCTCGCTGCCGCCGTCGTGGTGCCAGCGGGGGCTGTCGCCGGCTTCCTGCAGGCCCAGGCCGAAGTCCACGATGTTCGAAATGATCTGCGTCTGGCCCTGGGGCTGCATGTCGCCGCCCATCACGCCGAAGCTCAGCAGCGGCTGGCCGCCCTGGGTCGCAAAGCCCGGGATGATCGTCTGGAACGGCCGCTTGCCGGGCGCATACAGGTTGGGGTGCCCGTCGGTCAGCGAGAACAGCTCGCCGCGGTCCTGGAACATGAAGCCCAGCCCGTCGGGCATCAGGCCCGAGCCCATGCCGCGATAGTTGGACTGGATGATTGAGACCATAATCCCGTCCTTGTCGGCGGTGGTGAAATAGGTGGTGTCGCCGCGGCTGGGCGCCTGGCCGTGCGCCACCTTGGGCTGGATGCGGTCGGGCAGGATCAGCTTCGCGCGTTCCCTGGCGTACTCCTTCGAGAGCAGCCAATCGATCGGCGCCTTGTAGAAGGCGGGGTCGGCGTAGAAGCGGGCGCGATCCTCGAAGGCCAGGCGCTTGGCCTCGACGCCGTGGTGGATGGCGGCGGCCGACTGGAAGCCCATCTCCTTCACGTCGAACTCGTTCAACATCGCCAGCATCTGCAGCGTGGCCAGCCCCTGGCTGTTGGGCGGCAGGCCCCAGACGTCGACGCCGCGATAGTCGACGCTGCGCGGCTCGACCCACTCGGTCTTGTGGGCGGCGAGGTCGGCCTTGGTCATCCAGCCGCCGATGCGCTTGAAGTAGCGTTCAATGGTGTCGGCGATCTCGCCCTCGTAGAAGGCGCGGCCGCCGCCCTCGGCGATCAGGCGGTAGGTGCGGCCCAGGCCGGGGTTCTTGAAGATCTCGCCCTCGCGCGGGGTCTTGCCGTCAGCGACCCAGACCTTCTTGAAGTTCTCGATCTCCTCGATGGCCGTGTTGCGCGAGAAGTTGCGGTTCGAGGCCTCGACATAGAAGGCGGTGTTCTGGATGACCGGCGCGCCCTCCTCGCAATAGCGGATGGCGGGCTGCAGCAGATCCTTCCACGGCAGCCTGCCGTAGCGCTGGTGCAAGGCCCACCAGGCGTCGACGGCGCCCGGCACGCTGACCGAGATGGCGCCGTGGCTGGGGATCGTGCCCTTCGGGGTCGCCCGCTGCCGCACGGTCTCCAGGCTGAGGCCCCTGGGGCTGCGGCCGGAGCCGTTGAGGCCGACCACCTTCTTCGTCTTCGGGTCCCAAAGCAGCACGAAGCAGTCGCCGCCGATGCCGCAGGCGATGGGCTCGCCATAGCCCAGCACCGCATTCGCCGCGATCGCGGCGTCGACCGCCGAGCCGCCGGCCTTCAGGATGTCGATGGCGGCCAGGGTGGCCAGGGGGTGCGCCGTCGCCGCCGCCCCATGCACGCCCCACGCGGCGCTGCGGCCGGCCCAGGTGGCGCCGTCGATGCGGTCGCCGGGCCCGACGTCCGGGCGGTTGCGATTGGGGTTCTCGGCCCGGCTGGAGGCGAAGGCCGGTGTGGCGGCCGCGGCGGCGGCGGCGGGGAGGGCGGCGAGGAACGTGCGGCGGCGCATGCAGGACTCCGGCTGATCGACGAGGTGTAGCAGATGCCGCGGGGCTCGCTACGGCGGCGTGGCGCCTGCGGTCATGGCAATGGCGCCGTGCGTCATGGCGGGCTTGAGGCGCCTGCGTCAGACTCAGGGCCTGGAGTTCTTCGCATGGCCAACCTCGTCGTCGCCGCCGACGCCCCCTGGATCGCCCACGCCGTAGCCGCGGCTGCGCTGGGCCTGCACATCGGCGGGGGCAGCCTGGCGATCGCGTCGGGCTATGTCTCCATCTTCGCGAAGAAGGGCGGACGGCTGCACCGGCTCAGCGGCAACGTCTTCTTCGTCTCGATGCTGGCGATGGCTGGGGTCGGCGCGATCGTCTCGCCCATGCTGAACGAGGATCAGTGGACCAACACCACCGCGGCGGTTTTCGCCCTCTACCTGACACTGACAGCCTGGCTGGCGGCGAAGCGCCGGCCGGGTGACGTCGGCCACGCCGAGGCGGCGCTGGTCGCCGCGCCCCTCGGCATCGCGGCTGTGGGCCTCTACTGGGCGACGGTCACCGGCGGTTCAGGCGCTTACAGCGTGGTCTATGCCTTTGGCGCGGTCAGCGCGCTGGCTGCGGTCTGCGACCTGCGGATGCTGCGCGCCGGCGGCCTTGCGGGCGTGGCGCGCACCGCGCGGCACCTCTGGCGGATGAGCCTCGCCTTCTTCGTGGCGACGGGGTCGTTCTTTTTCGGCCAGCCCGATTTCCAGCCCGACTGGCTGCGCGCCACGCCGCTGCCGATGATCATCGGCCTGGGACCCCTGGTGCTGATGGCGTTCTGGCTGGTGAGCGTGCGATTCCCGCGACGGCGGCGGTCGCGCGCGGCTGCGGCGTAGCGCGAACGGCTCCGGCTCGCCTATCTAGGGGGCATGACGAGGCTTCTTCCCTGGATCGCCCGTGCGGCGCTGCTCGCCGTCCTGGCCATCGCCTTCGCCGGCGCCATCGACCCGCACCACAACGCCGAGCGCTCGGCCCAGCCGGGCGATGTGGTCGAGCACGTGGTCTACGGCTACCTGCTGACGGTGCTGACCGTGGCCTCGCTGCCACGGGTGAACCCGTGGTGGATCGGGGCCGCCTACCTGGGGATCGGCGGCGGATTCGAGCTGATGCAGGTGTTTGGGCTCGTCTCTGGGACGTTCCAGGCCAAGGATCTGGTCTCGAACCTCACCGGCGTGGCGGCGGCGATGATCCCCCTGGCGCTGGGTCGCCGCGCTGGCGGGCGGGCATAGAACCGCACTAGGATCAGTCGGCGAGGGTTCGGCGACAGGAGCGGCGGCGTGCGAATAGGGGTCATGGGACTGGCGGCGGCGACCCTGATCGCCCCCGCAGCGGCGATGGCGCAGGACGCGCCGGCCAACCTGACCCTGACCTGCAACGGGACGGATTCGGTCCCCGTCGCCATCGCGCCCAACGCCTGGAGCAGCCGCTACGCCTACGCCATGGGCGGCGTCGTGCAGAACCGCCAGGCCGCCCAGCTGGGCGTCATCGTCGAGGGCGGCAAGGTTCGCGTGCGGCCGCCCAAGAGCTCAATCCCCCTGTTCGCCAAGGACGACCAGGACGGCTGGTTCGAGCTGACGGACGTCTCGATCGACCGGCTTTCGATCCGCGGCCGGGTCAAATGGAACCGCCTCGACCGCTCGAAACTCAACATCGACCGCCGCACGGGCGCCGCCGACTTCGGCGCCTTCTCGGGCGTCTGCCAGCTGGTCTCCACCACCCCCGAGGCGACGAAGTTCTAGGCGGCGGGCGTCTCTAGCGCCAGGAAATCCAGGGCGTCCCCGACCGGGATGAAGAAGTTCAGCGCCGATCCTTTTGTCGGATCAATGATGCTGTGCGTGATCCCGACGACGACCCCCTTTTCATCCAGCAACGGCCCCCCGCTGTTGCCGTGGGTGACCGGCGTGTCGCTCTGGATGAAATTGAAGCCATCGATGATCCGTGTCGCCGACACCACGCCGCGTGTGACCGTGTTCTGGAGGTTGGGCTCCAGAGGCGTGCCGATGGCGAAGACAGGCGCGCCAAGGCTCGGAACCGTCCGGCTTACCGCCAGAGGTTCGCGGCCACGTGGCGATGTCTTGACCAGAGCCACGTCGCGCCGCTTGTCCGTCCGCTCCACCGTGCCGGTCGTCTCGAGGCCGTCCGACCAGCGGACACGCACCGTTGTCGCTGTGCCCACCACGTGTTCGTTGGTCAGGATGTAGCCCTCGGATGAGATCAAAGCGCCGCTGCCGTGCCCCGAACCCGCAAAGATCGCCACGACTGAGCCGGACGCTTGGGCCATGTTGACAGGCGCCCCCCCACGCGGCCCCACTAGGCGGATTGGGGTGCGGGGCGCCATTGACCCAACAACGCTCGATCCGCCCGGATCGGGCGACGTGACCAACTGGCGGAAGTGCGCATCGCTCAGCAGCGACTTGACCGTCTCGGCGAAGGCCAATTGGCCCAGCGAGCGAACCTGTTGCTTGCGTGCGAGCTTGGCGTTCTTGACGGCTCCGGTCGTCTCGATCGTAGCGACGACTTCGCGGCGCAGCGTGGAATAGATCTGCCATTGGACAGTCAGGGTCATCGACCCGGTCAAGGCCCCTAAGTCGGTGTCGCAGTAGGTCGCATCGACTGAGCGGACCATGGCGCCCACCTGCAGGTCGGTATTCGCGTTCTTTGTATCGGCGAAGAGGTCGCCGGGTTCGGAGTCCGGGCGGAAGCCGGCTGCTTTCAGTTCCTCGCCGAATACTTCTTTAAGGTTCACGAAGCCGCCGGCCACATCCTTCCAGAGCAGCCTCTCCGCGTTCACACACACCACGCCCGTCAGGTACCGGCCGATGACCTGGTCGTCGCGAACCTGGGACCCCAGGCGGGTCAGCGCCACCGGCCGCACGGCCTGCCCCGCTGAAAGACGGGGCGTCCCTTCGGACGTTGGCGAGAGGGGCTGGGCAGATACCGGACCCGCCACCAGTACGGCCGTCGCAGCCGCGAATTCGACCCACCGCATGAACACCCCTCCGACCAGTGATGATTGTGCAGCCTATGCGCGAGTCCAGCGCGTATGCCTACCCCTCGCTCCACACCGCCAGCTCGTTCCCCGCCGGGTCGGTGAAGTGGAATCTGCGTCCGCCCGGGAAGGCGAAGATGGGCTTGGTGATGGCGCCGCCGGCGGCGCGGACCTTGGCCTCCATGGCCTCCAGGTCGTGGGCGTAGAGGATCACCAGCGGCTTTGCGACGGCGCCCTCGTCCTCCTGGCCGGTGTGGAAACCGCCGTCCAGCCCCTCGTTGAAGGCGGCATAGTCGGGGCCGTAGTCGGTGAAGCCCCAGCCGAACGCCTGAGCGTAGAAGGCCTTGGTGGCGGGCAGTTCGCCGCCCGGCATCTCCACATAGTCGACTTTGCCGTCCTCACGCATGCGCACCTCCGATGTTGCCAATTTGTTCTATATCGCGATTAGGGCAGAGTCCAGACGGCGGTCTTCTTCACCTCCTGGTCCTCGAGCTCGCGGGTCGTGGGCACCTGGTATTCCGCCAGCTTCACCAGGCCCTCTCGGGGGAAGTAGCTGCGGCCCGGGTCGCCGATCAGCACCGTGGCGCCGGCGGCGCCCGCCTGGGCCAGCCAGGCCATCACCCGGTCGGCCAGCGGCTTCTCGTAGCAGATGTCGCCGGCCAGGATGACGTCGGCCCAGGGCGGCGGCGGCGCGTCCAGCAGGTCGGCGCCGGTGTAGTCCACGGCCACCCCGTTGACGGCCGCGTTCAGCGAGAGCGCCTCGCCGCAGAAGGGGTCGATGTCGGCGGCCAGGACGCGGCTTGCGCCGGCCCGCATGGCGGCGATCCCGACGATCCCCGAGCCCGAGGCGAAGTCGATCACGGCCCTGCCGCTCACCACGTCGGGCTTGTCGAGGACGTAGCGCGCCAGCGCCTGGCCGCCCGCCCAGGCGAAGGCCCAGAACGGCGGCGGCAGGCCGATCTCGGCCAGGGCCTCCTCGGTCATGCGCCAGATCGGCGTCACCTCGTCGGCGAGGTGCAGCGTGAGCTCGGGCGTATGCGGCGGCGACTGCAGGCGGGTGTTGGCGACGATGAACTGGCGGCGCGCCGAAGGGGGGATCATGACGCTCCTTACCGGAAGCCGTAAGGTGGGCGCCATGCTCGCGTCCGATCACGCCGCCGCCGAAAGCCGCCTGCGCGCCCTGTGCCTGGCCCTGCCCGAGACCGGCGAGCGGATCAGCCACGGCATCCCGGCCTTCGACGTGGCGGGCAAGATGTTCGCCTACTACCGCCACAACCATCACGGCGACGGCCTGACCTGCGTCTGTGTGAAGACCACCGGCCGCGACGAGCAGGAGTTCCTGTGGGAGGCCGACCCGGACACCTACTCCAAGCCCGCCTATCTCTGGCCCTCGGGCTGGGTGGCGATCTGCCTCGCGGAGGAGCGGGTGGACTGGGACCTGGTGGAGTCGCGCCTGCGCTCCAGTTGGAGCCTCGCGGCGCCGAAGCGGCTGGCCGGCGCGCTGGGCTAGGCCTCGTCGAAATGGACGAAGGCGATCTGGTTGTAGTCGAGCAGCCAGTCCAGGAAGCTGTCGGCCACGTCGGTCACTTCGCCCGTCTCGTGGTCCATCTGGAAGACGGCGCCCTCGGCCGGTCGCGCGCCGTTTCCTGGCGTGCAGAGGAAGCCGTAGCGGTCACCGCACGAGTCCGAGGCGAAAGCCACGAACGCCGCCGGCGTCGCGGCGGTCCGGTGGGCGTTCAAGCCCGCGGTGATCTCCTCGGGCGTGAAGAAGGCCTCGATGTCGCTGGCGTCGGCGTCGGCCTCGATCAGGCTGTTCGACAGCGAGAGCGTCGGCAGCGGCAGCCCCACCAGCGTCACGGCGTGCACATAGGCTTCCGGGAACCGCCGCCCCATGCGGTGCTCGGTGATGGCGAGGTCGCCGGAGTCGACCAGCTCGGGCAGCAGATCGGGATCGCCCCACTTGTCGGCGAACCGCTGGAGGGCGAGCGCGGCTGGCTTCACTGGATCACCGTCTGGACGACGCCGCGCTCCTCGGGCGAGGCGCTGCCGCCCTTGTCCTGCCGGTCGGGCTTGGACGAGGCCATGCGCATCACGTCCATGTAGCTGGGCGCGGTCAGCATGCCGGACAGCACGCCCTTGTCCCGCAGCAGGCGGTGGGTGCGGGGCAGGTTGTAGCAGGGGACGTGCATGAACATGTGATGCTCGCAGTGGTAGTTCACGTAATAGGGCGCGAGGAAAATCCGTTCCAAGAGGCTGGCCCGCGTGGTGCGCGCATGACGCAGGGGGTCGGGCTCATCCTTGGGGATGCAGGCGTGCTCGGCGATGTTGCGCAGGCGGGTGACCAGCGGCAGCCAGGTCGCCGACGGCAGCCACCACAGCACGAACCAGGCCCACCAGAAGCCGAAGGGCGCCGTCAGGGCGATCGTCACAGCCCCGCCGATGAAGAACCGCGGCCGGCGCTTGATGAACCCCCAGATCAGCTGAGGCGCGCTCTCGCCCGGCCGCTTCTCGCCGATGCGCTTGAACAAGGGCGCCCAGCGCTGCTTGAAGTGGGTCTGGCCGGTCAGGTCGCGGACGATCTTGCGGCGCAGGCTGACCCGCGTGATCGGGAACGGCGCCGATAGGCCCAGGTCGGGATCCTCGGCCTGCTGGGCGAACTTGTGGTGGCCCAGGTGGTAGGTCCGGTACTGAATCAGGCCGCCGGGCGTCAGGTATTCGCCCAGCCAGTCGTTGACCTTCAGGTTCGGGTGCAGCGCGCCGTGGGCGGCGTCGTGCATGAGGATGGCGAGACCCAGCTGTCGGGCGCCGATGATCATCACCGCCAGCGGGATGGTGATCGGGAACGCCATGGCCATGGCGGCGGCCAGGCCGATGACGACCCAGGCATGGGCCAGCATCGCCGGGCCCTTCCACGACGACCGCGTCGACAGGGGGTTCCACTCCTCCGGTGTGAAATAGTCCTTGGGGGCGACGCGGGCGGCGGCGGCCATCAGCGGTCTCCTTGAAGGGCAGAGTGGGACGGGCGGGTGTCGAGCAGGGCGGTCATCTCGAGGACCGCTTCGGAAAGTGTGGCTTCGGTCGCGCCTTCGCGCAGCGTGACGCCCAGCGCCAGCGTCCAGAACCGTCGGGCGGCCGTGGCCGAGGGCTGGACCTCGGACCAGCCGCGCTGGTGGCGAACTTCGCCATAGGCGCGATCGCCCTCGGCGTGCAGCCGTTCGAAGGTACGTTCCACCAGTGGGGCCAGGTCCTGGCGCCGTCGGGTCAGCGACAGGGCTTCGACGAACAGCGCCAGCCCCGGAGAGCCGATGACCGTCTCGACCAGGCGACGATTGTAGTCCCGGCCCGAGGCGGCGCCCGCGGCGGCCAGTTCGGCCTGGCGGGCCACGTACAGCACCTCGCGGCAGGCGGCCTCGACGAAGAGGGCTTCCTTGGTGCGGAAGTAGTAGGTGATCTGGCTGGGGTAGGCGCCGGCCGCCTTGGCGATCTCGGCCACCGACACCGCCGACAGTCCCTTGGCCTTGAACAGCTCGACCGCCGCGTCCAGCAGGCGCGAGCGCATCCGCTTGCCGGGCTCACGCACGGCGCGCACCTCCGCCAGGGATTGCACGGTCGCCATGCCGTTCTTGTATGCCATACAAGAATGCAAGTCAAAGGCCGCTCATAGCCTCTCTGGCGGCCCTGCGCGCTTTCGCCGCTGCATCCTTTCGTCCCCTCGTCACGTGGCGGCCATGTTCGTACGCCACGGTCCTGAGACCGACGGAGGCGTAGCGTATGACCCGGGGACTTCTCGACGGACTGATGCGGCTGATGGGCCGCAAACCGAAGCGGCGGCGGATGTCGCTGCCGGGTTGGACGGTGAAGCGCTAGAAAGCGCCCGCCGCGATCGCCAAAAACAGGATCAAGCCGGCCCAGGTGTTGGAGCGGAACAGCTTCAGCGCCAGGGCCGGATCGTCGGTGCGCACGCGCGTCGCCTGCCAGGCCAGAAGGTGGGCGGCGTAGAGCGCGAGGCCGGCGTAGACGAAGGGGCCCAGTCGACCCGTGGCGACCGCCACGGCCGGAAGGACGGCGGCGACCGCATAGAATATGAAGACGGCGCGGGGCGCGGCATCGCCCAGCCTGCGGGCGGACGACTTCACGCCGGCCAGCGCGTCGTCCTCCAGGTCCTGGATCGCGTACACCGTGTCGTATCCGAGGGTCCAGGCGACCCCGCCCAGATAGAGCAGCAGGGCGGGCAGCAAGGTCGTGGTCAGCACCACCTCGGGCGCGACCCCGTAGAGCCGTCCGGCCATGAGCATCTCGGGGATGTGCGCCGCCGCCGCATAGCCCATCAGGGCGCCCCAGTTGAACGTGAGGCCCAGCCACGCCTGCGGCCACCAGGTGATGCGCTTCATGAACGGGTAGGCCGCCACCAGCCCCAGCGACAGCACGCCCAGCGCCCAGCACAGCGGCGGCAGCGCCAGCAGGATGACCAGCGACGCCAGACAGCATCCCAGCACGAACGCCCAGGCCTGCTTGACGCTGATCTGGCACGACGCCACGGGCCGCATGGCGGTGCGCGCCACCTTGGCGTCGATGTCGCGGTCGACGATGTCGTTGTAGGCGCATCCGGCCGCCCGCATGAGCGCCGCGCCCAGGAAGAACAGCAGGAGCAGCACCGGGTCGGGCAGCCGCCCCTGCATCGCCCCCGCCAGCGCGATTCCCTGCCAGCCGGGCAGCATCAGCAGCCAGATCCCCGCCGGCCGATCGAACCGCCCCAGCTTCAGCCACGGCCGCAGAGCCGCTGGCGCATAGGCGTCCACCCAGTTGGTGGGCTCAGCGTCGGGGAGGGGAGCGGAAGCGGTCATTCTCTCCCCTTTATGGGGAGGGGCAGGTCGGCGCCAGCCGGCCGGGTGGGGAAGTGCGGGTCGGAGCGCCGAGGTCGGAGGGATGGCGTCGTTGGCGCAACCCACCGACTTCTTGACAATCGCCGATCAATGTTCTATGTTTGTTCTATATGAACGCCCCTCCGGTCCTTACGCCTGAGCGTATCGACGCCATGCTGTCGATCATGGCCGAGGTGTGCCTGGGGTCGGTCGTGGAGGCGGGTCAGCGCCAGAAGGTCGCCGCTGACGACGAGGCGTTCGAACGCTCCGGCCGGGCCCTCAACCAGGCCTGCCGCAACCTGCGCCAGACCATCGCCATGAAGCAGCGCTTCGACCGCGAGGAGGTCGCCAAGGCCCGCGAGGCCCAGGCCGGCGCCGAGGCCGACCGCAAGGCCGCCGAGCGCGACCGTCAGGCCAGGATCGAGTTCAAGCGCAAACGCGTTCGCCGCCATCTCGAGAACATCGTCTGGGACGAGTACGACGACGAGGACGCCGACGCCTTCTGTCACGAGGCCGATCAGCGCCTGTCAGACCTCGTCCACGAGGACGACTTCCTCGACACGCCCCTCGAGGCCCTCATCGCCCGCCTCTCCGACGACATCGGCCTCAACGACGAGCCCGAGCCGGAGACGGAGGCCGCCGAGGCTGTTCCGGAGCCTCCGCCTCAAAAGCCCTCTCCCCCTTGCGGGGAGAGGGTTGGGAGTGGGGGTGTCAGCTCGGCGCCTGAAGGTTCGCACCCCCACCCCCGGCCCCTCCCCGCAAGGGGGAGGGGAGACGTGGTTCCTGAGCCAGTTCTTGCAGAGGTCGCTCCGCCCAGACCCCCCGATCCCCCGCCACAGCCCTACATCCCACCCTGGGAAAAGCTCCGACCCGG
>NZ_SCTC01000049.1 GCF_004299445.1 Phenylobacterium sp. | reverse complement strand
CCCTGGATCAGGTGGTGGGCCAGGCCTCACGGCTGGGCTGGACGGTGGGCATCACCGCCGACGATCTGGTGGGCGCCCAGTGCCGCGCGGTGGTGGGCTTGGGGAGCGCCAAGACCGACGCCTGGAAGTCGGGCCAGCACATGACCGGCGTCTGGTTCGAGACGGTGGAGGACGCCACGGCCCACCAGGCGGCCATGCACTGCGTGCCCGACGGCCAGTTCGAGGCGCTGGCGGTGGGGCCGCTGGCCTCCGGCAAGCTCCAGCACCCCGACATCGCGCTCTTCTACGCGACGCCCGGGGCCATGATGTACTTCATCAACGGGCTGCAGTGGTCGGGCTACAAGAAGTTCGACTGGGGCGTGGTGGGCGAGAGCGCCTGCGCCGACAGCTGGGGTCGGGCGCTGACCAAACGCGAGCCCAGCCTCTCGATCCCCTGCTTCGCCGAGCGCCGCTACGGCGGCGTGCTGGACGACGAGATGCTGATGGCCACGCCGCCGGAGCACCTCGTCAAAGCCATCGCCGGCATGCGCGCCCTCTCCAAGAACGGCTTCCGCTACCCCTTCCCGCAATACGGCGTGCAGCAGGACGTGCGGGCGGGGATGGCGGTGAGCTATGCGCCGTAGCGCGGCGCCCCACACGTTCCTTTTTTGGGAGTGGCCTCAGGTCTCCACCAGCACCCGGCACGCAAACGCCATTCGCATCGCCCCGACCGAGTTTGGCTCGGCCGGCGCCCAGGGCGTGGCGCGGAACATCGGCGAGCGCCAGGTGCGGCCGGTGAGGCCGGCCCCGTCGTAGTAGAACTCGTCGACCACGCGGTTGAGCTTCTGGCGGCAGTCGTATTCGCCCAGGCTGCGCACCGAGCGGAACGAGAAGCCGTCGCGCTTCAGGGTCTTTTCGCTGTCGTAGGCGGTCCAGACGCGGCGCAGGTCGCCGGCCACGGCGCCGACCGGGCGCATGTAGACCCAGGTGTCGTCGCTGGCGGTGACCAGGGTCCAGCCGTCCTTCTCCATGACCGAGGGCGGGGCGGCGTCTTCCGCCACGGCCGGGGCGGCCGCCAGCGCCGCGGCCAGGGCCACCGCCGTCATCAGGTTCGTTCGCCGGTTCGTCATCGCCCGCATCACGCCCGGCGGCGGCGTCCAAGTCCAGCGCCGTGTGCGCCGAAACTGAACGCCGGCTAAACATCGCCCTCAGACGACCCTCAGCCGCCGCCCGCTAGCCTCTGGTCACGATCCGCGCGGTGCGGACGTGGAATGAGGATGAAGACCATGGCCTCTGCGGCCATCACCTGGACGCTCCTGGACCATGCCGCCGAGCGGCCGGTGCAGGTGGGCGATATCGTTTCGGTGGAAGCCGGCGGCATGCCGATCTTCCGCGTCGTGGGCCTGGCCGGAACCAAGGCCTGGCTCGACGATGACGCGGGCCGCGTGCGCCGCCTCATGGCGCTGGACAGCTTCCGCTGGCGCGGGGGCGTTGCGGCCTGAACCTCACGGCCCCCCGCCGCTCGCCCGCATCAGGTTCATGAACTCGCGGCGGTTCCGGGGGCCATAGGTGGCGAAGGACGGGTTCGGCCGCTCTGCGTACTCGGCCTTCTCGCGCGCCACCGCATCGGCGCCGACGTACTGGCGGACCGTCTTGGCGTCGAGGTTGTAGGGTTTCACGGCGTTGAGGCCGAACACCTTCGCGCGCAACTCGTGCGTCATCTTCGGGTAGCCGTGCTTCGCCTGCAGCTCGTCCGAGATCTGGAAGGTGCGGAAGGCCTGGATCTGGTCCTGGGGCGAGCCGTACCAGATCGAGTCGGTGCCCCAGAGCACGTTGTCCTCGCCCACCGCCTTGAACAGCTTGCCCAGCATGTGGGCGGCGCTGGTGGGGTCGCGCATCGAGGCGAAGCGCCAGGTGGAGCCCAGCTCGGCGTAGACGTTCCTGTTCGGCCCCACGCCCGCCTCGGCCAGCGAGGTGACCAGCGCGTCCACGCCGTCGGTGCGCGCGGGGTCGTAGGCGCCCTCGGCTTTCCCGGCCACGTAGCCCGAGTGGTAGATCAGGAAGTTCATGTCCGGGAACCGCTTCGCGATCGGCCCGATGTCGCGGCAGGTGGAGTGCTCGTAGCTCTTGGGGCCGAACGGCAGGCCCTTGTGGATGGCGATGTTCTTCACGCCCAGCTTGCGGGCCTTCTCGACGAACCTGATCCCGACGTCGTCGGTCATCCAGAAGCCGTCGCCGCCGGGCCCCCACTGGGTATAGGTCTTGAAGGCGGTGACGCCGAAGCCCTTCAGGCGCTCCATGTCCTCCACGTCGCCGGGCTGGTTCGGGTTGACCCGGGCGTGCAGCATCAGCCGCTTGGAGCCCTCCATCTTCTCGACGATGGCGCGGGTGGCGGCGGCCTCCTCGATCGTCAGCGGCTCGCCCTCGCGGGTGGAGGGCACGAACGACAGCACCATGATGTCGGTGTCGGAATCCAGGAACACGTCCTTGATGAACTCCTCGCCCGACAGGCAGCGGAGATAGGCGCGGTCCTCCGGCCCCTCGGCCAGGTCACACTGAGCCTTCTCGAAGTTGGAGAGCGGCTTGGCGCCCTTGGGCACGCCCTTCAGCCATTCGCCCGTCGGGTTCACGAAGTGGCCCTGGACGTCGAAGATGAACTCGCGCTTGCCGAGCTCGCTGCTGGCGAGCTGGGGCTCCAGGGCGGCATCGGCCGAGACCTCGAAGTAGCCGCCGGAATGGCCCGCCGCGGCCTGGGCCGCGTTGAAGGCCGCCAGCGTCGAGGCCGCGCCGCAGGCCGAGGTCAGGAAGGCGCGCCGGGGCAGGTTCAGGCGCTTTGCAAACCCGTCCGCCCGCTCCGAGGCCAGATGGTTGGCGAACCGCTCGCTGTCGGCCAGCGGGATCGGCGTGAACTCCCCGTTCGACGTGGCGTCCAGCTTGATCGGCAGCCGCCGCCCGTGGGGATCGAGGTCGTCGCTCATGGTGCGCTCTCCCGTTTGCGCGCGAGGGTGTCACGCCGGCGTCGGGGCGCCAATCGCCGGCCGTCGCGCGATCGACGCCACCACTCGCCGACCTGCGCGTTCCGCCTGAATGCACATCTGCGGGTTTCCTCAGGCGCGCGCCGCCTGTCGCGCGTGAACACGCCCTTCACTGAAGAGCCCGCCTGGGAGGTCGTCGTTGTCGGCGCCGGCCCGGCCGGGCTGACGGCGGCCACCTATCTGGCCCGCTTTCGTCGGCGCGTCCTCGTACTCGATGGCGGTCCGTCGCGGGCCGAGTGGATCCCCGAGAGCCACAACACGCCGGGGTTCCCGCACGGCGTCGGCGGACCGGACCTGGTGGCCCGCATGCGCGCCCAGGCGGTGGCGTTCGGCGCGGTCGTGCGACCCGGGCGCGTCGACAGCCTGGAGGCGGCGACAGACGGCCTGCGGCTGGACGGGACGTTCGGGACGATGGAGGTCCCAGCGGCCCTGCTGGCCACCGGCGTCGTCGACCACCTGCCGCCTATCCCGGGCGTGGAGGCCGCCATCCGCGACAGCCGCGTCCGCATGTGCCCGATCTGCGATGCGTTCGAAGCCATCGACCGCCGCATCGCGGTGCTCACCGACGGCGACCTGGGCGAGCGCGAGGCGGCGTTCCTGCGCACCTACAGCGCCGACGTCGAGGTCCTGCGGATCGGCGAGGCCGAAGGATGTCCCGGCATGCAGATCGCGCTCGAAGACCTCCGGCTCGAGGCGCAGGGCGTGGTTCTGCGACGGGGCGGCCAGCCTGAGCGCCGCTTCGACCATCTATACCTGGCCCTGGGCTGCGCGGCCCAGTCCGACCTCGCCGTGGCGGCGGGCGCCCGGCAGGACGAGCTCAACAACCTGATCGTCGACGCCCACCAGATGACCAGCGTGGACGGCCTCTACGCCGCGGGCGATGTCGTGCGCGGCCTGAACCAGATCGCCGTCGGCGTCGGCGAGGCCGCCATCGCGGCGACGGCCATCCACAACCGCCTGCGGGGCGCGGGCTAGTTCCCCTTGGCCGCCTCGTACGCCGCCTTGATGAAGGCGTTCCTGGCCATCGACAGGTCCCGCCCCGTCGCCCGCGGCCACGCGGCGTTGGTGACGATGATGATGCGGTCGTCGCGGTAGGTGGTGATCGACTGGCCGAAGATGCCGCGGGCCTCGTAGGCGCCCGAGTCGGGCATCCACCAGAAATAGCCGTAGCCGCGCTCGCGCGTGCCGCTGGTGATCTGCGGCGTGGTGGCCTCGATGGTCCAGGTGGGCGGCAGGATCTGCTTCCCGCCCGCCTTGCCGCCGTCGAGGATGAACTGGCCCACGCGGCCGTAGTCGCGGAGCGTCAGCGACATGCAGCAGCCGCCGCGCTCGTGGCCCGCCGGGTCGGTCACCCAGATAGCGTCCGAATCCATGCCGTACGGCTTCCAGATCTTCTCCGACGCGTATTCCGACACCGACTTGCCGACCGCGTTCGAGACCAGGATGCCCACCAGGTCGGTCTCGCCGGTCGAGTAGTTGAACATGGTCCCCGGCGGGTGCGCCCGCGGCAGGCGGCTCATGTAGGTGACCAGCGAGTTCTTGCCCGGCTCCATCGGCAGTGTCGTCGAGCGTGAGACGTCCGAGTTGGGGTCGACGTAGTCCTCGTTCCACTTCACGCCCGAGCTCATCATCAGCAGCTGGCGGACGGTGACGCCGTCGTAACCGGAGCCCTTGAGCTCGGGGATGTAGTCGGTGACCGGCGCGGACAGGCTCTTGATCTTGCCGTCCTGGATCGCGGCGCCCACCAGGGTCGAGGTCACCGACTTGGCGACCGAGAACGAGGTCCAGCGGTCCTGCGGCCGGCGGCCCATGCCGTACTTTTCCAGCACGATCTTGCCGTCCTTGAGCACCAGGATGCCCGAGACGTTGTAGGCGGCCATGTAGCTGTCGACCGTCCAGGCCTTGCCCTCGTGCTCCCACGTCGGCGCGATCTGCTTCGCGGCCAGCGGGAGGGGATGGACCTTCGTCCCGCGCTTCACGGTCTCGGCCTTGTAGACCTTCTCCATGGCGCGGTAGCCGTCGCTCTGCTGCTGCGGCGTCCAGAAGAGGATCGACGGCGTCTTGGGATCCAGCGGCACCTGCGCCTGCGCCGCCCCGCCCAACGCCAGCGCCGCCGCCAGCCCGATCACCATCCGCATGAAACGCCTCCCCGATTTTGCGGGAAAGCTAAGGGCTCCGACGGCCGGCGCCTAGCGACCGCTTTTCTCCTCGCGGCTACTTTGGCGCGTAAGCGCTGAACGGATTCAACCACGAACCCCACGAACCGGTTCGAGGTTCCCATGCCGTGCGAGCGGAGGGCTCGGTTCGTGTGGTTCGTGGTCAAACCAGACAGCACCAGCGGCGCGCACTGAGCCTGGAAGGACGGCCGTGGCTCAGGCCGCCAGCGACCGGGCGTACTCGGGCAGGGGAATGCCGCCCGCGCGCTCGGCCAGCAGCGCCTGCGCCAACCCCTCGTCCCCGGCCGCCCGCGCGGCGGCGATGAGGGTCAGGTCCAGGACGTCGCGCTGGGCGTGGCTGCCGCCGAACCGGTGGGTATTGCTGCGCACGCCACTCAGCAGCTCCGCCGCGCGGGCGAACCGGCCATCGCCGAAGGCCGCGATGGCTTCGCACGCCGGCAGGCCGGCCTCGCGCACGAAGGCGGCGTTGTCGCCTGGCCCGGCGATCGCCTGGCCCTGGCTGTCCAGCAACGCCCGGATCCGCTCGGTCTGGCCGGCGCCGACGTAGGCCAGCATGGCGTGGGTGTCGACGAAGGCCGACCGCCCATGCGGTTCGGTGGCGAAGTTGTCGGCCAGGCGCGTCCAGCGCTCGCCCACGTCCACGCCCAGAAGCTGCAGCCGCCACAGCAGCGCGGCGCTGTCGACCATGTCGAAGGCGAAGGTGGTGGCGTCCTCGCCATAGATCGGGCCGTCGTACAGCTCCAGCACCGCGTCGGTCTCGCCCAGGCCCATGTGAAAGAGGGCGGTGTGCCACCAGTTGTGAACCCCCAGCTGAGCCTCGGGCTGCCAGGCCGTGTTCTCGCGCCGCATCCAGCGCACGCCGTCGGCGTGGCGGCCCTGCATGACCATCACGTGGGCCACGGCGTGCTGGCCCCAGTTGTTTGTGGGCTCCAGCGCCACGCAGGCGCGCCCGGCCGCCTCGGCGCGGTCGAAGTGGCCGGTCTCCTCCAGGCCGAACGCGTGGAGGCCCAGGATCGCGTGCCACTCGGGCCGGTCGGGCGACCAGTGCGGCAGAGCCGCCTCGATCCGGTCGCGCAGCATGCGACTGTCGCCTTGCAGGAAGTCCAGCGTCTGACCGGTCTGCAGCGCCAGCACGTCGTGCGGATAGTCGGCCGCCACGTCCTGCAGGATCCGCGCGGCCGCCCGCACCTCGCCGGCCAGCAGGGCGCCGATCGCCGCCACATGTCCGGCCTCGCGGGCGTTCATCGGCAGGTTCCTGGCCGTTTCGAAGGCCGCGACGCCCATGGCCGTCACGTGGGTGTTGGCGGCGATCACAGTCATCCAGGCCTTGAGCACATGGGCCATGACAAACCCCGGGCTGTCGGCCAGCGCGCCCATCAGCGGGCTGAAGCTGTCGCCGGCGTAGGCGTGGAACCGCTCGCGCGCGGTCTGGTACAGTTCGGCGGCCCTGACGCTGGCGCCGGTCATCTCAAGGCCGTGGCTGTCCTTCACCGTCATCTCGGGCTCCTAGAGCCTGTCCGGTTCAGATGGAATCATCTGAACCGGATAAGCAGGCTCGCTTTGTTTGACTTAGAGCGTGTTTTCGGGGCGAAACCGGTTTCCACTTTCGCCCAACACGCTCTAGCGGCGGCCTCTCCGTCCTCTACCGGCTTGAACGGCCGGGCGCCATCGCGCGACGCAAGCGGTGGGATGACAACCCGGGGCCGGCCCGCTAACCCGACGGCATGGCCGATTTTGATTTCGATGCGGTGGTCGTGGGCGCGGGCGCCGTGGGCCTGGGGTGCGGCTATGCGCTGAGCAGGCGCGGGCTGGTGGTCGCGGTCCTGGAGCAGGAGCAGGCCATCGGCCAGGGCGTCTCGTCGCGCAATTCCGAGGTGATCCACGGCGGGCTCTACTACGCGACCGGCTCGCTGAAGGCGCGGCTGTGCGTCGAGGGCCGCCGCATGATGTACGCCTTCTGCGACGCCCATCACGTGGAATACGACCGCTGCGGCAAGCTGGTCGTGGCCGGGGCGGCCGAGCTGGAGCGGCTCGACGCGATCCTGGCCCAGGCCCAGGCCAACGACGTCGAGGGCATGCGCCGGCTGTCCAAGGCCGAGACCCTGGCGCTGGAGCCCGAGCTGGCCTGCGAGGGCGCGCTGCTCAGCCCCGAGAGCGGCGTGCTTGAGAGCCACGCCTATATGCTGGCGCTGCAGGGCGAGATCGAGGCGGCGGGCGGCGCCGTCGTGCTGGCGACGCCGTTCGAGGGCGCGACCCCGCTGGAGGGCGGCGGCTTCTCGGTCCGGGCCGGCGGCGCCGAGCCCACGACGCTGACCTGCCGCTACCTGGTGACCGCGCCGGGGCTGTCGGCCCAGGGCGTCGCGGCGACCATCGAGGGGTTCCCCAAGGACCTCATCCCCAAGGCCCACTTCGGCAAGGGCGTCTACTTCCGGCTGACCGGCAAGGCGCCCTTCCAGCGGCTGATCTACCCGCCGCCGATCCCCGGCGCGCTGGGCACCCACTACCGCCGTGACCTGGGCGGGCAGGGGGTGTTCGGCCCCGACCTCAGTTTCGTCGACGCGCCCGACTATTCCGTGGACCCGGCCAAGGCCGACGAGTTCTACCGCTACATCCGCAAGTTCTGGCCGGGCCTGCCCGACGGCGCCCTCAGCCCCGACTACGCCGGCGTCCGCCCCAAGCTCCACGGCCCTGGCGAGCCCCAACCCGACTTCCGCCTCGACGGCGCCGACATCCACGCCCTGCCGGGCCTGGTCGCCCTGTTCGGCATCGAAAGCCCCGGCCTCACGTCCTCGCTGGCGATCGGCGAGGAAGTCGCCAGGCGGCTGGGGCTGTAAGCCACTTCAAGCTGTCATCCCGGTTTCGCCGCAGGCGAAGACCGGGACCCAACCCACTCGTGCTCCGAGCCGGCCGGGTAGCGCCGACCTCAGCGGAAGCCGACCAACGCCGCGCACCGGTTGGTGGGTCCCGGTCTTGGGCTGCGCCCAAACCGGGATGACAGCCCGTTGTTGGGTGACAAGGGATGTAAACGCCTGTTTGAATGCTCGCAGGGAGAACGCCATGAAGAACCGCATCACTGACCTGCTGGGCGTGAAGTATCCGATCGTGCAGGCGCCGATGGGATGGATCGCGCGCTCGCAGCTGGCCAGCGCCGTGTCGAACGCCGGCGGGCTGGGGATCATCGAGACCTCGTCCGGCCGCCTCGACGAGGTGCGCGAGGAGGTGGGTAAGATGAAGACCCTCACGGACAAGCCGTGGGGGATCAACGTGGCCCAGGCCTTCGTGCGCGACCCCGACATCGTGAGCTTTGTGGCCGACCAAGGCGTCAAGTTCGTCACCACCTCGGCGGGCGACCCCAACCGCTACTGCGACGCGCTGAAGGGCAAGGGCCTGACCGTGTTCCACGTCGTGCCGTCGCTGGCCGCCGCCCAGAAGGCGATCGACGCGGGCGTCGACGGGCTGGTGGTGGAAGGCGGCGAGGGCGGCGGGTTCAAGAACGGGCGCGACGTGGCGACCATGGTGCTGCTGCCGTTGGTCGCCTCGAAGTTCGGGGTGCCGATCATCGCGGCCGGCGGGATCACCGACGGCCGCTCGATGGCCGCGGCCTTCGCCCTGGGCGCCGAGGGGGTCCAGATGGGCACTCGGATGGTTTCGGCGGCCGAGAGCCCGGTGCACCAGAACTGGAAGGACATGATCGTGAACGCCAAGGAGACGGACACCGTCTTCCTGAACCGCCACGGTCCGGGCCCGGCGCTGCGCGCGCTGCGCACCGAGAAGACCACCCGCTTCGAGCTGGAGCCCCCGCCCAACATCATGGCCGAGATGGCCAATGCGCTGGACCTCTACTTTGGCGGCGACATGGAGGCGGCCATCGCCCTGTCCGGCCAGGTGGCGGGGCGGATCGAGAGCGTCAAGCCGGTGGCCGAGATCATCGCCGAGACGGTCGCCGAGTTCGAAGCCGTGATGACCGACCTGGGCCAGCGATACGGACGCGTCGCCCAGCCGGCCTGACGCCGCCTCCGCCAGGCTACTTCGGCAAGGCCGCCAGCCAGGTGACCACCTCGGTCTGCAGCCGTATGCGCGCGGTGTTCCAGCTGTGGTCGGTGCCGGCGTGCACGATCTTCACGCGCCCGCCGCGGCCCTTGAGGTCCATGACCAGGCCCTCGGCGACCGGGGCGAGGCCGTCGTCGGACGTCAGCACCAGCACCGGCAGCTTCGCCAGGCCCGGCGCGGCGGCCTTGAAGCTGTAGGGCCCCAGGCCCGCGATCTGCTCGGCCATGCCCTCGGCGGTGGTGTTCAGCGCCTCCATGTTCGACCGGGCCAGGTCCAGCCGCGTCGCCAGCGGCGCGGCGGCGGGGGCGCTCAGGTCGGCGGCCGAGATGAGGATCGCGCCGCTGAGCGCAGGGTCCGACCCGGCGACCTGGCTGGTCACCCAGCCCCCCATGCTGTGGCCGCCCAGCACGATCCGCTTCGGGTCGATCCGCAGGCGGGCCGCGTTGGCGGGATCGCGCACATAGGCCAGGACGGCCCTGGCGTCGTCGAGGTTGCCCTTGAAGCTGAACGGACCCGGACTTCCCCACGACCCGCGATAGTTGAAGGTGACGGCGTTCCAGCCGCTGCGCCGGATGGCCTGCGCCAGGTCCAGGTTCTTCTCATTGCCCGGCAGGCCGTGGGTGAGGATGACGGTGGGATGCGGGCCGGGGCCGGCAGCCAGATAGGCCAGGCCGTTGATCTCGACCCCGCCGCTCGGGATGTGCAGCACCTCGGAGGCGGCGGGCGCCTTCGCATCGGCCGGCGGATCGGTGAAGATCGATCGGGGCGTCTGGGTCTGCGCCTGAGCCGTTCCGACCGTTAGCGCGGCGGCCGCCGCCAGCATCCAGATCCGCATCCCGTCCCCCGAACGACTCCTGTCGCGGCAGGCAGGTTAGCAGTCCCCTCCGCCTAGCGCATATGGCCGGTTTGTGAGGCGGGGCCCTCTCCCCCTTGCGGGGAGAGGGTCGGGAGTGGGGGGCTCTGAGCCTGCTGGCTCGCACCGAAAACTCAGCGCTTCGGCGCCACCCGCAGGACGCGGCCCTTGTCGCTGTCGGTGGTGACATAGAGCGCGCCGTCGGGCCCCACGACGACGTCGCGCAGGCGCTCGCCTGCCTCGCTCAGCAGGCGCTCCTCGCCCACCACCCTGTCGCCGTCGAGGGTGAGGCGGGCGAGATACTTCGGACCCAGGCCGGTGATGAAGACGCTGCCCTTCCAGGCCGGCGCCGCGTCGCTGTCGTAGAAGGCCAGCGCGCCGGGCGCGATCACGGGGTCCCAGTAGTAGACCGGCTGCTCCATACCGGCCTTCCGGGTGATGCCGCCGGTGATGGGGCCGCCCATGTACTCGACGCCATAGGCGATGGTGGGCCAGCCGTAGTTGTTGCCGGCCCGCACGATGTTGAGCTCGTCACCGCCCCGCGTGCCGTGCTCGACGGCCCAGAGTTCGCCGGTCTTCGGATGGAGCCCCGCGCCCAGCACGTTGCGGTGGCCGATGGAGAAGATCTCGGGCTTCACGCCGGCGCGGCCCACGAACGGGTTGTCCTTTGGGATCGAGCCGTCGGCGTTGATGCGGACCACCTTGCCCAGCGTCCCGTCCAGCCGCTGGGCCTGCATCCGGCCCTCGGTGATCGAGCGTTCGCCGCCGGTGATGAACAGCGTGCCGTCGCGCGCGAACACCAGCCGTCCGCCATAGTGCTTGGTCGAGGCCAGCGACGGCGTCTGGCGCCAGATCACCTGCACGCCCTCCAGACGCGGCGGGCCGGCATTGAGGATCAGGCGGCCGCGGGCGACGGCGGCATGGTTGCGGCTCCCGTCCTTCTCCGAGAAAGCCAGGTAGACCAGGCCGTTGTCCGCGAACTCCGGGTCGATCGCCAGGCCTAACAGGCCGCCCTGGTCGCGGGCGTCGACGTCCGGCACGCCGGCTGCCGGCTCCGACAGCGACCCGTCCTTGAAATGCCGCAGCCTGCCGCCACGCTCGGTGATCAACAGGCCGCCGTCGGGCAGGAAGGCCAGGCCCCACGGCCGCGAGATCCCTGTGACGTAGTCGGTGACCTCGTAGGCGACATTGGCCTTGCGCTCGGGCGCTCGGGTCTGCCCGGCGAAGGCCGGCTGCTGGTCCTTGCCGTTGGGCGGGCGAGTCTCGACCGCGCCCCCCGAGGCGGCCGAGCTGGTCTGGGCCTGTCCGGTCTGGCCTCCACAGGCGGCCAGCAGGGCGGCGGACGCGGCGGCGATCAGGAACGGCTTCATGCTCATCCTCCAGCTCATCCCAGCAGAGCGGCGAGCGCGTCGTCCGGTTGCGCGCCCTCAAGGTGGATCAACGCCCAGACCGCGAAGAACAGCAACGGCCAGCGGCCTTCGCCGGCCTGCATCTGCTGCGCGGCGTCGGGGACCAGGCGGCGCACGGCGTCCACCCTGCCCAGGTTTCGGGCAAGATCGGCGGCGCGGGGGGCGATCCACGCCTCCACGGGCACGGTGAACCCCTGCTTCTTCGCCCAGGGCTCGGCGGCCGGGCAGGTCCGCTCCAGCCACTTGCGCAGCAGCCACTTGCCGTAGCCGCCACGCACCTTGAAGCGGTCGGCCAACGGCCAGGCGAAGGCGGAGACGGCGGGGTCCAGGAACGGCGTACGCCCCTCTAGCCCGTGCGCCATCAGGCAGCGGTCCAGCTTGAGCAGCAGGTCATTGGGCAGCCAGGTGACGATGTCGGCCCACTGGGCGGCCTGCAGTCGGCTGAAGTTCGGCGGCGCCCGCGCCGCCTCGCGCCACGCCCTCAGCACCTGCGGGCTCGCGCCGCGCGGCTCGGCGGGCCGCCCGCCCAGCCAGCCGGGGCGCAGCGCGCGGCGATAGCGCCCATAGCCGCCGAACAGCTCGTCGCCGCCCTCGCCGGTCAGCACCACCGTCAGCGTGCCCTTGGCCGCCTCGGCCAGCTTATGGGTCGGAAGGGTGGCGTAGTCCGCGGTGGGATCGTCCAGCGCCCAGGCGACCTGCGGCAGGATCCGCCAGAAGTCCTCCTCGCCAAAGCTGGTCTCGCGCCAGTCGAGATCGAGCGCCCGGGCGACCCGCTCAGCCTGCGCACGCTCGTCCTTGGCGCCTGGCGCATCGAAGCCGCAGGTAAACGCCGTGACCGGCCGCTCGTTGAGCCGCGACATCAGCGTGGCGATCGCCGCGCTGTCGATCCCGCCCGACAGGAACAGGCCGTACGGCACCTCCGAGCGTTGGTGGACCCGCACGCTGTCTTCGAGGACCGCGTCTAGTTGGTCGAGGAGCCCAAGTTCCTCCCCCGCGCCAGCGGGGGAGGGGGACCACGAAGTGGTGGAGGGGGCGCTGGACTTGGCGCCCTGCGTCCGCAGCGCCCCCTCCGTCAGCTTCGCCGACACCTCCCCCGCCTTGCGGGGGAGGAACGATTGCCGATGCCCGCTCACGATCCGCCCGTCCCGCACCTCGACCACCTCGCCGGGCGCCAGCCGGCGGAGGCCCTGGTAGATGCTCCGCTCGCCCAGCACGTAGTTGAGCTCCAGCAGCTCGCGCGCCGCCTCGTCGTCCAGCACCTTCTGCATCATCCCGGCGGCGAAGAAGGCGCGGGGCTCGGAGGCGAAGGCTAGGCCGGCCCTGTGTTCCATGATGTACAGCGGCTTGATGCCGAAGGGGTCGCGGGCCAGGAACGCCCGGCCGTCGGGGCCGATCAGGCACAGGGCATACATGCCCCGCAGCCGCCGGAACGCCGCCTCGCCCTCGCGGGCGTAGAGGTGCAGCAGGGGCTCGAAGTCCGAACCGGTGGTCAGCACGTCGCTCAGGCCATGTTCGGCCGCCAATTCCACGAAGTTGTAGATCTCGCCGTTGCCGCAGACCGTGCCGCCCGCGGCGTGCAGCGGCTGCCAGCCGCCCTCAAGGTCGATGATCGACAGCCGCGCATGCGCCAGCGCCGCGCCGGCCGCCGACTCGGTTCGGATGCCGTTTGGCCCCCGGTGGGTCAGCGCGCGGATCATCGGCTCGGCGGTGGTCTCTTCGCCGCCCAGCACGCCTGCGATCCCGCACATCAGACCGCCCCGTAGTCGGCGAAGAGGCTCTTCCACTGGCCGACGACCGCGGCCTCCGAGAACTCGGCGTCCACCCGCCGGGTCCCGGCGGCGATCAGCCGGTCGCGCAGGTCCCGGTCGGCCAGCAGGCTTCGCACGCCCGCGGCCAGCGCGTCGGCGTCGTCGACGGGGACCAGCAGGCCGTCCTTGCCGTCCTGGATCAGCGCCTTCGGCCCCTGGCTCTCGGCGGCGACCACCGGCAGGCCGTGGGCCCACGACTGGATCACCACATTGCCCAGCGGCTCGTAGCGCGAGGGGAACAGGCAGACGTCGGCGGTTCGGTACAGCGCCGAGGCGTCGGTGCGCCAGCCCAGGAAGCGGACGCGATCGGCCACGCCCAGCGCCTCGGCCATGCCCTTCAGCTTGGCCTCCAGCGGGCCGACGCCCGCGATCCAGAGGAAGGCCTCGGGCAGCTGGGTCAGGGCGTGCAGGCTCACGTCGTGGGCCTTGGCCTCATGCAGCCGGCCCATGGCCAGCAGGAGGGGGACGTCGTCGGGGGTCGCCAGGCTGGCCCGCGGCACGGCGGGCCCCTGCGGCGGCGCGGCGGCGAAGTTGGGGATGCAGGTGACCCGGCCTGCCGGCCAGCCCTGGCCGACGATCCACTCGGCGATGTCCTCGGTGTTGGCCACCAGGTGGTCGAAGCCCCTGTAGTACTTGAGGCTGTAGTAGCCCCCCAGCCGGCCGATCCGGGCCCAGGGGCCCCGGGGGGTGTGGCGCGCGGCGCGGTTCATCCAGGCCAGCGCCACCTTGGTGTGCTGGAGCGCGGCGAACCCGGCGGCGGCCGGGCGGGTCAGGATGTCGATGGGGCCGCCGAAGCGCAGCACCTTCACCGGCACGCCGGCGGTCTTCAGCCGCTCTTCGCGGCCCGCGTTGGCCCGGATCACGGCCGCCTCGGGCACGCCCGCGCGCTTCAACGCCTTCACGAGGTCGACGAAGTAGGTCTCCGCGCCGCCTTCGCCGGCCGTTCCCAGGAGGTGCAGGACGCTCATCGCAGGTGCGACCCTAGAGCGCGGCCAGCAAAAGTGGGAGCCGGTTTTGCGTCCGGACGCGCTCCAGGCCCAAGATTTCGCGCCCTCCCGGCGGCGAAGTGGGTCCACTTCGCCGGAGGGCGCGAGGCGCCCAAGATCGCGTTGCCCAAGCGCTTGAAGCGGAGCGGCTTCGCCCCTATAAACCGCGCCTCGCGCGATGGGCGCCCTGAGTTGGCTGGGTAGCTCAGCTGGTTAGAGCGGTGGATTCATAACCCACAGGTCGGCGGTTCGAGCCCGCCCCCCGCCACCAGGGCCCCGTCGCGCGAATTATCCCCGAATCCCGACCTTCAGGCCGCGTCGCCCTTCGCGACCGCTTCCTCGACGGAATTGATCGTCAGCAGCGCCTCATAGCCCTGCTCCTCGGCCTTGTGCGCGGCCTTGCTGGCGGCGGCGACGGCGGCGTCGAGGGTGGAATAGGGGCCGAAGTGCTTGCCGTTCAGGCCGACCTTCCAGACGCCGTCCAGGAAATCGACCGTGTAGTTCACCTGCGGCATCACGCGCCCTTTTCAACGACGAAGGGCAACGTCGCTGATTCGAGCTTCACTTTGAATCCCGCGTTCGACGAAAAACGCCCCCGGGCGTGGGGTCCCGGGGGCGTTCTCGTGGTCGGGTCGGATCGGTCCGCTTAGCGGAGGCCGGCGCCGAACAGCTTGCTGGCCGAGCCGAGCGAGGCTCCCGACTGGTCGCGGTCCTTCAGCGTGCCGCCGAAGGTGTAGCGGAAGCCGATGCGGAAGGTGTCGGCGTTCGAGTTGATGTCGTCCGAGTCGGCGTGCTCGTAGCCGGCCACGACGCTGAACGGCGTCTCGGCGAACTGGTACTCGGCCTCGATGCCGGCGTTCCAGGTGTCGATGTTCGGGCCGACGTCGACCGTGGCGTAGCCCAGAGAGCCCGTCAGGCGGAAGTTGTCGGTCACGAAGTGACGGACTTCGCCGCGGACGGCCCAGATGTCGGCGTCGAACGCGTCGTCGACGTTGCCGTAGCCGGCCTGGCCATAGAGGCTCGTCTTGCCGCCCAGGTTGGCCTGGCCTTCGACGCCCACGCCCCAGACGGTGAGGTCGTCGCTGGCTTCCGCGCCGGCGAAGGCGCCGATCAGGCCGCCGCCGACCTTCGTGTTCAGGTGGCCCGTGGCGCCGAACGAGGTGTCGTCGCCGTCATAGTTGGTGATCGCGCCATCGATCTGGGCGCCCAGCTTGCCGGCGTCGAAGCGCACGGCGCCTTCGACCTGATAGGTGTCGGCGTCGGCGTCCAGGCCGGCGACGTCCAGGTCGGTGCGGCCATAGTTGGCGCCGATGTGACCGACGGTTTGAGCTTGGGCGGCCACAGCCGACCCGAGGAACGCCACGGCGGCGGCCGCGACGAAGAGGTTCTTGTTCATTGGTAATCCCAGAAACTAACGAAGGGCGCGCACCTAGGGATGCTCGCCAGGCGGCTCAAGGCCAAGCTCTGCCACGAAGGGTTGTTGGGGCTGGGTGCGGCTTTTGCGCAACACTTATGTCGTCACCCGGACGCAGAGTGATACGTTCTGCCCTATCTTGGTTCGCCGAACGCAAGTTTTCGCCTGAGCGTTCGCGCGACGGGCGAACCGCGAACGCGTCTGGCACGAGCTTTGGGTCGTAACGCCTCAGGTGAGCCAGAAGGGCACACCGTTCGCTGCAGGAGAGCCCCATGGCGTCTTCAGTTGTTGTCGCCCGGACGAAGCCGGACGGAATCGAATACCTGGAAGAGGGCGCGCGCGCCGTCTGGACCCGGATTTCCGAGCGTGCGCAGCAGTTTCCGAACGTGCGCGAGGCCACCCGCGCGGCCATGCGGCTGCCCAGCCGGCTGCGCGCCTACGCCCTGCCCATCCAGTAGGGCCGGGCCTTAAGGGGCCGCTTCGCCCCACTCGCTCCACCCCGCAAAGCGCGGGGCGCGGGGAATGTACATGCTGTCGCTGCTGCGGACGGTGAACCCCGCCGCTGCGATGGCCGCCGTCACCGGCCGCGTCAGATGACAGCCGCCGGCCATGCGTTTCCAAACCGGCTCGATCCGCCGCTGCCACTTCGCCACGTCCGCGTCGGGCGCCAGGCCGTGCTCGCAGTACAGGAACCGCCCGCCCGTCTTCAGCACGCGCCGCGCCTCGCTGAGCGCCGCGGCCGGCGTATGCACCGAGCAGAGCGTGAAGGTGCAGACCACACAGTCGAAGGTCCCGGCTTCGAAGGGCAAGGCCTCGGCGGTCCCATCCTCCACCTTCACCGAGAGTCGAGGGTCGCGCGGCGCCGCCTCGGCGATTGCCCGCAGCTCGGCCGCCGGATCCACCCCGGTGACGCTCTCGACCCTGGCGGCGTCATAGAGCTCCAGGTTCAGACCCATGCCGATCCCCAGTTCGAGCACCCGGCCCTCGGCGAGAGGCACGACCTTGGCGCGCTGCTTCATGATCCCCGGCGCCGAACAGGCGCACCGGAGCAGACGGGGCAGGACGAAGCGTTCGTAAAGCGTGGCCATGGCCGACTATACCTCCCCCGAGCGGCGTCGCTACCGCGGCTCGTACACCTTCGGCGCGGGCGCGATGGCGACGGGGCCCAGGGTGGTCTGGCCGGCTTCGAAGTTGAGCGTGGCGCGGGCCAGGTCGCCGGTCTGGCGGGCCTGGGCGACGGCGGCGGCCGCCTCGGCGCGGTCTGCCGGGATGGTCCCCGTCTGGCCAAGCGTGCTCAACGCCCGCGGCGCCTGGCGCAGCGACACGTCCAGCACCCCGTTCGCCCGGCCGTCCGTCCCCACGCCCAGCGAGCCCGAGTTGACGCCGATCAGGGCGTCGCCGGCGGTGAGGCCGCCGCGCTTGACGCTCATCCGGCCGCCCGCCTGCGACCAGGCGCGCACCGCCGAGGGCCAGTCGGGGCCGCGCACGGCGCTGATCTTCGAGATCCGCCCGTCCCATTCCACCGAGATCGGCTTGTCCCCGGCGATCCGGCCCAGCAGGCCCGACAGCTGCGCCTTGCCGTTCTTGACCGACAGCCAAACGCCGGCCTCGTCGCCCACCTCGCTGGGCGCCTGGCGTAGGTGGAACTCCACGCGCTCGGCGGCCTGCAGGCTGAAGGGGTTGGCGCCCGGCGCCGGCGTGAACGTCAGCTCGACGCCTTCGAACGACAGGTTGGGCGGGGTGTTGGTCAGGTGGCTGAGGCTGGCGCGGATCAGCTTGCCCTTCACCGCCACGGGCCCGCCCATGGGCCGCGTGAACGTCAGGCCGTCCTGCGCCGCCAGCACCCAGGTGGTCGGCGCGTGCATGAAGGCCTGGCCCTCCAGCTTCGGCGCCTCCAGCGCCCAACCCGACCGGTCGCGGATGCGCGCCTCAGTCAGTGTGACGTTCAGGCGGAACGGATAACCGCCGATCGTCCGGTCCTTCCAGCCGACCTCGTAGCCGGCCCGGCGCAGCATCTCGGCGCCGGCGTCCATGCGGGACTGGGTTTCGCCCCGGGCCCAGACCCACGCGGCGCTCCAGCCCGCCACGAGCAGGAGGAACAGGCCGAACACGATGTACAGGCGAAGGCGGCTGGGTTTGCGGGGCGGGGACGGATCGGGCACAGACATTCCGGAGTGAGAGCTTGCCAGTGTGGCTTGGGATGGGGCGGGATGGCGTCGGAACGTTGGGTGTTCGGCTACGGTTCGCTGATGTGGCGGCCTGGCTTCCCGTTCGTTGAGCGACGCGGGGCGACATTACATGGGCGCCGCCGCGCATTCTGCATCTATTCGGTGCACCATCGGGGCACTTACGAACGACCCGGCCTGGTGCTCGGCCTGGCGCCGGGCGGCGCGTGCCGGGGCGCGGCCTACCGCGTGGACGAGGCCGACTGGGCCCAGACCTACGCCTATCTGCTTGAGCGCGAACAGCCCACCGAGACCTACATCGAGGCCCGCCGCTTCATCCGCCTGGATGACGGCCGCCGGGTGGAAAGCCTCTGCTTCCTGTCCGACGTGATGCACGCCCAGTGGGCCGGCGCGCTCAGCCTCGAACGCCAGGCCGAACTGATCGCCGGCGCCAAGGGCCTGTCCGGCAGGAACGTCGACTACCTCCGCGACCTCGTCGACCACCTGCGCGAAATGCGCGTCCGCGACGCCGGCATGGAACGGCTGCTGACCATGGTGGAGCACCGAGAGGCGGCGGCCTGAGGCGGGAGCGCTCTCCCTAGGCCTTCAGCAGCTTCAGCAGTTCGCGCGCGGCCGGTTCCGAGGAGGCCGGGTTCTGACCCGTCACGAGGGCGCCGTCCCGCACCACGTAGGGCTGCTGGTCCGCGCCCTTTTCGTAGAGGGCGCCGTTGGCCTTCAGCATGTCCTCCAGCAGGAAGGGAACCACCTGGCTCAGCCCGACGCCGTCCTCCTCGCTGTTGGTGAAGCCGGTCACGCGGCGACCCGAGACCAGGGGCTCGCCATTGGCCGCGAGCGTCCGCCGGAACACGGCCGGGGCGTGGCAGACCGCGCCGATGGGCCGGTCGTTGGCGGCGAAGGCCTCGACCAGGCGGCGCGCGTCAGGGCTTTCCGCGAGATCCCACATCGGTCCGTGGCCGCCGGGGAAGAACACGGCGTCGTAGTCTTCCGCCCGGATGTCCGCCAACGGCGTGGTGGCCGCCAGTGTTCGCTGCGCGTCGGGGTCCGACTTGAACCGCTCGGTCGCCGGGGTCTGGGCCTCCTTGGCGTCGCTCTTGGGATCGAGCGGGGGCTGGCCGCCCTTCGGCGAGGCCAGGGTAATGTCGGCGCCGGCGTCCAGCAGCACGTAGTAGGGCGCCGCGAACTCCTCCAGCCAGAAGCCGGTCTTCTCGCCGGTGTCGCCCAGGCGGTCGTGGGACGTCAGCACCATCAGAACATTCATGGCAGGCTCCTGGTCAGGGTCTCGCCCGGGCCCTTGCGCGCGGCTTAGGCGGCGCAGGGATCGCGCCGCCGCGCGTCCGGTGTGTGCGTCGCAGCAAAAACAGCGTTGCGGGAAAATGGTTGCCGAGTCCGCGGCGATGCTGCGGTGCGCAACCGAGCGGCGGTCTGCACGTTCCAGGAGCGAGCAACCCCAACCGCCGTCGGCGCAATCTCAGGAGGCTCGAGGTCTCGCGATGGTTGGATCGCCCACGAACCCCCATCCTCCGACGCTGCGGCGGCCCGACCCTCCGCACCGGGATGCGGACACACGCCCGTCGCCTGACAGGGAGATCGTCGTGGGCCGGGGCCGCAAGCTGCGCCTTCGTCCCATTCGTACCGATGACGCCGAATCCCTGGTCCAGATGGGACTTCGCTCCACGCCGAACGATCTGCGTCTCAGGTTCTTTTCCCCCGTCCGCCCGGCTGTGGGTCACCTCACGTCGCTGCTCACCGAGTTCGACCGAGAGCGCCACATCGCGATGGCCGCCTATGACCCGGCGGCGGCAGACGGTGAGGACGGGATACTGGGCGTGGTCCGCCTGATCCTGTCCCGCGAGGCGCCCGAAGGCGAGTTCGCCATCATGGTCCGCTCGGATCAGGCGGGGCACGGCCTGGGGCATCGCCTGATGGAGGAGATGTTGGGCTGGGCCCGAGAGCGCGGTCTGAAGCGGGTGCGGGCGGAGATCATGTTCGAGAACAAGCGCATGCTGCGCCTCGCCCGGGCGTTCGGCGGCGTTGTCCAGCCGCAGACCCAGGACTTCCGCACCGTCCAGGTGACGATCGAACTGGAGGGCGAACCGCATCGCCCAACCTCGAGGGCGCGAAAGGCCTGACAGGTCCGAAAGGCGTCGGGCCGTCTTCGCGCGCGATGAAGCCGATCGCCGGCGACACGGCCAAACCTTGACAATCGTCGATCAATGTTCTATGTTTGTTCTATATGAACGCCCCTCCGGTCCTTACGCCTGAGCGTATCGACGCCATGCTGTCGATCATGGCCGAGGTGTGCCTGGG